>JAHYJA010000106.1 GCA_019429325.1 Bacteroidales bacterium
AAAAACAACATTCCGGGAAACGCTGGCTGAAATGGGAATAATCTTCTGCTCCTTCAGCGAAGCCGTCAGGGAATACCCCGACCTCGTAAAGAGATACCTGGGTACCGTGGTCCCCTATAATGATAATTTCTTTGCAACACTCAACTCGGCTGTCTTCAGCGACGGTTCCTTCTGCTATATTCCGAAAGGGGTCAGGTGCCCCATGGAACTTTCAACCTACTTCAGGATCAATGCTGCAAACACAGGTCAGTTTGAGAGAACCCTTCTTATTGCCGACGAAGAGAGTTACGTCAGCTATCTCGAAGGCTGTACGGCGCCGATGCGCGACGAAAACCAGCTGCATGCCGCAGTGGTTGAGATAATCGCTGAAACCAATTCTGAAGTAAAATATTCCACGGTACAGAACTGGTATCCGGGCGATAAAGAGGGAAGAGGAGGGATCTTTAATTTTGTTACCAAACGGGGAATCTGCAGGGGAGAGAACTCGAGGATTTCATGGACACAGGTCGAGACCGGTTCTGCCATTACCTGGAAATACCCTTCGTGTATCCTTAAAGGCGATAATTCCACGGGAGAATTCTATTCAGTCGCAGTAACCAACAACCATCAGCAGGCCGACACAGGTACCAAGATGATCCATATCGGAAGGAACACCCGGAGCAGGATCGTTTCGAAAGGGATCTCCGCAGGATATGGACAGAATAGTTACAGGGGGCTGGTAAAAGTCCTGAGGAACGCATCCGGAGCACGCAATTTCTCACAGTGCGATTCGCTGCTGCTTGGCGATAAATGCGGCGCACATACCTTTCCCTACATCGAGATCGATAACCCTTCAGCAATCGTTGAACATGAAGCCACTACATCGAAGATAGGGGAGGATCAGATCTTTTATTGTAACCAGAGAGGGATCTCCACCGAAGATGCGATTGGTCTTATTGTAAACGGATATGCCAGGGAGGTGATAAACAAGCTGCCGATGGAATTTGCTGTGGAGGCACAGAAACTTCTTCAGATAAGCCTCGAAGGCAGTGTGGGTTAAATTATTAAATGCACTTGTATTATGTTGGTCATTAAGAATTTGCATGCTTCAATAAACGGTAAGGAAATATTAAAAGGACTGGATCTTGAGGTAAAGCCCGGAGAGATCCATGCCATAATGGGTCCCAACGGTTCAGGAAAAAGTACTCTTGCCGCTGTAATAGCCGGCCGCGAATTAGCCCGGGTTACAGAAGGAACAGTAGAGTATTTCGGCAGGAACCTTCTTGACATGCTCCCCGAAGAACGCTCGAAAGAGGGTATATTTCTTGGATTCCAGTATCCTATTGAGATCCCGGGAGTCAGCATGGTGAACTTTCTGAAAACGGCAGTCAACACTCACCGCCGGCACAAGGGCCTCGATCCGCTTTCAGCGTCCGACTTCCTTAAGCTGATGCGTGAGAAAAAAGAGATGGTCGAGATCGATTCAAAACTGGCCAACAGGTCAGTTAACGAGGGGTTCTCAGGAGGGGAGAAAAAGAAAAATGAGATCTTCCAGATGGCTATGCTGGAGCCGACACTGGCAATCCTCGACGAAACCGACTCGGGCCTCGATATAGATGCCCTCCGTGTTGTTGCAAACGGAGTGAACAAGCTGAAACGCCCCGATAACTCCGCCGTCGTGATAACCCATTACCAGAGACTGCTCGATTATATCGTGCCTGACGTCGTCCATGTGCTTTATGACGGACGGATAGTTCGTACTGCCGGTAAGGAACTTGCCTTTGAACTCGAGGAGAAAGGGTATGAATGGATAAGGAGTGAAGTTGATAATCAGTCAGGATATGAATAATAAAAGTGAGTTCTCTGAGCGATATTCAGATCTCTACACTGAAAACAGGCATCTGATCCAAAGCTCCTCCACTGACTATATAAACTCATTCAGGGAAGAGGCAATTGAACGATACAGGATCCTTGGCATACCCTCAAGGAAAAGTGAGATGTACAGATACACCAACCTGGATATTTTCTTCAGACATGATTTTAAAAGCTATCTGGCACCTGGTGATGAGGAATCTATAAAAGCTGAAGAGTTCAGGTGCGATGTGGCAAGCCTCGATACTCACGGACTTGTTCTGATGAATGGATTCTACCCCGACCTGAAGAATAAACTGCGGCAGCTGCCTGAGGGTGTATGGGTGGGAAGCCTGAAGGAGGCATCTGTCAGATTCAGCGACAAGATCAGGGAACATTACGGAAAATATGCAAAAAGCGAATCGGACGGACTGGTTCACCTGAATACCGCCATGGCATCCGACGGGATATTCGTTTACGTGCCTGAAGGAACACTGCTTACGAAACCTGTTCAGATAGTGAACCTTGTATACTCAGACGAAGACATTTTCAACCAGCACCGAAACCTGATTATTGTTGAGAAGAACTCGGGAATAGCCATCATTATCTGCGACCATACCTTGTCGCCCCGGAAGTTTCTTACCAATGCCGTCACTGAAGTATATGTCGGCGAGAACTCACACTTTGATATAATAAGGGTTCAGAACGAACACAACAATGCAAGCAAAATATCCCATACTTTCATTCACCAGGAGAAGAGCAGCCAGGCCTCATCAAACAATTTAACCCTTCACGGGGGGCTCGTCAGGAACAGCACTTATCACTTTCTCGGGGGAGAGGGTGCAGAAAGCAATTCCTACGGACTATATCTGGCCGATAAGTTTCAGCACGTGGATAATTATATAAACGTTGAACACGCGTTCCCTCACTGCACCAGCAACCAGCTTTTCAAGGGAGTACTTGATGACATGGCGACCGGGGCCTTCAACGGCCGTATATATGTGGCAAAGGATGCACAGGGGACGCTTGCCTACCAGAGGAACAACAATATACTTCTGACCGATGACGCGAAGATGTACACAAAGCCACAGCTGGAGATCTATGCTGATGATGTGAAGTGCAGTCACGGAGCAACGGTGGGACAGCTCGATAACGATTCTCTCTTCTACCTGCGGTCAAGAGGGATCGACAAGAGGGAGGCAATGCTTATGCTTATGTTCGCCTTCACCCATGAGGTAATACAGAAAATCAATATTGAGCCTCTGCGCGAGAGGATGGATAACCTGGTAATGCAGCGCCTGAAAGGTGAACTTTCACGCTGTGCCAGCTGTATGGTTCAGTGCGGCTAATAAAGCAGAAAAGTGAAGAGTATAACTGACATAAGAGCCGACTTTCCTATTCTCAACCGGAAAGTATATGGCAGGGATCTTGTCTATTTTGATAATGGCGCCACAACCCAGAAACCCCAATGTGTTATAGACGCAGTAAGTGAGGTGTTTACGTCCTACAACAGCAACATACACCGGGGAGTGCATGCCCTGAGTGATATTGCCTCTGAAGCTTATGAGGATGCAAGAGAGAAAGTCAGGCAATTTATCAATGCCGGACACAGGCATGAAATAATATTCACTTCAGGAGCTACCGGATCTGTCAATGCCGTAGCATTCTCATTCGGGGAGAGATACGTTCAGCCGGGAGATGAAATAATCATCAGCTGCCTGGAACATCATGCCAACATTGTTCCCTGGCAGATGATGTGCGAAAGAAAAAATGCCGTTCTGAAGGTTATTCCCATTAATGATTCAGGGGAGATTATTTTTGAAGAATATCTGAAACTCCTGTCAACAAGGACAAAGCTTGTGGCGGTTACCCATGCATCAAATGCCCTCGGAACAATAGTGCCTGTAAAGGATATAATCACTGCCGCGCACACAACCGGTATCCCCGTACTTATCGACGGGGCACAGAGCATCCAGCACGGAATAACTGACGTGAGGGAGTTGGATTGTGATTTCTTTGTTTTCTCCGGCCACAAGATCTACGGTCCGACCGGTATAGGCGTTCTTTACGGAAAGGAGAAATGGCTTGCCGACATGCCTCCGTACCAGGGAGGGGGAGATATGGTGGAGAGTGTTACATTCGAAAAGACCACTTACAACCAGCTACCCTTCAAGTTTGAAGCCGGTACATTGAATTTCCCGGCGGCGATCGGCCTTGGTATTGCACTCGATTATGTAAGCGGCCTCGGAAGAGCTGAAATAGCTGAAAGGGAAAGAGCACTTCTTGACTACGCCGTCGCGGGATTATCATCAATTGAGGGATTGAGGATCTATGGAACCTCCGCCAATAAGATCTCAACCATTTCATTCCTTCTGAAAGGGATCCATCAGTATGATGCGGGAATGATACTTGACAAGATGGGCATCGCCGTCAGGACCGGCACACACTGTGCAGAACCGGTTATGAACAGCTTCGGGATAGACGGTACAATAAGGGCATCTATGTGCTTCTATAACACTGAGGAGGAAATAGACATTCTTGCCACAGGAATTGAAAAGGTAATTAAAATGTTCTGACACAAGTTATGACGATCAATCAGATACAGGATGAGATAATTGAGGAGTTTTCACTTTTTGAGGACTGGATGGATAAATACAACCTCCTGATAGATCTCGGTAAAAATATGCCCCTTATTGATCCCCGTTTTAAAATAAAAGAGTACCTGATTGAAGGGTGCCAGTCGAAGGTATGGCTTCATCCTGAGTTTGACGGTGAAAAAATATCCTTCACCGCCGACAGCGATGCGATAATCACAAAAGGGATAGTGGCCCTTCTTATCAGGGTCCTTTCGGATCGCACACCACAGGAGATAATATCATCGGATCTCTATTTTATCGACCGGATTGGTTTGAGGCAGAATCTCTCCCCGACACGGTCGAACGGACTGCTGGCGATGGTACGGCAGATCAAGCTTTATGCCATTGCGATTGACGCAAAAACATAGTATATTAAACCCAGGTTGCTAGTTACTGGTTGCTGGTTGCTAGTTGATTGAAAACGAGATGTAACAAATGGAACAATCAGAACGACTTGATATTGAGATGCGTATAGGGGAGGTTCTCAAGACGATCTATGATCCTGAGATTCCTGTGAATATCTGGGATCTTGGACTTATTTACGGCATAGATGTTGATGATGAGCATGTTGCCCATGTTACAATGACCCTTACGGCTCCGAACTGCCCGATGGCTGAGGATCTGGTTGAGGAAGTAAAAACCAGGGTTACTGCTGTGGAAGGAGTCAGTGAATGCGACCTTAAACTGACTTTCAATCCTCCGTGGGACAGAAGCATGCTGAGCGATGAGGCTAAGCTTGAACTCGGTTTCCTTTAAATGAAGATCCGTGACAGATTCTGAAAAGAGACAATTGACCGTGCTTATAAAAGAAAAGGCGCGGGAACTGGGATTTGATCTCAGCGGGATTGCTAAGCCCCGGGTTCTTACTGAATATGAGCCTTTTATGAATGCCTGGTGCGAGGCCGGCATGAATGGCCAGATGGTTTACATCTGCAGGGATATTGAAAAACGGCTCGATCCGGTTAAGCTGTTCCCCGGAGTAAAATCATTGGTTGTGACCGGATTAAGTTACAATTCAGAGATCAGACAAAAATCCCCGGGGGTGCCTCTTCTTTCAAGATATGCATATGGTGAAGATTACCATAAAGTTATAACAGGCAAGCTCGAAAACCTTCTTGCCTTTATAAAAAGATTCAATTCAGATGCAGACGGGAGAGCTGTTGTAGATTCTGCCCCCATCCCTGAAAAGCCATGGGCGAAAGAGGCCGGAATTGCATGGAGGGGCCGCCATTCAATAATGATTAACAAAAAAACAGGATCATTCTTTTTTATCGGAATACTTCTGCTGAATATCGAACTAAGCTATGATGACCCGTATGAGGAGGATCATTGCGGCGACTGCAGGCTATGTATTGACTCATGTCCCACAGGTGCAATAAATGATAACAGGACAATAGACGCCCGGAAATGCATTGCAAACCTTACAATCGAAAACAGGGGGCCGGTACCTGACGAGATAATCCCGAAGCTTGGACGAAGGGTTTACGGATGTGACAGGTGCCAGGAAGTTTGTCCGTGGAACAGGGAAGCGGAATCTGCCAGGACTCCGGAATTCACACTGAATGAAATAATTGCAGATATGAATATGGAAGAATGGAAGTCCCTGACAAAGGAGAAGTTTACCAGCCTGTTTACGGGATCGGCTATAGAAAGGGTGAAATACGAACAGTTCATGAGGAATGTGAACGTTGCCCTTACACCGGAAGACTGACCGGAAATTATTTATCACCTATAACAGTGACAACCACCTCCCTCTGATTCCTGGGCCCGTCGAACTCACAGAGAAAAACATTCTGCCAGGTTGAGAGTCCCGGTTTACCGTCAACAACCGGAATAGTTTCCGACGGACCAACGAGACCTGCCTTAAGATGTGAATCGCCGTTGTTGTCCTGATGGTCATGCTCCCATATTCCCCCGGGGATCATGCGGTCCAGCAGGGTTACCACATCATTCTGTACCGACTGATCCCAGTTCTCCTGTATCATTATGGCCGCAGTCGATCCCCTGGCATATACCGATACTAGTCCGGACCGGATCCCGCTTTCCCTGACGACGCCGGCCACCTCCTGCGTTATGTCATATAATGCGTTCCTGTGACTGGTGCGAAGTGTAATTATCTTCTGCATAAGAGTTTATTTATAAATCTGCCATAAAATTACCATTTGTTTTTTACTTTGCTGTAAAATTAATGAAGAAGACCCGGAGCTGAAGAAAATTATCGGGGAGAAAATGAAAAAGAATAACAGGGGAAAACTAAAACTATAATGCAATGAAAAGAAAACTGACAAGAGCATTTTTCCTGACCATTCTGACAATGATGTTCTCATGCGACGAACCGGAAACTGTGGTAACAAATATTGTTCATCCCGACGGTTCCGTGACGAGAAAAGTAGAAATGAAGAACATTGTAAATAAGTTTGACATTTCTGACTTGCAGGTACCGGTCGACTCTACCTGGATTATACGGGATTCACTGGAGTTTACGGGGGAGGGCGATACAATTTGGGTGAGACGGGCGGAAAAGCTTTTTGAGAACAGTGATGAGATCAACCTGATGTACAAAGCAGACAGCGGTTATAATAAAACTTCTTCGCGCAGAACGGAATTCAGCAGGAAATTCAAATGGTTCAATACAGAGTACAGATTTGCTGAGATAATAGATAAAGCATTACCTGACGCATATCCTGTTTCAGATTTCCTTGACCAGGAGGAATTGCAGTGGTTTTATTCCCCTCAGTATATTACTGATGAGAAGCAGAATGGACCTGACAGTCTTAAATTCAGGGCTTTAAAGGACACGGTTGAAATAAAAACGGAGAAATGGGTCATCAGTTGCCTGGCTTCGCAATGGGTAAATGAGTTTAACAAACTCACAGAGGGGAGAGCATACGGGGAGATTACCACTGAATCATTGAGAAAATGGAAGGATGAATTAGCCGGATTTATTCAGGCGAACTCAGAAGAGTTCGACAGCCTATGGACATCCGGGGTTTTATTTAAAGATCTTTTCGGTGAATCAGGTGCTGTTAAGTACAGGAGTGAGGCTGATTCTGCAATGACCTTTGCCATTGATAAGGTTATGATTGATTTCCGCGATTACACGGTAAGGATAGCCATGCCGGGCAGGCTGACAGGGACCAATGGTTTGATCGATTCGGCCAGGTTGTTATTGTGGCCCGTCAGATCTGACTATTTCCTGGCGCAGCCTTATGAAATGTGGGCAGAATCGAAAACAACAAACATCTGGGCATGGGTAGTAGCGGGGCTCTTTGTCTTATTCGTCCTGACAGGTTTGGTTGTACGGGCAATGAAAAAAGGCTGAATGATCAGCCTTTTTTTACCCTGAATAACTAACTATCTGAAACCTGACTAACTATCTGAAACCTGACTAACTTTCTGTTTATCTGCTGTAATCTTTTAAAGAAAGCATTAATTTCTGGCGGGTGAAGAATATCCTGCTCTTTACTGTACCGATCTTCAGGCCCAGCTTATCCGCTATCTCATGATATTTGTATCCCTCAAGATGCATTCTGAACGGGACCCTGAAATCATCACTCAGTGAATCTATTGCTTTCTCAATCTCCCGTTCCGAATACTCCGATTCCGGGGAAATGAATCCCTTGTCGTGCGGCATATTGAGATAATAGAGATCCTGTGTCCCGTCAATTATTGTGTTCTCCTTCACATTACGACGGTAATTGTTTATAAACGTATTCTTCATGATCGTGAATACCCAGGCTTTGAGATTGGTGTAATCAACAAACTTGTCCTTGTAGGTAAAAGCCTTGAGATATGTATCCTGCACAAGGTCCAGAGCTGAATCACGATCGGCGGTGAGACTCATTGCAAACCTCTGAAGGTTGCTTTTCATCTCTATAAGGTTGCTGTTGAATTCGTAAGTTGTCATGGCCGGTAGGTTTAAATTTGTTAAGGCAAATGTATACAAATAAAATAAGAAAATAAAATCTTAATATCTTAATATCTTAATAATTTAACTTTTTTCTAAATAAGCCGGGTGCAGGGTGCAGGATTAACAGACAGACATACAGTTAAATAGAATTTCGGAGAAAGAGTTAGTATAAATAGTGTATAAATTAATTTTTTTTGATTTAGGCTCTTGTCGGCCATTACCGCGTTAGCCCCGACCCCCCCTGGCCCCCCCTGGGAGGGGGGGTAATACTCTGGCCTTACTGCAATTTGTAAAAGTCGCAGAGGATTAACCCCCTGAATAGGGGGGTGCCCTGCGGCTGCAGGGCGGGGGGTCTTTCGGTCAGAAAAAGCCTGAAGAAGTTTTCCTGCCAATCCTGTGCTAACGACAGACCCCCCCCT
This sequence comes from Bacteroidales bacterium, assembly GCA_019429325.1. Lineage (GTDB taxonomy): Bacteria > Bacteroidota > Bacteroidia > Bacteroidales > VadinHA17 > LD21. Next base: position 8,796 of record JAHYJA010000106.1, read on the forward strand.
GGCCCCCCCTGGGAGGGGGGGTAATACTCTGGCCTTACTGCAATTTGTAAAAGTCGCAGAGGATTAACCCCCCTGAATAGGGGGGTGCCCTGCGCCAGCAGAGCGGGGGGCTTTACGGACAGACTGACTATTTTGCTTATTGTGGCAGATATATTAAGTTTTTACAACATCTTTTGTATTTTTAGGAAAAAACGAATATGGAATTTAACATCAGACTGAGCAACGGACAAATACTCAGAGGTATAATCAAAAGTCCCGGCGAACACCTAAGAGCAGTTATTTTATTGATCCACGGATTGGGTGAGCACGTACTGCGTTATAACCAGTGGGCAGAAATGTTCAATGCAAGGGGAATCGGATTTGCCGGAGTTGATCTGCCCGGCCACGGGCGGACTGATGGACGCAGAGGGCATATTAAGAGTTACGGTCTGATAGAAGAGCTTATTAACACACTTATTAATGAAAGCAGGAAGACATTTCCGGGTGTTCCTGTATTTCTTTACGGACACAGCATGGGCGGCGGGATAGTACTGGATTACATCCTGCGGAAAAAACCAAAAGTTAAAGGCGCTGTTGTTAGCTCCCCATGGTTACGGTTATCATTTGAACCGGATAAAATCAAGCAGGTGATTGCTGCTGTAATGAAGTTTATTATGCCGGGACTTGTCATGTCTTCAGGTCTTATTCCTTCCCAGTTATCGCATGACAACAGCCAGGTTGAGGATTACACAAATGATCCCCTTGTCCATTTCAGGATATCAGTTGCCCTATTTTACGGGACGATCCGGGCTGCCGTACAATCACTGGCAAATTCCGCAGAACTTGCCACTCCTGTTCTCCTTTTGCATGGAAGCGACGATCCGATCACTTCTCCTGAAGGTAGCCGCAGGTTTGCGGAAAAAACGGAACTGGCGGAGTTCAGGTTATTTGAAGGGGGTTTTCATGGCTTGCATTATGAGACTTTCAGGGAAGAAGTTTTCACCGTAATTATTGACTGGATCGAAAAGAGGCTTGCCTCAAAATAAATCTTTCCCAAATGGAGCTAAGAACAATAGTAAATACAGGACCTTCATCTGAAAGAATTGACTACAGCACCGGGGTTATGCTGGTTGGCTCATGTTTTGCCACAGAAATAGGGATGAAGATGCGATCGGGACGGATGCCCGTTATGATAAATCCCTCGGGAACTGTTTATAATCCTGTCTCAGTATCCAAAACGCTCGAACTGGCCATTGAGAACAGAAAATTTCAGCAAGAGGACCTTTACGATAATGATGGGACCTGGCTGAGCTTTCATCATTACACTGAATTCTCGGCCGGGAGTCCTGAAAGAGTGCTTGAAAAGATAAACCGGAGGACAGAAGAGGCTCATGAGTTTATCAGGTCAGCAAAATTCCTTTTTCTGACCTTTGGTACAGCCAGGGTTTACCGTTGGAAACCCACCGGGATGATTGTTTCAAACTGTCACAAGATACCATCTGCCAGCTTTGACCAGGAATTGCTCTCCGTAAATGATATTGTCTCATTATGGAAGAATCAGCTTGATACACTTCATGCTTTTTCTCCTGGCCTGAAGGTTGTTTTTACAGTAAGTCCGATACGCCACTGGAAAGACGGAGCACATGGCAACCAGGTAAGCAAATCGACCCTGATCCTGGCGGTTGAGGAATTGCTGGATTATCCGGCTGTGTACAGCTATTTCCCGGCTTATGAGATAGTAATGGATGACCTCCGCGATTACAGGTTTTACGCTGCAGACATGCTTCATCTTTCCGAAACGGCGATTGACTATGTCTGGAATGCATTTTCGGGAAGCTTTATTACAAGGGAAGCTCTTGACATCCGGAAGGAGGTTGACAGGATAACTAAGGCCGTCGGGCATCGTTTGCCGGAGGATTCCAACTCCGATATAAAGAAGTTTGCAGAAAGAATACTCACCCGGATTGAAGCGGTATCGAAAAAGATGCCATCGATAGATCTTGAAAGGGAAAAAATATATTTCTCAG
>JAHYJA010000107.1 GCA_019429325.1 Bacteroidales bacterium
AAAAGCAATTATTATCATCACCGAACCTATCGTTAAAACTTTGTTTTTCATTTACTTCAGTTCTGGATTCCGATATCAAGACACACCAGATTCCGCGCATCCCTCATTATAAGCCTGTTGCCGGCGATTGCCAGCGGCCCCCATGCTTCAATGCCGTCGAGAATATGGTGTCTGGCCAGTTCAACGGCACTCTTCCCGTCAAGCCTGAACAGATAGAGGTTTGCATCATCATCGAGGAGGTACATTTTATCCCCGCTTACTATATACGGACCCAGCCCCCTGCCATACCTGTTCTCCCTGCCACTGGTCCAGACAGGCACCAAAATATCTGATTTATGAAAACACGCAAGCTGTCTTCTCAGCTCCGCTGAATTTTCAGGCATAAGGCACCAGATATGTTCCCCGAGAAGTATTGGTGTCTGCTGGTCACTCGAGATGCCTTCCGCAGATTTATGCTGCTCGGTAACACTCACTGAATATCCTGATCCCTCCCTGTTAACAGTAATTCTGGCCCCTCCTGCGCCATAGGCGCCGAAGACGATCAACTGGTTGTCACCAAGAAAGAGGGGAGATGCTGCAACAATTGCCGGGCCCCACTCAGTGGTGCTCCACAGGATTCTCCCGGTATCGGGACCATCAGCCGCTACTCCGCTCACACCGCCAACACCGTGATAAACATACATCTTCCTCCCATGTATCGTCATCGGCATTACAGAGCAGTGCGACATGCGTATCTGATGGGGATTTGGTGTCTCCCATAAAATTTTTCCGGTACTGCACTCAATACCTATCATAAGGGAAGTACCTCCGGGCGCTATCACAGCAACGCCATTGTCAATAAGAGGACACTGTCCTGCATAAAAATCAGGCGTGATGCCTCCCCGGTGGACACCGGGAATGGAATATTCAGACTCGAGGTCGACCGACCAGATAAGATCTCCGCTCACAGCATCAACACACATCACATGCGAGCGGGGCCCTAAAGTCACAACATACTCATCGGTAACGGCGGGAATTGTCCTGGAATAACCATGATTCCTCTTCATATCAACATAATACCATCTTCTCCACAACTCTGTACCTGTTTCAAGCGAGAAGCATCTCAGCATATCAGCCTTGGTCCTTTCGTTGTAATCAAGTATATAGACCCGGCCATTGTGGACAGCGGCTCCTGCATATCCTTCTCCCAGTGAAGCGTGCCAGAGTAACGGGGGTCCACCGGGACCCCAGGAGTCCGCAAGCGGGGTGGGGTCTTTGCTGATGTTGTCAAAATCACTGCCCCTGAACCTTGGCCAGCTTCCGGGGGCAGGTTCATCAAAGGCAGCCATCGAACTGAAAAACTCACCAATAACCACCGTTTCCGGCCTGGGAATGAGTTCCGGCCGGTTATCCATTCCCGGCACATTCTCGGTAAAATCCTTTGCCTGGTTCCTGAAAAGCCACCAGATAAGGATCCCCGCAAATAATGCTGTGATGAACCCAACAACGAATATCCTGTAAATCCTTTCTGTCAACACTTTACTGAATCTCCCTGTAAAAAATTCAAAGATACAATTATTTAGTTCTGAAGATGCATCTGAAAAACTGTTCAATAACTGACCTGGCAATCAATGATTCTCCCCTCAGAGGAAAAAAAGTCCTTATTTCGGTCTGAGTGAATAGACTGCCAGATGATCGCCGTGCCTGACAAAAAGCCTCCCTTTGTCAATTACCGGATGAGCCCAATGCGGCCCTGAACCCTTCGTGACCCGGAAACTGCTGACCACATCGAGTTTCTCGGCCGATGGCCTCACCAGTCCTACATGTCCATCCTTCTCTTCATAAATGTAGAGCATTCCGTCAGATGAAATTACGGAACCCTTATTATGCCAGTCAGTGATCCACAACGTTTTTCCTGTGTTCCAGTCAACACAGATCCATCTTCCCCTGGAGTTATTGTCGTGTGTCGAACTGAAGATCTGGTTGCCAAGAAGAACCTTACCCCCGACATGGGGTGTCAGATCGGTGTTCTTCCAGACAACCGTCGGAGCTGTCCCGTCCCAGTTTATTTTCAGCTTGACTGCAACCTGGGTATAGCCGTTCGCAACAAGCAGGAAGCCATCGCGGTAAACAGGAGTGTTGGTGTGGTTTCTGCGGCCACCCTGCTGGGCATTTGCTCCTTCGTAATGGTATTTCCAGAGGAGCCTGCCTGTTGAAGGATCAATTCCAAGCACATGAGCTGTGGTCAGAGTTACTATGATCTTTTTGCCATTGTTTTCAATAAGGAGGGGACTCACATACTGTGTTTCCTCTCCAACGGGAGGAGTCTCCCAGATGATCCTGCCATTGTCAGGATTGAATGCAACCATTGCCGCCATCTTTCCGCCCGGGGTACCAATAACCATATCGTTCAGCACAACAGGGGATTCTGCAATCCCAAAACGCGGATGAGGCGCGTGGTACTTGTCAAAATAATTCACAGACCATACGATCTTGCCGTTTCTGTCGACGCATACCATATCGCCATGTCCGCTTACTACATAAAGCTTCCCGTTATAATATGTAGGTGTACCTCTTGAATCGGGATAATTGCTCTTCGAAGCTTTTCCGTAGACAATCTCCCATTTTTTCCTGCCGTCGGGCGTCAGTGCCGTAAGCACGTCATTATCACCCTTTCTCCCCGTAATATATACTGCATCATCAGTTACAGTGGTGCTTGAAAACCCGGCACCGGCCTCATTGTATTCCCATATCAGCGAAGGTCCGGCTGAAGGCCATGTTTTAAGCAAACCGGTCTCATTATACACACCGCTCCTCTCAGGTCCGCGCCATCCGATGTTCGGCTGTGCATCAGTCAGGCCAACAGAGATTATCACTGCTGCAGCTGCTGAAAAAATTCTTTTAAATGTAAATGTCATATATCGTTTATTTTTGGTATGGCCACAATATAAAAAATCCTTTGAGGATCAAGGGATACAGATGATAAACCGCACCATTTTCAAGCCTGATTTAATTATTTTTAACAAGATTCTTAAAAAAAAATTAATGTCACCTGTTTTCGCAGGAACACTCAATAACTATACGTAAATATCATCCGGTCATATCATTATAAGTCGTTAGAATGCACTAAAAAGAAGAATCGGGGAATTATCACGAAATTCACCCGAATCATTCGGATCAACTGCAATCGGCATTAAACATATATTATATATTTTATTAAATATATTACGTGTATTTGTAATAGATTTATCATATTTATTATATTTATATTAAATTTATTTTGATTATTCAATTATTATTTAATATTTTTAACCCCGGATATTTTTTAAGTTATTACCCTAAATATATTTGTAAATGTGTGGAATTGTTGGAGTATTTGATCTGAAAACCAGCCATCCGGATCTCAGGACGACTGTTCTGAAGATGTCGAAAAAGTTAAGGCACAGGGGACCCGACTGGTCAGGGATATTTCATTGTGAAAAGGCTTTTCTTGCCCATGAAAGGTTGTCGATAGTGGATCCTGAATCGGGCAAACAGCCCCTTTACAGCAAGGATGGCAACCTGATATTGTTAATAAACGGCGAGATCTATAATCATCAGGAAATAAGGGAAAGATATACCGATTCATATGAATTTATGACGCGGTCCGACTGTGAGGTGATCCTTCCCCTCTACCGGGACAAGGGGCCCTCCTTCCTGGAGGAAATGAACGGCATATTCGCCTTCGCCCTGTATGACAGGGAAAAGGACTCTTACCTCATTGCCCGCGATCATATCGGCATTATTCCGCTTTACACTGGTTGGGATCAGTACGGTAACTTTTACGTTGCCTCCGAACTGAAGGCACTGGAAGGCCTTCACTCGTTCGCTATCGGTCTTAAAGGATCACCTGACCTGGCAGCTGCCAGTAAGGTCTCGGAACATATCGGTACAGTGCATCACGAAATATACTTTACAATTGACGAGGGTCTGGATGTCATAAGAGACGTTATTTATCATATTGATACTTACGATGTTACAACGGTAAGGGCTTCCACTCCGATGTATCTTCTTGCCAGGGTCATCAAGTCGATGGGAGTGAAGATGGTGCTTACCGGAGAGGGGGCAGATGAGATCTTCGGAGGATACCTTTACTTTCACAAAGCTCCCAATCCTCAGGCATTTCATGAGGAGACACTCAGAAAACTCAGCAAGTTGAACCTGTACGACTGCCTCAGGGCAAATAAATCCCTGGCATCCTGGGGTGTGGAAGGCAGAGTGCCTTACCTCGACAAGGAGTTCCTTGATGTTGCAATGAGACTCAACCCTTCCGACAAAATGGTCTCAGATGAAAGAATCGAGAAATGGGTCCTGCGGAAAGCGTTTGAGGATTACCTGCCAGCAAGCGTGACATGGCGGCAGAAAGAGCAATTCTCTGACGGTGTTGGCTATAACTGGATAGACACTCTCAAGGCCATCTCGGCAAAAGAGGTGTCAGACGATCAGCTCGCAAATGCAAAATACCGATTCCCGGTAAATCCGCCAATGTCAAAGGAAGAATATTACTACAGATCAGTCTTCTCTGAACATTTCCCTTCTGCCTCGGCAGCCTCATGCGTGCCATCTGTTCCGTCGGTAGCATGCAGTACCGCGGAAGCACTGGTCTGGGATGAATCATTCAGGAACAGGCCCGATCCCTCCGGTAGGGCAGTGAGGAATATCCATAATGATTCGTATTTGTAGGGGCGTTGCATGCAACGCCCTTACATCACAACGATTAATATTTCCCGTCGCAGGGGCGTTGCATGCAACGCCCTTACTATGTCAAAAAAATAGTTTAATTTTAAGGCAGTGGATTTTTTAATTACCTGACAAACCCTGCCTCATGAAGAAAGATGAGATAGATTATTTCAGGATCATTCTATATCTGATCCTTTTCCTGCTTTTCGGCATCATCATAATCACCTGCAAACCAGCTCCGCAGGAATATGTCATGTCGGTAAACGGACCTGTTCCTGTTTCGGAAATGGGTATAACACTTACCCACGAACATGTACTGGTCGATTTCATAGGCGCTGACAGCACAGGCTATTTCCGATGGAACAGGGATGATGTGGTAACTAAGGCACTTCCGCATCTTATAGCCTTAACAGAAACCGGCCTTCAGACCTTTATCGAATGTACCCCGGCATACCTCGGACGCGACCCGTATGTGCTTATAGAGCTTGCGCAAAAGACTGGAATAAGCTTCATTACGAATACCGGTTACTATGGTGCAGTAAACAATAAATATCTTCCCGCCGGCTTCTACGACACCGATGCCCCCGGACTGGCTGAGATCTGGATAAAAGAGTGGGAGAACGGGATTGAGGAGAGCGGAGTAAAACCCGGCTTTATCAAGATTGCAGTCGGGACTTCAGAGACTCTCTCACCTGAACATAGAAAGATCATAACAGCAGCCGGACTCGCACACTTAAAGACTGGACTTGTAATAGCTTCACACACAGGCCCTGAAAAGCCCGCGATGGAACAGATAAGTATCCTCAGGGAGCTGGGAGTCGATCCCTCCGCATTTATCTGGGTACATGCCCAGAGCGGTTCAATGGAGGCCATTGTCAAAGCCGCAGAAGAAGGTGCCTGGATATCACTGGACAATGTGAGGGCGCGCCCTTCACTGGAGCCCGGAGAACCGAACAGCATTGAATGGTATGCTGATAAGATCGTTGAACTCAACAGGAACGGGCTTCTTAACAGAGTGCTTATTTCGCACGATTCGGGCTGGTATGATCCCTCACAACCCGACGGAGGGAACTTTAACGGATTCATGGATATTTTTACCGCACTTATTCCAAGGCTTAAAGAAAAAGGCCTTAAAGATTCCGATATCGACCAGATTATGATCAGGAACCCGGCAGAAGCTTTCAAAATAAAGATCCGCACCCTCTGACCCTCCTGACCCTTTACTACGCAATCCGCAATCCGCAATCCGCAATCCGCAATCCCTAACCCCCTGCCTCATGAATACCAGAATCCCCGCCGCCCTCGCCACTTCACTTGCCCTGGCATCGTGTGCACAACCGGAAAAGGAAGAAAAGCTGCCCAACATAATCTATATCCTGGCCGACGACCTTGGATACGGAGACCTTAGCTGTTACGGACAGCGGAAATTCTCCACACCAAACATCGACAGACTGGCAATGGAGGGTATTACCTTCACCCAGCATTATTCAGGAAGTACCGTATCAGCGCCTTCCCGCTCATCGCTAATGACCGGATTGCATACCGGACATACCCCCATCAGGGGAAACAGGGAATGGAAACCTGAAGGCCAGTGGCCGCTCCCAGCCAGCTCAGTCACCGTGGCTGAGGTGCTTAAGACCAGAGGCTATGTGACCGGGGCCTTCGGAAAATGGGGACTCGGATTCATTGATACGGAAGGGGATCCCAACAAACAGGGCTTCGACGAATTCTATGGATTCAACTGCCAGCGTCTGGCTCATAATTACTACCCCCGGTACCTGTGGCATAATCACGAAAAGATCATTCTGCCGCAAAATGCAGACACCCTGACAGGAACATACGCACCTGATGTCATACAGGAAGCGGCACTCAGATTCATCAACAACAACCGCGATAAACCATTTTTTCTATATTATCCCAATATAATACCGCATGCCGAGATGTTCGCGAAAGAGGAGAATATGGCTCTCTTCCGGGGGAAATTTGAACCGGAAAAATCATTTGAAGGCGTTGATGATGGCCCGAACTACAGGCTGGGGCCTTATGGTTCACAGCCGGAGGCTCATGCCGCTTTCGCAGCAATGGTCAAACACCTCGACGACTATGTCGGGGAGATACTCGACAGGCTGACTGAACTGGGTCTGGAGAAAAACACCATTGTCATCTTTACATCCGATAACGGACCTCACCTCGAAGGAGGCGCAGATCCGGACTTTTTCCGCAGCAATGGAGGCTTCAGGGGATACAAGCGCGATCTTTATGAAGGAGGCATCCGGGTGCCCATGCTTGTGAGATGGCCTGATAAGATTAATGCAGGATCGACCACAGATCATATCTCGGCCTTCTGGGATATCATGCCCACCTTCGCTGAAATAACCGGAGCTGAATCCCCTGATGATATTGACGGGATCTCTTTTCTGCCGGCACTGCTTGGAAAAAAACAGCCTCAGCACGAATATCTCTACTGGGAGTTCCATGAGCAGGGCGGGAAGATGGCGGTCCGGATTGGCAACTGGAAAGCCGTAAGACTTAACGTCAATAAAATCCCACAGGGCGAAACGGAACTTTATGATCTGTCAAAAGACTTCGCCGAGTCAAACAACTTAGCCTCATCACGGCCGGATTTAGTTAAAAAAGCTGAAGAGATCTTCGCTAAGGCGCGCACTCCATCCGAAATCTTTCCGCTTGCCTTTTCCCGCTACTCGCTCCTTACAGGCGAGTATGCCTGGAGACAGCGCGGCACGGGCATTGCAACAGGTGATGCCCCGGCAATAATTGAGCCGGGAAGGACAACTGTTGCATCTGTGCTTAAGGATGCCGGTTATTCCACCGGAGTTGTCGGTAAATGGCACCTCGGACTGGGTCCTGAGGGGGGGGCCGACTGGAATGGAGAAATTACACACGCCCCTCTCGATATTGGTTTCGGCTACAGTTTTCTGATTCCTGCCACGGGAGACAGGGTCCCTTGTGTTTACGTCGAGAACAGAAGAGTAGTGGGACTTGATCCTGCCGACCCCATCTCAGTAAGTTTCAGGGAACCCATACTGGTTGAGCCTACAGGAAGGGATCATCCGGAGCTCCTTAAGATGCATCCCAGCCATGGCCACGACATGACCATCGTTAACGGGATAAGCCGGATAGGATATATGAGCGGGGGAAAATCTGCACTTTGGATCGACGAGGATATGGCTGACGTGATAACCGGCAAAGCTGTTGAATTTATTGAAAAAAACAGGGAAAAGCCTTTTTTCCTCTATTTTGCCACACACGACATACACGTTCCCAGGGTACCGCATCAGCGATTCGCAGGTAAAAGCGGAATGGGTCCCAGGGGTGATGCAATTCTCCAGTTCGACTGGTGTGTCGGAGAGATTGTCAATACCATCGATAAGCTGAACCTGGCGCGTAAAACCCTGATCATCATCACCAGCGACAACGGGCCTGTTGTTGACGACGGATACATGGATGATGCAGTGGAAAAGCTCGGGAACCATAAACCGGCAGGGCCCCTGAGAGGAGGTAAATACAGCGCTTTTAACGGTGGAACCAGGGTCGCTTTCATTGTCAGATGGCCCGGTAAAGTGAAACCGGGTCACACTGATGCTCTCCTCAGCCAGATAGATCTCATGGCTTCACTCGCCTCACTGGCAGGCCAGGAAATCCCTGCCGGAGCAGGCCCCGATAGCTTCGACCATCTTAATACCTTGCTGGGCAAAGTAAAAACCGGCCGTGAATGGCTGGTTGAACATGCTGCAAATGGAAGACTGTCAGTCATTAAAGACAGGTGGAAATATATCGAGCCAGGGCCAGGACCCAAAGTGAATCTGAACGTAAATATAGAACTTGGCAATGATTCACTTCCGCAGCTTTATGATCTTAAGACAGATATTGGTGAACGACTCAACCTGGCATCAGAAAACCCATCCATTGTCATGGAACTGAAAGATCTTCTGCAGAACATAAAAGATAAGCAATGAAAAATTCAAAATTTCTTCTTGGTGTTGGTGTTGCAGCAACAATCCCCCTTGTTTCATCTCTAACCAGTTGCAAAACTGAGGATTCAAAACCGAATATCATTTTCATTCTGGTGGATGACATGGGTTATGCTGATCTCGGTTGTTACGGAAGCACATTTTATGAAACACCCAATATCGATCGTCTGGCCGGAGAGGGGATCCGCTTTACAAACGCATATGCGTCGTGCCCTGTCTCTTCTCCCACAAGGGCGGCGATAATGACCGGCCTCTATCCGGTGAATACCGGTATTACCGACTGGATCCCGGGAAGACAGGCAACAAGAGGCGGTGCTCCCGATGATAAGCTTATAGCTTTGCCTTTCAGACAACAGCTTGAACTGGAAGAGATCACAATCGCTGAAATACTCAAGAATGAAGGTTATGCCACTATGATATCGGGGAAATGGCACCTCGGACGAGATCCGGAATACTGGCCTGAGTTTCAGGGATTCGATGTCAACAGCGGCGGACACGGGGCAGGAGCACCAACCCGCAATAATTACGCCGACGGTTACTTCTCCCCCTATGGCAATCCAAAACTTACTGACGGTCCTCCGGGAGAATATCTTACTGACCGCCAGACCGACGAAGCACTGGAGTTTATCGGGGACAAAAAGAATAAACCTTTTTTCGTCTTCCTGTCATACTACGCGGTGCATAACCCAATGCAGGCGAAAGAAGAACATATCCTCAGATTTACGGAAAAAGCCGAAAAGCTCGGACTGACTGAAATGCAACCATTTACCCGCGAGATTTACTGGATCAGGGAGCTGATGGGCGATAACTACAAGGAAAGAGTGATCCAGAGCAATCCGGTTTACGCGGCAATGATATACAGCCTTGATGAGAATATCGGCAGAGTGCTCGGCAAGATCAGTGAGATGGGTATTGAAGAGAACACGGTTGTGATCTTTACATCCGATAACGGAGGCCTCTCCACATCAGAGGGTTCTCCAACCTGCAATTACCCGCTGAGAGCCGGAAAAGGATGGCTTTACGAGGGGGGTATCCGTGTTCCCCTTATAATCAAAACACCCTTTTTCAAAAGGGTGAAACCTGAGCTTGATTGCCAGGTTTCTTCTGTCGACTTTCTTCCAACCATTGCAGAAATTGCCGGCACAACCGCAGATATCCCCGGGGTGCTGGATGGCGTAAGCATCGTGCATACAATTAAAACAGGGGAATCCATTGACAGACCACTCTTCTGGCACTATCCCCATTATTCAAATCAGGGTGTTGAACCGGGAAGCGCAATAAGACTGGGAAAGTTTAAACTCATTGACAACTTTGAATCGGGAAAACAGGAATTGTATGATCTTGAAAACGATATTTCAGAATCGACCGATATTTCAGAATCAGAACCTGCGAAAACACTGGAATTGTTCAGCCTGCTTAATGACTGGAGAGAAAAGACGGGTGCGAAAATGATGGAACCCAATCCAAAATGGTATAAACTTAAAATGTCTGAAAGACAAAATGATAAGAATTAGTTACACAGAGATCACAGAGACTGTTCTCCGTGGCTCTCTGTGGCCCTCTGTGGCTTCTATGTGTCCCTCTGTGAAATGAAAACCAATTTTTATGAAAAACTATAAATCATATTTAGGCCTTGGCGTTCTTTCAACAGCAGCCCTGACAGGTTGCATGCAGAAAAACAATACAGGAACAACTGCTCCCAATATCGTACTGATCTTTATTGATGACATGGGCTATGGGGATCTCACCTCATTCGGCGCCACTCAGTTCAATACCCCGAATATCGATCAGCTCGCCATTACCGGGATGCGATTCACGAACTTCTATGTGTCACATGCTGTCAGCAGCGCCTCACGGGCCGGACTGATGACCGGTTGCTATGCGAACCGGGTTGGTATCTCCGGAGCCCTTATGCCATACGACAGCATCGGAATAAACCAGGAGGAAGAACTGATCCCCGAGCTTTTGGAGCAGAAGGGTTACAGAAGCTGTATTGCCGGCAAATGGCACCTGGGTCATCACCTCCCGTTCCT
>JAHYJA010000108.1 GCA_019429325.1 Bacteroidales bacterium
CTCTAATCCTATTATAATGTATCTTAAGTCCAGCGTATTACCCCCCCTCCCAGGGGGGGCAGGGGGGGTAATTAAAGTTTCAGTAATCATTCCTTCGTGTACAGGAACCTCTTGATGCTTCTCTTTGGGGTTTTTGCGAACTCCTCGGGATGTATCCTGAATTTGTGCACTGCCATGTAGTCCGGAACACGGTCGTTGACAACCCTGCGCGTCTCGTCAAGGATTGTCTGCAGCTGTTCCTCAGAGATGTTATCCTTCTTCATCATCTCGTAGTCGGGATAAATCAGCCCGATAAGCTTATCTCCCTCGGATATGACGACCGATTCAGCGATATAGTTCTGGTTATTGATCACCGCTTCGATCTCCTCGGGAAAGATGTTCTTCCCGGACGACCCGAGGAGCATGCTTTTGCTCCTGCCCTTTATGAATATGTTCCCATCCTTGTCGATCACGCCCAGATCGCCGGTATGCATCCAACCCTCCTCGTCGATCATCTCCCTGGTGGCTTTCTCATTCTTGTAATACCCCTGCATGACATTCTCCCCGCGGAGAATGATCTCCCCTATCTCGTTAACGGGGTCGGGAGAATCGATCGTCACTTCGAGGGTATCAACGGGGCGGCCCGAGGCACCGAGCTTCGTCGTATCCCACGATGCATAGCTGATGAGTGGCCCGCATTCAGTCATCCCGTATCCAATAGTGAATCTGAACCCGATCTTCTTAAAGAATCTCTCAGCTTCGGGGTTAAGTGCGGCGCCTCCTATCACTATCTCGTGGAACCTCCCTCCGAATGTTTCGGTCAGCTTCTCCCTTATCTTCTTATGCAGGATTGCATTGATCCCGGGGATAGAGAGCAGTATCTTCATGTGCGGTTTTGAAATGACCGGAAGGAGTTGCTTCTTGAATATCTTTTCTATTACAAGCGGTACCGACAGAATAAGGCGCGGCCTGATCTCCTTGAAAGCCTGTATGATGATCTGTGGCGACGGTGTTTTTGAAAGGATCGTTATATGACAGCCATAGGTAAAAGGGAAAAGAAATTCAAAGGCACAACCATATGTATGAGCAAGAGGAAGGAACGACACCAGGGGATCGCCCGGCTTGAGGGGCATATTGTTCTGGGCGAACCTGACATTGGCCGCAAGGGTATTATGATCTATCATTACTCCTTTTGAGAAACCGGTTGTTCCGCCGGTATAGCTTATCACGGCAAGCTTGTCGTTGGTGATGTCCGAAAATTTGATGTCATTCTGTGTAAGATCAGGATATGCCGCGGCAAACTTTTCACCGAGGAGGGGAAAGATCTCCCTGAGGCGAGTATCGGAGGAAGTTATCAATGAAAAATCATCGAGCGATACAACGCCGGTTATTGCCTGCATTCCCGAGATTCCCAGCGACTCAAAGATTTTGTCATCCGCGAACAGCAGGCAGGCATCTGAATGGTTTACGAGATTCATGAGATCCTCAGGCTTGAAATCCGGAAGGATCGGAACAATAATCGCCCCGTATGTTACTGCTGCAAGATAAACTATACACCAATTCGCGGAATTCCTGCCCACGAGGGCGATCTTGTCTCCTTCGTTTATGCCTGTCTCCCTGAACAGGATATGCAGTTTAAGGATCTTTTCGGCGATCTGCTTATAGGTATATCCTTTTTCACCATAGTTCGACAAAGCTTCAATTTCCCAGTTTTGGCTGATGCTCTGTTCGATATACCCGATCAAACGTTCTTTTATCATATCTTCCGGTTTTAGTTAGTTATAAATAATCTGATTTGTGTGGTCAGCAGGGGGCCCTATATTTTTTCAAATGAAATACATTATCAGGATCAGGATGGTTGAAAGAACATTGACAATTGTAAAAAAGTAGTTGTATCCCTCCCGTTTCTTGCTGAATTGTCCCAGCTTACGGGCAAAGATGCCTATGGTTGGTGCGAAAAGCACTATCAGGAAGGCAAAGAACTCCACTCCCAGGAACACGTCATCGAGGCCCCCCTTAACCAGGGCTGAAAAATAGACAACAATAAGAAGAACCAGCAGATATACAAGATAGCTTCCTTTAAGGAGGAGTGTTGAGACAAGCCGTCTTTTATGCAGCTGGTGCGGTTTAAGATAGGCATATGCTATCGAAAAGATAAGTATAATAAAGATAACCCCAAGGATGTAGTTCAGTATGTCTTTGAAGTTAGCCATATCAGCCGCTGTCATGCTCAGTTTTATGATTCCTCCAGGCTCCATATAAGAGAGCTGGATCCCAGAACGGCCGCATTCTGCGTACTGAGTTCTGAAGGAAGGAGTTTGACTTTATCCCTGTAAATGCTGAGCAGGTTTTCTTCCATGAACTCTTTTGCGGGTTCAAAGATCAGGTCTTTTGCCAGTGCCAGACCGCCGAACAGGAATATGGCCTCGGGATTTGTATGGGCCACGACATCTGCCAGTTTAAATCCCAGCATTCTTCCAGTATGTTCAAATGCTCTTCTGGCTAGGGGATCGCCTCTTTTTGCCGCTTCGTGGATGAGCTCTGCATCAAGCTCGTCGAAGCTGTACTTTCTCAGTTCGCTTGGCTGAATGCTGTCGGCCATGATCTTTAACAGCGACCTCTTGAGTCCGGTTGCTGAAACGTATGTTTCGAGACACCCTTTCCTGCCACAGCCGCAATCGCGGTTCGACGGGCCCGGCCGGATGGCGGTATGACCCAGCTCCCCGGCAAACCCGTTATGTCCGTAAACCAGTTTCCCGTCGATCACAAAACCGCTGCCAAGGCCGGTACCCAGGGTAATGACCACAAAATTCTTCATGCCCCTGGCACCCCCGTAGATCATTTCTCCCACGGCTGCCGCATTGGCATCGTTGGTGACCACTACCGGAAGAGGGGTGTGTCTCTTAAAGATCTCTGCGAGGGGTATGATGCCTTTCCAGGGCAGTCCTGCTGCATGCTCGATGGTGCCCTTGTTAATGTTGCCCATCGGTGCCCCGATGCCGAACCCTATCAGCTCAACCGGCTCAGTAATCTTCTGGCTGATGACCATTATTTTCTCATACAGGGCTGCTATAAAAACTTCCACCTCATCGTAATGGTTTGTCCTTAGCCTGTCTTCACCCAGTATGTTGCCATCCCGGTCAACAAACCCGAAAACGGTGTTGGTCCCGCCGATATCTACGCCAACTGCGATCTTTTTCTTTGTCATACTTAAAAACTCCGATTATTTTATAAATATACCTTATTCTTATTCAGAAACATATTCATTTCCCACTTTTCTTGCCCTTCTTGGATGGTCGAGATCTATATTCAGTGAAATTCCTGTTTCGACAAGTATGTTCCATCCGGCTGCAATCTGAACATATTCCGTATAATCTCCTGCGTCGGGAATAGGTATTGTCGGGAACATGGTTTCTTTGGCCGAAACCGCTATTACCTCGACTCCCGCTCCTTTTACCAGGCATTCAAGGAACTTGTCCTGATCGACATCAAAAGGATCCATCCAGATGAGTACCTCATTAATGTCCATCACCTCCTCTATGCCGTGAAGTGCGAATGTGCCCTCAAGAAACGCCGATTTCTTCCTTGTTATCTCGTTGGTCTTGAGTGCGAGCTCTCCGGCTACGCCATTGTCTCTTCCGGCAAAATAGATTACATCTGCTTTCCTTATCTTTTCGGTTATCTGTCCATCTATCTCCACTGTCAGTGCTTCGCTGAATTTATCAGCCAACTCTTCGAGCCCGTCCATTTCTTCTCCGCGTAGGTTTCGCATGAGCGAATCGTAGAAAAGAGCCTGTTCGACAACCGATTTTGTGGCTGCAACGGCATTTTCCCTGCCGCATGACAAAATATGGGTATCGTGTGCAAACTCCTCCAGTTTTGTCTTCTGATTTGCCGTCAGCCCGAATATTGCCTGGTGATCCTTCTTTTTCAGGGCATTCACAAGTCGTATCACCTCTTTTGTCTGGCCCGAGTTTGAGGCGGCAAAAACGACGAAATCTGAAAGATTGTACTCCATCGCCTGGGTGCATCCTTCCGTAATTACCGGCATAAGGAACTCCTTCCTGAGAGAAGAGGAAATGGCCCGCTTTGCAGGGAAAAGCCTGCTGCTGCCCTCCCCGGTCAGGAATAATCCTTTCCGTGTCATTATCTTTTCAACGAAGCGTGCCGAAACTGACGGATCGAATGATCTGATCAGCCCGGGGGTCTCCATCATCTCCTGCACAAGAGCAAATCTCCTGTATTTTTCTTCAGTTAAATTCATGATAATCAGATTTTTTTTACAATAAACTCCGAAAGATCGTTCTGGATCTGAGGCTCTTTCTGGAAGCCTCCGCCGAGGTGTTGCCAGTATACTTCGGCATACTCAACCCCTGCCATTGCACCGTAATTGCGGTTACCCTCAAGCACAAACCCGAAGAAATCGTCCATCTTATGCATGTGCTTCATCAGATCGATCTGCGAGATATGGTAACCAAGCATCTCCTTCTTTGTCCCGATCACTGAGGTGACGTCAACGAAGAAGTGGGGCGGCACGATCTGTGAACCCAGGGGGTCGGAAAGGGTAAGCGGAGATGTATGGTACAGGAGCGGGGTGATACTGACCGGCTTCTCCTTCACGGGAACAGTCCCGAGCGATGATATCATTGCTGCAGCTTCAACGATTCCGGCTGTCGCCCTGTGATCGGCATGATAATCACTGGAAAGGTGGGTGAAGATAACTCCGGCCCTGACCTTCCTTATGAGTGAAATCAATTTCAGCCTCATCTCCTTCGTATCGAAAAGGAAACCGTCGGTGCCTCCCAGGGTATGATATTCTGCATCAAGCACCGCGGCAGCTTTTTTTGCCTCCTTATACCTTACCCTGGCCGTCTCCTCCATATCCATATCGCACCCTCCCAGATCACCCCCCGTCATGGTGGCAATGACGATCTTATAACCTTTATCCTTTAAAAGCTTCAGTACGCCGGCGTTCCACGCCTCTGCATCGTCGGGATGTGCATTAACGGATAACGCAACCTCATTAAACTTATGTTCCATATTTGCTGGTGAGCCTGTTGTTTAAAATAAATTATTCAAAAGGTGAGATCTGATGACCGGATCATACAAACCTGAGCAAACCGAAATATGCAGGCTGATGATAATCAGGCCTCCTGGTTCGCACGGGGTTCCATGTAATATAATGAGGGACGGAAAGCTTATCGCCGCATTTATAAAAATTTGCCCTGAATGTCCTGCCCTTCAGCTCTTTTATTTCATGCCGGAAAAAGACATCCATGGGAATTGCCATGGTGATGGTCCAGGAGAACTCCCCCTCTCTTTCCCCAATTGCCTCCTCCCCTACTGATGTCTTTCTCCTGATCCTGGATATCACCTTCGGATCAGCCTTTCTGCTGTTTTCCCTGGCGGTACCCGTTCCCATGTAACATGTACCGATCGCGTTAAACTCGAGATTGTAATACCATCCGTCATCGGCCGGCGAAACGAAGAATTCGACACAGGAATCCTCGCATACCATCTGATTGGATTCTGTCTTCTCGGCTTTGAAGTATTGCTCTGTGACATAATACCTCAGCAGTATCTCATTCTGAGTATACCCTATCGCGAATGTCACTTCGGGCTTATAGCCAAAGTCGCTCCAGTTGATCTCTCCGACTTGATTTCTTTCGTTCAGTCCGTCGAGTTTTTCCGATACCTTATCCAGATCAGGGAATTTTTCATTGAACCTAAGTTCTTTAACCTCCAGTGTTTTCATCATCAATCCGGTAAAGTTTCAGTGTACGTTAAAAAACCGGCAGACTGATCCTGTATTCAGGTATCAGTCTGCCGGGTAGTCTAAAGCGATAGTTCGTTAAGTATGAGTGCTGCGGATCCGAGTACGGCACCATTGCTTTCGGGGATGCCTGAAGGAAGGATCTTCACGGTGTTTTTGAACAGAACGTAATTGTTCTTTGCCAGGTATTTCCTTACCGGTGCGAATAACATCTCACCTGCCTGCGCCAGTCCGCCAAAGAGGAATATTGCTTCAGGGCTTGTGAAGACTATTGAATTGACTATTCCGAATCCCAGTTTTTCTGCGGTATATTCCATTGCTTTTACGGCTACAGGATCATTTTTTGCAGCAGCTTCGGCGATCTGTTTTGATGTCAGTTTTGAGGGGGGCACTCCTCTGAGAATACTATCCTCTCTCATCTCGCTTATCATAAGTGAAACGGTTTTCACCAGGCCCGATGCAGATGCGTAGGTTTCGAGACACCCCTTGCGTCCGCAGCCGCATTCCCTTCCGCCCGGAACAACGGTCATGTGTCCCACCTCTCCGGCAAATCCTGTGTGGCCGTAAACCAGCTTACCGTCAACGACGATCCCGCTGCCAAGTCCCGTTCCAAGGGTCAGAACTATGAAATCCTTCATCTTCTTCGCACCTCCGAAGACCATTTCTCCCATCGCGGCAGCGTTAGCATCATTGGTCAGAACAACAGGTACCTTTATCTCCTTTCTGATGAGATCGGCAAGCGGAACGATCCCTTTCCATGCAAGATTGGGAGCATGCTCAATAGTCCCCCTGTGGAAATTTGCATCGGGGGCGCCTATTCCGACACCGGCCAGCTCAAGATCCTTCTTGCCGGCCATCAGCTTTCCTATCCCTGAGACAAGTGCAGTGACAAAATCTTTTACCACCGGATAATCTGTTGTTTTGAGATGGCCCTCAGCCAGTTCCTTTCCTGTATTGTCAACCAGCCCGAATACTGTGTTGGTTCCGCCGATATCAACACCTACTACTACTTTCTTCATTTTTTTTATAAGTTTTTAGTTATTAATATATTACATCTGTCGATCCTTATTTGCAGATATATTTTTAATCTATTGGTTTCCTTTGTGTTACTTTGTGAAAACCTTTGTGTACCTTCGTGGTTAATTTTTTTTTAACCTCAAAGTCGCATAAAGGATTCACGCCGGATATTAATTTTAAAAGTTAATTAGCCACAGGAACCAAAAATACAATAATTATTTAATCAACCAAGTATACAAATGGCAGGTTCGCGGCTTATACTTAACTCTGCCTGATTCATTCCTGTTCTCAATTCGCCGGATTACAAATTTTCCGTTCTCCTGCCCTATCGTCCGGGGGTTCTTTTTGCCCGCAGCTGCTGTTTTTTAAAGTTCTTCAGTTCCAGATTCCATTCCTGTTCCACTCTCCAGTTAACCGGTATTTCAATTTCACCGGGATAATATGAGACCGCTTCCGGCTGTCTGCCCTGAAAAAAATCTCCGGTTGTCCATTTTCCGTCGCCGTTCAGGTCAAAGATCACACGGACTCTGTAAAAGCCTTTTTCGAGTAAAGGGAACTCCGCTGATCCGTCCTGATCCATATATATCTCACGTATAACCGTTTCCCTGTTATCAAGAAGCTGAATGATCCTCTTCCCGGTATGGTTTGAGACGTTCATTGTAAGCATACCGTATGATTCCGGGCTTCTCAGCGAAAACTTCACCCCGGCAGAATCGGAATAATCGCCATAAATATTTCCGAAGGCACGTGAATCTGTAATAAATAAGTAGTTTCTTCCCTGCCGGAGATCGGCTTCAAGGAAATATCTGCAAAAGGTCATCGTGTCCCTTGTCAGCTTATAGGGGAGACCTGTCCTGCCGCTTTCACTCAATTCGTAGATCCTGATTCGTGATGTATCAGGAGTTCTGAAGGGTGTTTCTGATTTAAGTGTCAGCGGTGCGCCGGGTTTCAGTTGTCCCGACACGATGCCCGTGCTGACCCTGAATGGTGTGCGTGCCTGTTTTACCCGGGCCGCCCTGGGCTGAAGAAATCTCATCTGAATCGTATCTCTCCTGTAATCGTCAGTTCCGGTGGAATCAGTAAAAGGATACCTGACAACCGTGTTCAGCAGGGGCTGGTTATAGAGCGTGCTGTCTGCAAGCCAGACTGTTACCGTGTCTCTGTTCCGGCTGGTTTCGATAAGGTATTTTTCCGTGCCGGTATCGGGAAGTGAAAATTCAAAATTCATCGTATCGGGTGGCAGGGAAAGGGTGTAAACCAGCTGGTATGCAAGCTTTCGTGCGGATGAAGTAAGATAGCGTTTCGTCTTCTCAGCCTGAAACAATATGAGGGTATATTCTCCCTCGGCTTCAGGAACCACGGCATTTTTATCCGTCACGGGGCTGACAGGTACCGGCTCTTCCTTTCGCGGGAGATAGTGCCTCTCAGGAGTGATATCGATTATTGTGTCGCAAAAAGCGAACTCTTCGTCAGGCAGGTTATAGTTCCTGCTGTTATCAAGGTCCTTAAGGGCATACAGGCGGTAGGCGCCTCCGCGCACGTTATCGATCCGGAATGCTCCGTTGGGTTCCAGCCTCGTAATATAATCCGGAATCTGTTTCACTACCGCTGTGTCGTCCAGTTGTCCATAGAGAAGGACCAGGGTGTTTTCAGGGACCTCCAGGTTAAATGCATTGTAGACCCTCCCCGTAACTGAAAGAGAATCGATAACAGGTCCTGTTGACAGGACAAACTGGAAATTATTGATCGGATTGCCCTCGTTCAGATCCCTGACAGCATCCTGGAAATAGAATGTATATGTGGTGGAGTCTTTCAGCTCTTCCTCAAGATCAATAATAATATTCTTCCTCCTGATATATATCCGCGGCCTGGTATTCATGGGGGGTGAAACCATGAACTTGTCATTTATCCTGTCGAGAACGACAAATTCGTTAAAGGTTACCGCGATGCTTTTTCCCCTGAAATTTACAGTACCAGGCGGGGGATTGCTTTTAACCACCACCGGTGGTTCCCTGTCTCTTGGTCCGCCTGACGGGGAGCTGACTTTCGCGCATGAAGATATCAATGCTAAGGCAGGCAAAGCAATCAGTAAGAATGCTGGTATGCTCAATTTCATAAATTACCCCCGTTTGGGTGAATTACAAACTTACATCATTTCTTTAAGAGTTGATCCGCTCCTTCTTACTTTAGGATGCTGGTAATTTCGGCAGAGACATAAACTTTAGCCGGCTTTGAGTGCATTTAATTACATATTTTCTACCTTTGGCATTAACTTAATCTTTTCAGCATGCATTTACTTGTTATCCCCTGGGATGTCAATCCGGAAATTTTCAGGATCGGTTCATTTGCCATCAGGTGGTATGGCTTGCTTTTTGCCTCGTCCTTCCTGTTCGGCTACATTATCATGAAGAAAATATTTGACAATGAGGGGCTGGGAGATGTTGTCCTCGACCGCCTCACGATATATATGGCCATCGGTGTTATTGTCGGGGCACGGCTGGGCCACTGTCTTTTCTACGAACCGGGCTACTACCTGAGGAACCCGCTGGAGATACTTATGATATGGCACGGAGGCCTTGCAAGTCATGGAGCTGCAGTCGGTATTCTGCTGGTATTGTGGCTTTTTGCGAGGAAGGAGAAGAAAGATTATGCCTGGATCCTCGATCGCATTGCCATCGTGGTGGCTCTGTCGGGTTTCTTTATCCGCACCGGCAACCTGATGAACTCCGAGATTTACGGAGTCGAAACGACGGTTCCCTGGGGCTTTGTTTTCCTCCGGAACGGGGAGACTGTACCGAAACACCCCACACAGATCTATGAAGGGCTCGCCTACCTGCTAATTTTTGTTCTCCTCTCCTGGATCTACTGGAGAAAAAGAGGGGGTCATATCCAGGGTTCTCTGATCAGCCTTACCATGATACTCATTTTCACAGCGCGCTTCTTCATCGAGTTTCTTAAAGAGGATCAGGTAGGATTTGAGGCTTCCATGAAGCTGAATATGGGACAATGGCTCAGCATCCCGTTTGTGCTGGCTGGAGCCGGAGCGCTCTGGCTGAGTATTAAAAAGAATAAACGGCTGGTAATAAAAAGATAGGGCCTACTTGATCAGGATGCCGTTGAACAGTACATCCAGGATGGCATTAAGGCGCTTTTCAATGTTAACTTCCTTCTTCTTCCAGAACAACGGTACCTCAAGTCCCTTAAGCGTTGTCTGAATGGCAAGGGCAGTATATTCGCTGTTATCCACTTTAAATACCTTCCTCCTTTTTCCGTGATAGAGCAGTAGCCTCAGCATCGCAAGCTCCTCCCTGTCGTACTTCGACCTTACATTCTCTATAAAATCGAAATGATCGAGGTTCTTGTCAAATATGGCATTATAGTAATTTGCAAGTTTTTCGAACGATTTCATTCTTACAAATACATAGTTCTTCATCTTATCGACCGGCGAATCCACCTCTTTTATTGCTTTAGTCAGCTCATTTCTAAGGGTATTGGCCTCATACCTGATGACTGCTTCAAAGATTTTCTCCTTGCTGTCAAAATAATAATAAATGGAACTTTTACCCATTTTGAGCTCGCTGGCAATCTCATCCATTGTAGTTTTCCTGAAACCAAAACGGCTGAAAATCTGCCCGGCAGTTATAATCACTTTCTTCTTAAATGCCTCTCTGTTAACCATATAACAAGGTTTTTAATTTTAAGTTGCCATGAAGGCAAATATAAAAATTAAAATAATTACCGGCAATATATTTCGAATGAATCAGTCGAATTTTCAAAAAAAGTGGGGTTGGGGAGTTCTGAGCAATCCTTCCGGCGAGTTCTCTGCCATTTCACTGCACATCAGGAACCCCCCGGCCCGCTGACGCGGGCCACCCCCCTGGCCAGGGGGGGCCGGGGGGGGGTGCCGGCCGCATTACCATCCCCGCTGACGTGATCCCCTCCCAGGGGGGGGCCGGG
>JAHYJA010000109.1 GCA_019429325.1 Bacteroidales bacterium
CTGGGGCCGCTCGTCATTGGGTTTATCCTGAGTCCACCAATCCTTAACTCCTCCTCAGAAAGTTCAGTGATTGTAATGATCGGCGCCCTTTCGATAATCACAATTGCGGTTTTGTCACTGCTGACAGAGACAATGGGAGTAGCAGGGGCATCAACAATTTTAACTATCTCTTCAGGAGGCACCTGATACCTCAATGCCTCCTGAGAATTTACTCCTGCACAGAGGAATAATCCCAGGATGATGGTTAGTAAAGAATTCTGAATCATAACTTGTATTTTTAAGGTGAGATGATCAATCATTATTTATGACCTGATTACTTTTATTACTTTTGCCCGATGATAAATACTATTATTGTTTATTGAATTACAAATCAGAAATTATTCTATGACCAGCTTTTTTGATGACAAGATTTCGGAAAGACTCGGTGGAACCGGCTTCGGGAAATCTACTGCAATATACAAGTTTGAAATTATAAAAAGAGCAAAAGCTGCTGCAAGAAAGGCACATCCTGATATGGTCCTCATCGATATGGGGGTTGGGGAGCCTGACTGGCCGGCAGACGACATTGTGGTAAAAGCCCTGGCTGAGGAGGCAGGAAAAAGTGAGAACAGGTGGTATGCCGATAACGGGATTATTGAATTTCAGGAAGAAGCGGCCCGCTACCTTGACAGGGTTTATGGCCTTTCAGGTTTAATTCCTTCCGAACAAGTTCTCCATGGCATCGGATCAAAACCGGTACTTGCCATGCTTCCGCTCTGTTTCATCAATCCGGGTGACATACTGCTTACAACGGTCCCGGGTTACCCTGTTATGGCAACATATACACATTATCTTGGCGGTGAGGTTTTCAATCTTCCCCTGCTCGAATCCAACTCCTTCCTGCCTGACTTCAAAATGGTCCCTCCGGAGGTCCTGAAGAGGGCGAAGATGCTATATCTTAATTATCCGAACAATCCTACCGGAGCTGTAGCTGATACTGCATTTTTCGACCGTGTGGTTGATTTAGCGCTGAGAACCAATATTGTTGTTGTTCACGATGCGGCTTATGCTGCACTTACATACGACGGATACAAGCCTTTAAGTTTTCTTTCCGCGGACGGGGCCATGGACGTCGGACTGGAGGTTCACTCTTTGTCGAAGGCATTCAATATGACCGGGTGGAGGATCGGTTTTGTCTGCGGAAACAGTAAAGCGATAAAAGCTTATGCCGCTGTGAAGGATAATACCGACTCGGGACAGTTCAGGGCCATCCAGAAGGCAGCGGTCCGGGCTCTGAGGCATACGGAAATAACAGAAAGAACCATAGCAAAATACTCAAGGAGGTTTAACCTCCTGACAGAAGCCCTTAACGAGGCAGGTTTTAATGCCGTTAAACCCAAAGGATCATTTTATTGTTACGTAAAGGCTCCTGCCGGCACTGAAAACGGCAGACTCTTCAATTCAGCATCTGATTTTTCAGAATTTCTCATACACGAAGCACTGATATCCACCGTCCCCTGGGATGACGCCGGAAAGTATATACGGTTTTCTGTGACCTTTGAGGCTGATACAGAGGAGATGGAGGCGGTGGTGATCAATGAAATGAAGGAGAGGCTTAAGAGGCTGCGACTGGTATTTTGAGGGAGCGAGGGAGCGATGGAGCGAGGGGGCGAGGGAGCGAGGGAGCGATGGAGCGAGGGAGCGATGGAGCGAGTAAAACAAATCAAAATGTGAAATGGATTATAAGGAGGATCTGAGAGAAGCATTGGGAGTCCTCAGGGAGGGAGGAGTGATCTTATATCCGACAGACACGGTTTGGGGACTTGGTTGTGATGCAACAAGTAAAGAGGCAGTTGAGAAGATCTTCGAAATAAAGAAAAGGAAGGTGGGTCAGAGCCTCATCATACTGGTCAATGGTGTGACAATGCTCGAAAGGTATGTCAGGGAGGTGCCGGAGACTGCATCGCGTATTACGGAACTTTCCGGCGAACCGGTCACAATAATCTATCCCCGCGGACGGAACCTTGCTCCGGGAATTTGCGCAGAAGACGGATCGGTGGGAATAAGGATCACCCGGGATGATTTCTGCAATGAACTGATATCACTCTTCAGGAAACCGATAGTATCCACATCAGCCAATATAAGCAGTAAGCCGCCTCCACCGGATTTCTCAGGGATCGAGGAATCTATCATTGCTTCAGTAGCTTATGTTGTCAGGTATCGCCGCGACGAAAGGAAAAAGTACGCCCCTTCACCGATCATAAGAACAGAAAACGACGGGTCATTTAAAATAATCAGGCAATGATCCGCTTATCTTGACCTTACGCGGCCTGATCCGGAAACCCTTGCATTAATGCGCGGATTACCCGAATATGTTATGTTGCCGCTGCCCGATATGCTGGCACTAAGCGATTCAGAAACATTGCAGGAACAGCTCCCGCTCCCTGAAATCCTGGCCGACAACTCCTCTGCAATAAGGGATTCGCCGGTAAAATTGCCTGATCCGCTGATTGAGATATCAGCTTCATCTGCCCTGCCCCCGTTGTCCATGATTATATCGCCTGACCCGGAAATTGCACATCTTAGCTCCTTCACATCTACTTTTGAAGTATAGAGCCTGCCGCTTCCGCTTACACTGAGATCCAGACGTCCGGTGGTAACCGGATCCTTTATTTCAGCCCTTCCGGAACCCGAAACACTCAGTCCGGATATTTCCGGCATCGTGACATAAACTGTTATTCGCGTATCCCTCATTGAGAAACGCCAGTTCCTATGTTTGATCACCAGCCTGTCGCCCGTAACCTCGGTTTCAATCTCCCTGAGGATATCTTTTCTTCCTTCAATTACCACTTTGTATTCAGAGCCAAGGCTTACGTAGAGTGTGCCGGGCACACCATAGGAGATTCTTGAAAAATTTCCTGTATTTCTCGTCTCCCTTGAGTCGGCCTGACTGAAAGCCGGGAAACAGATAACAGCAAAAAGAACAGCAGATGCCAGGTAAAGCTTAACCTTCTTCATTTTATAGGATATTTGTTATTAATATCCTTAAAGACGGTTAAATTTTCAATTAGTTGCACAGATAACCTGTGATTCAGTAATTGATTTCTGTAAGTCCTTCAGGCAGGTCCATCACCAGAACTTTTTTATCCGGGTCAAGTTGCACAATAAAATCTTCGTGCAGGGGTATAAGGATCTCTTTATTGTCACTTGAGAGAATGCTAAGCAGCACCTGACCAGGATTCATTATCACCTCCTTTATAACGCCGATGCTCTGCTTTTGAACGGTCAGGACTTCTATGCCTTTGAGATCCTCAATACCATTGATGATTTCTCCTTCGGTTTTGCCTGATATGAGAAAAACATTGCAACCCGTGAACCTGCCAACCTTTTCAGCAGTATCATAACCGTCAAACCAGAGCCTTACCAGGTCAGCGCCGGCATAGTCGGTGCCTGTAACATAAAAAGGGACAGGTTTTCCTTCAATCTCAATGAAAACCCATCCCTCCTCAGGTATATCACCTGTAAAGGATCTCTCCGTTTTGACTGTTACAGCACCCTGAAAGCCATGCACCTTCCTGATCCTGCCAATCAATATGTGTTTCTTGTACGTCATTTGGACCGGCGATCCTGACGATCCGGCTCCTATTCCTCGGGTTTATCTTCAGGGGCTACGTCAGCAGTTGTCTCATCTGCCTGAGGAGTTTCAGCTTCCGCCACAGTGGCAGCCGCTTCTTCAACAGGGGCAGCCACTTCTTCATCGGGGGCAACAGCATCTTCAACGGGTTCCGGGGCCGCTGTTTCCTCAACAGGTTCCGGGCTTGCTGCTTCCTCCTCAGGGAGTGGCTCATCCTGAGCCTCTTTCCGTTCAGCCGCTGCGGCTTTTGCATCAAGTGCAGCCTGTTTTTTTGCCAGCCTGGCTATCCTTGCTTCGTTTATGCGTTTTTCTTCAGCAAGCTGTTTCCCGATGACCTCTTCCCTTGATTTTTCAAGTCCTGATTTTTTTGCATCGATTTTTGCCTCGTTCTGCCTTACCCATTCATCAAAACGGCGGTTGGCTTCGGCCTCGTCGAATGCACCCTTTTTAACACCTTCAAGGAGATGCTTCTTCATAAGAACTCCCTTGTAAGATAAGATAGCTCTGCATGTTTCGGTAGGTATTGCGCCATTGTGCAGCCAACCCAGGGCCTTATCGAAATCGATCTCGATTGTAGCCGGGTTAGTTAAGGGATTGTAAAACCCTATTTTTTCAATATATCTGCCATCCCGTGGCGACCTGCTATCTGCAACCACAATGTGGTAGAAGGCCTTCTTCCTGCGGCCTTTTCTAGCTAATCTGATTTTAACTGCCATTAATCTTTTACGCTTTTTATTTAACCTACATTAAAAAATTGTGGGTGCAAAGATAATTATTTTTTATGATCAAACAATTATGAGGGTGTATCAAACGATACACCCCCAGAAACAAGATTATGCCACTCTGCATAAGTTGCAACAATATGTCAGTTATATTAATAAATATCCCAGAACAGTTTTGTAGATACCAGGTCCCCTCCGATTGCATTTGATGCAACTGTATAATTGGATAAGTTTAGGTTATTCTCATTATATGGATACGGCATTCTCATCGGAATATCATCAATGGTCTTATTTCTGGCAATATTAAAAACCGGGGTATCGAACCTTCTCCACTCTGCCCATCCTTCAAGTCCCCTGTTATAAAGTGCAATCCATTTCTGCAGTCCGATCTTTTTCCTGAAATCATTTGCAGTGCTTCCTGTTTCATAACCGATTTCAGGTTGTGAGAGATATGCCGCTGCCTCAATTGACTGATCGAGGTCAATTAATCTCCTGACCTCTTTAAAATCAAGCAGCACATCGCGGTAGAGTGTCTCCCACATCTCATCTGGCAGGCTCCTGTCATAGAAGTTCCACTGGCTCTCGCCATAATAGGTTGTCTGAGAATTATACCGGGCAAGAAGCCTTGAAATGTTCTGGTTCTGATCAATACTGTTCACCTGTTCGACCAGTTGCACCTCAGCCATTGTGAAAATTGCTGTGGCTGGATCAAAATGATACGTATTTTTGCTTATTATCAACAAATTACGGGCTACCAGCGAAACTGAAGCATTTCTAATAAAAGTGGATGACAGAACCGAATTTGGTATGTGTTAGGATAAAGCCAGTTCACGCAGCTTTACGTATGATGCATCCAATACATATCTTGCGGTGGGTGAAGCATCATAATCGAATGCTGTGCCCCATTCATTGCATTCCAGTCAGGATTGATATTACCAATTACTTCCTCCTCATCGGTTTTCAGATAAAACCCATCCGGGCCAACTACCTTCTTACCATCCAGATAGACGAAATTGGTTCCGACTATCGCGCCATAAGGCTGGCCTTCCCTGGCATTAATTGATACATCCCAGGCCTGGAAAAGAAGGATGTTATCAATATTCTCACCAAGACTGATAACTTCATTCATGTTCTTAAACCAGTTGATATCAAGACTCCAGGAGAAATTTTTAACCTGTACCGGAACTGTATTCATTGAAAATTCAAACCCCTTGTTCTGTATTTCCCCTGCATTTATGTACATGGCACTGTAACCCGAACCACTCCGTTAGCGGCCCGCGATCCGTAAAGGGCACTGGCAGCTGCTCCCTTTAAAACAGAGATTGATTCAATATCATCAGGATTTATATCCATTGCGGCGTTTCCATAATCAAAACCTTCACCTCCGATCTGCTGAACAGAATAGCCGAGGCTTTTCTTTTCCCTGGAAATACCCAGGGCGGTCACAACCACTTCGTTCAGCCCAAGCACATCAGGCTCCATCAGAATATCAATAACGGAAAGGTTCCCGATATCAACCTCCTGCTTTTTCATCCCTATGTATGAAAATATCAGGGTAACAGCATTATCCGGAACCACCAGAGAATATTTACCGTTAATATCGGTAGTAACCCCCATGGTCGTCCCCTTAACTGAAACAGTAACCCCGGGGAGCACTCCTTCTCCCTCAACTGACGAGGTTACTGTTCCGGAAACAATCTTTTGCTGGGCATTTGCAGAAAACAAGAACCCGCAAAAAACCAAAAGCATCAAGAGAATTTTTCTCATAACATTTAGTTTAGGTTAAGAAATAAGGTTAGAAAGGAATGGCTGGTTCCTTTTACTGTCCATGGCCATGGCATCTCCACAGCCATGATAAAATTAAAAAATCTGTTGTTGATAAGTTTTCCGGATCGACGGATTGCACGGTCAGGTTTACATTTGACATTCTCCGGGTAACGGATAATAAAAATGTGTGCTTCTCAACCGGGTGACTTTTGCCCCGTTTTTAATACTTTTGTGTTTAGTCACCATCCACAAGAACCCGTTTTATGTCAGGATTCTCTCACTTACACGTTCACACCCAATACTCCATACTCGACGGAGCTGCCAGCATACCTCTGCTCATCGACAGGGTGAAATCCCTTGGCATGGAAGCTGTCGCGATCACCGATCACGGAAACATGTTTGGAGTCAAGGAGTTCCATCTTACCGCGCTTAAGAAGGGAATTAAACCAATTATCGGCTGCGAAATGTATGTCGCCCGCAGGTCCATAAAGGATGTCTCGGGAAAAGAGGATCGTTCAGGGGATCACCTGATACTTCTTGCAAAGAACCTGACAGGTTATAAAAACCTTGTGAAACTCGTGTCAACTGCCTGGATAAAAGGCTTCTACTATAAACCTCGTGTTGACAAGGAATTACTGAAAGAGTACCGCGAGGGATTGATCGCCTCGTCAGCATGCCTTGCCGGAGAGATCCAGGATGCTATTCTGCACGGCTCCATGAAGGATGCCGAAAATGCCCTGAAAAGCTATATCGACATATTTGGTGAGGATTTTTATCTCGAAATTCAGAGACATGAGACTTATGATCCCGAGGCTGACAGGAGCGTCTTCCCCCTTCAGCAGAAAGTGATTGAAGCTTTTAAGGAATTGTCCGTAAAATTCAATGTGAAGATAATCGCCACCAACGACGTTCATTTCATTAATTCAGAAGATGCCGAAGCACACGACCGCCTGATATGTATCAATACTGCGAAGGATATCGACGATCCCGACAGGCTCAGGTACACTAAACAGGAATATGTCAGGAGCGAGGAGGAGATGCGCTTCATTTTCAGTGATATTCCCGGAGCCGTTGACAATGTCGGTGAACTGGTCTCAAAAATAGAAAAATACAAGCTTGACCGCGATCCCGTTATGCCTGACTTTGAGCTCCCTGAAGGGTACACCGACAAGAATGATTACCTGAGGGCTCTCACCTACAACGGAGCGGCAGAGAGATGGGGAGAACTGACCCAGGAGCATACGGACAGACTCGATTTCGAACTCGAGACAATTTCAAAGATGGGCTTCCCCGGCTATTTTCTCATTGTCCAGGATTTTCTCAGGGCCGCCAGGGAACTGGATGTATCCGTGGGTCCCGGCCGGGGGTCTGCGGCCGGATCAGCAGTGGCTTACTGCCTGAGAATAACCGATATCGATCCGATAAAGTACGGCCTCCTTTTCGAGAGATTTCTCAATCCCGACAGGATCTCGCTTCCTGACATAGACATTGATTTCGATGAAGACGGCAGGGACGCCGTTCTGAGATATGTTGTCAACAAATACGGCCATGATAAAGTTGCCCATATAATTACATTTGGTACCATGGCTGCCAAAATGGCTATCAGGGACGTGGCGCGGGTGCAGAAGCTTCCCCTCCCCGATGCCGACCGCCTTGCCAAGCTTGTCCCGGAGAGACCAGGGATAACTCTTACCCAGGCCTATGCAGAGGTGCCTGAGCTGGCCAGGGAAAAAAATTCACCCAACAAACTGATAGCCCAGACTCTTAAATATGCGGAAGTCCTGGAGGGATCAATCCGTCAGACAGGCGTTCATGCGTGCGGGATAATAATAGGGAAAGAAGCCCTCGATAATTATATCCCTCTGTGCACTGCAAAGGATACGGACCTCTATGCAACCCAGTACGACGGCGGACAGGTCGAATCGGTGGGCCTGCTCAAAATGGACTTTCTCGGGCTTAAAACACTTTCAATAATCAGGGATGCAGTAGAGAATATTAAAAAATCAAAAGGTATAGATATAGATGTAGATAACCTTCCTCTTGATGATTCTAAAACCTTCGATCTCTTCAGCAACGGCGAAACAACAGGCATCTTCCAGTTCGAATCGACCGGGATGAAAAGGTACCTCAGGGAACTGAAACCTACCCGTCTGGAGGACCTGATAGCGATGAATGCCCTCTACCGCCCCGGCCCGATGGAATATATCCCCAAGTTCATTAAAGTCAAACACGGACTTGCTGATCCCGAGTACTACCTTCCTGTAATGGAGAAATACCTTAAAGATTCGTATGGCATAACTGTTTACCAGGAACAGGTCATGCTTCTCTCACAGGAACTTGCAGGATTTACCAAGGGTGAGGCCGATTCCCTCAGAAAAGCGATGGGCAAAAAGAAGAGGTCCATCATGGACGAGATGAAGCTCAAGTTCGTCGAAGGGTGCGCCAAAAGAGGTCATGACGAAACTATCGTACTGAAGATATGGTCAGACTGGGAGGCATTTGCCCAGTATGCATTCAATAAATCCCACTCTACCTGCTATGCACTGATTGCATTTCAGACAGGCTATCTCAAGGCTAATTACCCCGGAGAATACATGGCTGCTGTCCTCAGTCGTAATATAAACGATATCAAGAAGATAACCATCTTCATGGACGAAACCAGAAGGATGGGTATAGAGGTGCTGGGACCCGATGTCAACGAGAGCAATGTCAAGTTCACGGTCAATAAAGACGGTAATATCCGTTTTGGCCTGGGAGCCATCAAGGGAGTTGGGGAGAATGCTGTTTTACAGCTTATAGAAGAAAGGGAGAAGAACGGGATCTATAACAGCATCTTCGACCTCGTTGAAAGAGTCAACCTTAACGCCCTTAACAAGAAGAACCTTGAGGCAATGGCTGTTGCCGGCGCTTTCGACTGTTTTTCCGATATAACCAGAGCCCAGTATTTTGCCCTCGATTCGAGGGGATCATCCTTCATCGAGAGCCTGGTCCGTTACGGGAACAACGCAAAAGCTGTCAGGAATTCCAGCCAGCAGACTCTCTTTGGCGAGACCGGCGGGTTTGACATTATCAAGCCAGAACCCTCGCAATGCCCCGACTGGCCAAAGCTTGAGAAGCTTAACAGGGAAAAGGAGGTGATCGGGATCTACCTCTCATCACACCCGCTCGATGATTTCAGGCTCGAACTAAATACATTCACAACTGCCACTCTTGCCGATCTGCAAAACCTGCGCGAATGGGCCGACAGGGATGTTACGGTGGCCGGAATGGTCACAGATACAAAAAACGCGATCGGAAAAAACGGTAAACCTTACGGATCATTCACTCTGCAGGATTATTCAGACTCCTTCAGGTTCATGATGTTCGATAAGGATTATATCGAAAACAGCAAATTTTTTATCGTTGGTTATTACCTGCTTGTTAAGGGACGGGTGCAGAAACGCAGATACAATGAAGAAGGACTTGAATTCAGGATAAAAACAATCAATCTCCTGTCGAGCGTCAAAGACGAACTTATAAAATCGGTCACCATCAGGCTCGATCCGGAAATTATCAACAGGGAGATGATCAACGAGCTGATGGAACTGATCCGGGAAAACAGGGGAGAGACTGAACTTGTTTTTCTGTTCACCGATCCGGTTGACAAGATATCCCTTCCGATGTTCTCCAGGACCTTCAGAGTAAGGCTCAACAACGGTTTTATTTCCTACCTCGATGATCTTCCGGGCATCGATTATAAAGTTAATTAGCTATCTTTGGCCCCGGATATAAATAATAGACTATAAACAGTATTACGCTATGGCATTAGAAGTAAACGACAATAACTTTGAAGAGGTCGTCCTGAAGTCCGACAAACCCGTGATAGTCGATTTCTGGGCTGAATGGTGCGGACCGTGCAGAATGATTGCCCCGGTTATTGATGAGATATCAAAAGAGTATTCGGGCAAAGCCATTGTAGCCAAATGTGATGTGGACGACAGTCCGGCAGTTGCTGCACAATTCGGTATAAGAAACATCCCCACGGTGCTCTTCTTCAAGGACGGGAAAATTGCTGACAAGCAGGTAGGGGCCGTTCCAAAAAAGAATTACGCTGACAAGCTTGATGCCCTCCTCTGATTTTTATTAGCGGAAATCTACCGGCCGTCGGGTATAACTTTGACGGCTGTTTTATTAAAACAAAATGAGAATTTGTGTTTTTGCTGCGTCGAGCAGCCGGATTGACACAAGGTACGCTGAGGCCGCATCAGAGCTGGGAGGCTTGCTTGCCAATGCGCAGATCGGTATCATATACGGTGGAGGTGGTTTCGGACTTATGGGCAAACTGGCTGATGCGGTCCTGGCAAACGGCGGAAATGTTACGGGTGTTATACCATCCTTCATGAACGATGAAGGATGGGGGCACACGGCCGTTCAGGAGATGATCGTTACTGCCGATATGGGAGAAAGAAAAAGGAGAATGTTCTCGATGGCTGATGCTGTTGTGGCACTGCCCGGTGGTATCGGTACCCTCGAGGAGCTGACGGAGGCGATTACCCTTAAACAGCTCGGACTTTTCAGGGGTCCGGTAATAATTCTGAACACCCTCGACTTTTACCGTCATCTTATTGAATTTCTTGACC
>JAHYJA010000110.1 GCA_019429325.1 Bacteroidales bacterium
TACTTATACCCTCCCTGCTTCTGATCGTGATCATTTGTGTTATCAGGGCAGTCACACTGCCAGGAGCCGGAGAGGGACTCGCTTATCTTTTCACCCCTGACCTCCGGCAGCTCGGAGAACCCAGGATATGGCTCGATGCCCTCACCCAGAATGCGTGGGATACCGGTGCAGGATGGGGACTCTTCCTGACTTATGCAGCATATATGAAAAAGGAACATGGTACGGTGGGAAATGCCTTCCTGACCGGTATCGGGAACAATACTGTCTCGCTTATGGCAGGAATAATGGTGTTTGGTACAGTGTTCGCTGTTCTTAAGCATGAGATGGGAATGAGCGATCCGCAGGTCCTTGAGATCATGAAATCAAGCGGCCCTGCATCAACCGGGCTTACATTTATATGGATGCCCCAGCTGTTTAATAAAATGTTCGGGGGAGGCATTCTGTCCGTTCTCTTCTTCCTTGGCCTTACATTCGCGGGATTCTCCTCACTCATCGCACAGCTGGAACTTCCGTCAAGGGTTCTTGTCGATACCGGTCTTAAAAGAAACAGATCAATTGCAGTAATAGTTATCCTTGTGTTCATCTTCGGAATTCCTTCCGCAAGAAACCTGAACTTCCTCAGCAACCAGGATTTTGTGTGGGGCGTTGCATTGATGATATCCGGTGCGCTGATAGCCGCAATGATCATCAAACAGGGAGCCGGTCAGGTGAGAGAAGGGATCAACTCTGTCACCAACGACCGAAAACTTGGAAGATGGTGGGTATATGTCATTACCTGGTTCATCCCTGTCGCCGCAGGCATACTGCTCGTGTGGTGGCTTGCCCAGTCGTTCGTGCCGGGTGAATGGTTCAACCCGTTCAGACAGTTCACTTTCATGTCGTGCATATTCCAGTGGAGCATAGTTTTACTGATCCTGCTCATCTTAAACAAACGGATCGCAAAACTGTTTATATGATAAATGCAATACTCCGGCGGCTACAAAAATTCCTCCTTTTTCATATCTTTACCATGTTGTCGGAGAAATGACTTTTTACTATTATTTCACTGTTAACCAGGGATCAGTAACTAATGCAGTAAATACATAATTTATTGCCTGATTAAAAACAGAAGAGATGAAAGCAGTATGGTCAATAGCAATGGTAGTATTATTTCTGTCAGCCACAGTAAGCGAAGCCGGGGCACAGAGAATGACAGAAGCCGAAAAACTTAACTACCTGTTGAGGGTGCAGGACCCCGTTAATTCGCTTACAGTGGCACGGAGTATTGATAATGTTAATTATATCGACATTTATGACCGGAGCCTGTTGATGTATGCCGCTGTTAACGGGTATACAAATATTTGCAGGATACTGCTCAGAAAAGGAGCAGATCCTGATCTTCAGGCAATTGACGGTGTTACTGCCGCCATGTATGCCGCCTATAACGGTCATTACCGGATCCTTAAGCTGTTGATGGACCGGGGAGCGAACCCCGATCTGCAGGCTATTGACGGAGTTACCGCACTGATGATGGCCGCCCAGAACGGTCACACGGAACTGGCAAAGCTGTTGCTGGATAAGGGAGCAAACATCAATATTCAGGCAATTGACGGATATACATCCCTGATGCTCGCATCACAATATGGAGCTACTCCGGTCGTCAGGATGCTGCTCGACAAGGGGGCGAAGCCGGATCTTCAGGAATTCTCAGGGAGATCCACTGCACTTATGCTGGCTTCTCTGGGCGGGTTCACCGATATTGCAAAGTTATTGCTGGATTATGGCGCAAATCCCGATCTGCAGAGCAGGGAAGGAACAACAGCCCTTATGACCGCCTCACTCTTCGGACACACCGATTTTGCGAAATTATTGCTCGACAGAAATGCAGATATAAATTTAAATTGCACGGACGGGACGAATGCTCTTTTCCTGGCTTCAATGAACGGGTATACCGATATCGTGAGTATGCTGCTGGCAAAAGGGGCCAGGCCTGATTCCGGCGAGGATGATGGCGCTAATGCCCTGATAATTACTGCTGATGATCAGATCGCAGAGATGATAACAAATAAGCTTTACAGGAGATCGGATCAGGAATCAGGATATTCAGACCAGCTGACTGCAATGGTTGCCACTTCGCTGACAGGTCAGCTGCAGGCCGTAAAACTGTCCTCAGAAAGTAATGCCGATCCCGCCATGCTGGCTAAGGCAGAAAAAACCACCGCCTTCATACGTGCATCAGGGAGCGGCCGGATAGCCATAGTGAAGCTTATGCTTAAGAAGGACGCACGTTTCAACATCCAAAACAAGGCCAGATTCACTGACCTTATGGTTGCTTCGATGAACGGACATACCGAGGTGGTGAAGACATTGCTTGAAAATGGCGCAAACCCGGGGCTGAGAGACAATGAGAACAAAACAGCTCTGGATCATGCCGGAAACCCCGACATACGAAGATTACTGGCCAGATAGGAAGCTGATGACGTCTCATTAAGTAATGCTCCGGAAAATATAACCAAAGACAGCTCATCTCTGATTAGTCTGTTTATCAATTCTGATCTTAATGAAAAGAAAAATGTTTACATTTTGCCTGGCAACAGCCTTTTTGCTCAGGCATGCACTCCTGTTTTCCCAAAGTCCCCTGACAATCGAAAAAATAATGCAGGGTGAACGATTCACAGGCTTTTCTCCGGAAAATATCCAATGGGCCCCGTCAGGCAATGCCCTCTATTTCAGATGGAACATGGATGTTGACTCGGCACGTTCACTCTGGTCAGTTACAACTGACAATCTGAAACCGCGAAAGGTCAGCCTTGAGGAGAGGAAAGGACTTCCTTCATTCTCCGTTACATATAACCGGAACAGGACCATGATGGTCTGGGCGAGAGACGGGGACCTTTTTTTGACCGATATCAAAACCGGTAGTGTGACGCAGATAACCTCAACCTCTTCAGATGAGAGCAATCCTCTGTTCAGCCATTCAGAGGACAAGGTCGTCTTTACCAGCGGAAACAACATTTTTTCATGGGATATCGCCAGCGGGATATTTGCACAGCTTACCGACCTGAGACCGGGACAGGAGAAGCCTGAAGAAAAACCCTACCGCAACGAACATGACAGATGGCTCTATGAGGATCAGCTGGGTCTTTTCAATGTGCTCGCGGAAAGAAAGGAAGCAAGGGATAATGCACAGAAAGAGACGAAAGCACTTCGTGCCGTGAGGCCCAAAGTAATCTATACCGGATCCGGACAGGTAAGATCGGTTAGAATGAGCCCTGACAATCAATATATCACATGGCAGTCATACCAGCCATCTGACAGCAGAAGGACAATCATTCCTGATTATGTGACTGAGTCGGGTTACACGGAGGATCCTCAGGCAAGGTCAAAAGTCGGAATGTCACCGTACACATTAAGTATGCTCAGGATCTATGATATCCTCCGCGACACTCTTTACAGTATAAGAACCGATGATATCCCGGGCATAACCGATCAGCCGGATTACCTGTCGGATTACCCGGACAGTAAAACTAAAGAAAAGGATAAGGAGAAAAGGGGAGTGGTCGCCGGCGATCCAGTCTGGTCGGATGACGGCCGCAATGCCGTGGTGGATATTTTTTCCTTTGATAACAAAGACCGCTGGATCATGCTTCTCGACATGGAAACCGGAAGTCTGAAACTGCTTGACAGGCAACGGGACGAAGCCTGGATCGGAGGACCGGGTATCAGGTCCGGCCAGGTTGGATGGCTGCCCGACAATAAAACCATCTGGTTGCAGTCGGAGAAATCGGGCTTTTCACACCTGTATTTACTCGATATAACGACAGGAGAGAAGAGCGCCCTTACCACAGGCAGCTTTGAGATTTACAGCCCGACATTGTCGATCGACAGGAAATCCTGGTATTTCATATCGAATGAGCCGGATCCTGGAATAAGAGAGCTTTACAGGATGCCTCTCAAAGGAGGCCCCAGAACCCGCATAACGCATTTCGGAGGAGCTGTGGAATATTATCTGTCGCCTGATGAAAAATATTTTGCCCTCCGGGCATCACATGCAAACAAGCCATGGGAACTCTATTTAATGGCGAACAGGGATAGACCTGTTCCGGTAAAGGTAACCGAATCCCTGACACAGGAATTCATTACTTATCCCTGGAGGATTCCGGAAATGGTCAGTTTCAGGGCTTCAGATGGTGAGCTTGTTCCGGCCCGGCTATACCGGCCTGCCAACCCTGTGGCTGACGGACCGGCAGTGATATTTGTTCACGGCGCCGGATACCTCCAGAATGTTCACAGGTGGTGGAGCAGTTATTCACGCGAATATATGTTCCATAATTTTCTTGTTGATAACGGTTATACGGTCCTTGATATCGATTACCGCGGCAGTGCTGGATATGGCTGCGACTGGCGCACAGCAATATACAGGCACATGGGCGGCAGGGATCTTGAAGATCATATTGACGGGGCCGGCTACCTTGTCGCTGAGCATCAGATTCATCCTGAAAAAATAGGCATTTACGGGGGATCGTACGGGGGATTCATTACTCTGATGGCAATGTTCAGGAATCCGGGAGTATTCAGTGCCGGTGCTGCACTCAGGCCCGTTACCGACTGGGCTCATTACAATCATGGTTATACTTCGAATATCCTTAATATACCCGTCGCTGACAGCCTTGCTTACGCAAAAAGCTCCCCCATCTATTATGCTGATGGTCTTGAAGGCGCTTTGTTGATTTGCCATGGCATGATCGATGATAATGTTCATTTTCAGGATGTGGTCAGACTTTCACAGCGGCTGATAGAGCTCGGAAAGGAGAACTGGGAACTTGCAGTCTATCCACTTGAACGGCATGGGTTTACGGAACCCTCAAGCTGGGCGGACGAGTACAGGCGGATATTCAGATTATTTGAAACTCACCTGAACTTGCAGAAGAAATGATCAGGCGAATAGTTAATTGGAATTAAATTAGTTTTACCTTAGTTCTGCCATTAATTCATATATTACAATCATGCAGATTAAAAGATCAGTCAGGCGGGGGTTGATATGCCTTTTAGCTTCTCTCGCATTAGCAATGCTGTTGCCCGGAACTGTTTCAGCCCAGGGCGGGTATAGCGATCCGGCCGGGATAAACAGGAGGATCGACCAGATACGCCAGAAATCAGGCGGACTGGTAAAAGTTCATAAACTTACTGTGAGTCATGGTGGTACGGATATTTTACTTCTTGAAATAGGGAAAAAGAGTGATGTGCCGAACCCTGCTGTTCTTGTCGTCGGTAATCTGTCGGGCATCAGCCCGGTAACAACCGAAGCCGCCTTATCCCTGGCCGGAAGGATAGCCTCCGATGCCAGCCTCTGTTCTCAATTGACATGGTATGTGGTCCCGATGGGCAATCCCGACGCATATTCCCGGTATTTTTCCACTCCACTTTACATGGACCCGGGTAATCATGCACCCCATAATGACGATATGGATGACCAGGTGGATGAGGACGGATTCAACGATCTCGACGGGAACGGCATTATAACCATGATGAGAGTGAAATCACCTGACGGGATATGGGTCCCTGTGGCATCCGAACCACGGCTGATGCGCAGGGCCGACGCCTCCAAAGGGGAGAAAGGCATCTATAAGATCTATTCGGAAGGGATTGATGATGACGGCGACGGACAATATAATGAAGACGGAACCGGTGGGACTGATGTAAATGCGAATTTCCCGCATCTTTTTAAATATTTTGATGCTAAAAGCGGACTTTTCCCGGGATCAGCAAGGGAAGCCGGAGAATTGGTGAAGTTCGCCTTTGCCCATCCTGAAATTGCAATGGCAGTCTCCTTCGGCCGTACCAATTTCTTTCTGGTGCCGCCTAAGGGTGGAAGGAAAGGCTCAGTTGATTACGACAATATTACTATACCAGAGGAGGTAGGCAAAGCAATGGGATTTGACGTTTCACGGACTTACACCATGCAGGAGATCATGGAAGCCGTTCAGCCAATGCTCCCGCCAGGGATGACAATTGACGAAGGAATGATCGCCAGCTACCTCGGACTGGGAGCCGTGGTGAATCCAATGCAGGAAGATCTTGTGTTTTACAACAAAATATCCGGAGAGTACAGGGATTATCTGAAAAGCAGGGGAGTAGCCGGTGAACGTTTTGATCCCGAAGACGCAAAGGAAGGCTCTTTTGAGATGTGGGCCTATTATCACCTCGGCGTCCCTGTTTTTAGTATGGATATCTGGGCACTTAATAAGTTGCAGGAGGAGAAGAAGGAATCGAGCGGTATAACTCTTGAATCGCTTGAAAAAATGACGAAAGAGGATTTTGCCGCGCTTGGTGAGGATAAGATCAATACTTTCCTGAAAGAGAGGGGTGCACCTGCGCAATACACAGCTAAAATGGTTATGGGCCTGATAAACAGCGGGCAGGCCACTCCCGGACAGATGGCGGCAATGATGAAACAGATGCCGGCTCCTGCGGCTGATGAACAGAAGGGAGATCCCATGGAACTGGCCCATCTCGCTTTCTCTGATTCACAACTGGGAGGGAAAGGGTTTGTTAACTGGAAACCGTTCAAACATCCCACGCTCGGCGAAGCGGAGATCGGAGGATTCGTTCCCTGGAGCGGAAACACCCCTCCATTTACAATGGTTGATTCACTCCTGGATCTCCACCTGCCGTTCATATTCGAACTTGTGAAGAAACTTCCGAAACTTCATATCACTGAGGCAAAGGCCATCGAAAAAGGAAGCGGCGTTTACCAGATAGAAGTCTGGATTGAAAATAATGGTTATCTGCCTTTTCCAACGGCAATGGGAAAAAGGAACAAGATCCCTGCACCTGCGGTTATCACTCTCGAAGGAACCGGAATAGAATTCCTTTCAGGCCTGAAAAGGACCCCCTTGCATGACCTGGCGGGAAATAAATCGGTGAAACTTACCTGGCTCGTTAAAGCTGATAAGAGAAGCACACTGAATATTAACCTGATATCGAAACAGGCCGGCTCGGATTCAAGACAAATAAATATCGGAGGCTGATCATGAAAAGAGTAATTTTTCTTTTAATAATATCCCTGGCAGTCACAGGAATGTCGGAAATATACGCCCAGGAGATCAAAGTGCCGCTCAGATTCGATCACTATTATACGTATGAACAGGTTGTGGAGGCGCTCAAGGCACTTCATTCAGCCTATCCTGCCCTGACCGGAATTGAAGAGGTAGGTAAGAGTGAGGAGGGCAGGATCATCTATGCTCTCACGATAAATAATCCGAAAACAGGAGAACCTCTTTCAAAACCGGGCATATACGCCGACGGAAACATACATGGCAATGAGATACAGGCAGGAGAGGTGTGCCTTTACCTTGCGAACAGGCTCCTGACCAATTATGGAAAACTGGATGATATTACTCAGGTGGTAGACAGGAATGTCTTTTACATAATACCTGTCGTGAATGTCGACGGCAGGTTCCATTTCTTCAACGACCCGAACACGCCAAGTACAAACAGGGGATTGAGGATCCCCGTTGATGATGACAGGGATGGCCTTTTTGATGAGGATCCTCCTGACGATCTGGATGGTGATGGAAACATTACATCAATGAGAAAGAGGGATCCTCACGGGCGGCTCAGGACCGATCCTGAGGAGCCCCGGCTGATGATCGCGGTAAAACCCGGTGAACAGGGCGAATGGATCAGCCTTGGCCAGGAAGGGATCGACAACGATGGTGACGGTCTGGTCAATGAGGACTCCGAAGGTTATGTTGACGGAAATCGTAACTGGGGATATAACTGGGCCCCTCCCTATGTTCAGAACGGCTCGGGGCTTTACCCTTTATCCGGAACAGGGATCAGGGCAATAGCCGATTGGATGCTGAAACGTCCCAATATCATAATGGTATTCGCGTTCCACAACTCGGGGGGAATGTACCTGCGGGGACCGTCGGTAAAGTCTGCGGGAGAACTACCTCCCGGTGACATTGCAGTCTATGACCACCTGGGTAGAAATATCGAAAAGATCGTTCCTGGATATAAATACCTGATCAGCTGGAAGGACCTTTATGCAACCTACGGCGACTTCACTGACTTTACAAATAACCTGCTCGGATCATATTCGTTCGTGGGAGAGCTCTACCAGGTAGGTACCGAAACCTTCGACGGTACCTTTCTCGGACAGACAGACAGAAGCAGCATCATGGCAGGAGACTCAAACGAAAGGGAACGGGAAAGGCTTAAATTCAATGATCATCTGGCCCAGGGTGAACTGTTCAGGGAGTGGGCTCCGTATAAGCATCCGGAGTATGGAGATATTGAAATAGGCGGATGGGTAAAAATGAGCACCCGGCTTCCACACCCCTTCATGCTGCAGGACCTGATCCACAGGAATGCTTCCACAGTGATCTATGCGGCACAGAATACCCCGGATGTCAGCCTTGAGATAACTGAGACTACCAGGCTTAGCGGCGGACTCTACAGGATCCGCGTAAGGCTTCATAACAGGAATGCCATGCCCTCAGTCACATACATGACAGTTAAGAACAGGCTCTATCCGCTCGATATTGTTACGGTAAAAGGATCAGGAGTAAAAGTGGTAAGCGGAGGAAAGATTGTTAACCTTTATCCCGAGAAAATAGAATACAAGGAGTTCCGTCCCGGGATACAGTTCTGCCAGGTGCCCGGATCGGGGAAGGTTGAGTACCAGTTTCTCGTCAGCGGAAAAGGGAGGCTTGAGGTGAGCTACGAATCAGCTAAGGCAGGCACAAAAAAGGTTGAAGTGACCCTAAAATAGAAACGGGGGACAGACAGATGCTTGTTTCTTTTTATCCGGT
Organism: Bacteroidales bacterium; assembly: GCA_019429325.1. Classification (GTDB taxonomy): domain Bacteria; phylum Bacteroidota; class Bacteroidia; order Bacteroidales; family VadinHA17; genus LD21. The sequence goes on from JAHYJA010000110.1 coordinate 8,799, forward strand.
CCTTTAATTGATTTTTCTTCGACCTTAATCAAATTGAATAAACCTTTGGTCAAATACCGGTTTCCTCATTCTTTTTTTGACGAACACTCCTCCTGGTCGTACAGACAGACTATTATTGCTAATATTCATCACGATTACTTTGACCAGCATACGGTAAAACCTTTCCATTTGAACACTTACAGAGGATTTCCGGCTTGACACTATTGGTTTGTTTCATTATCTTTAACTCTTTAAACCAAACATTAATTGATAAAGCCGCGAACATGAAAAGATTATTTTTTCTGTTATTAACAGGTGTGATCATCTCCTGCAGTACTGCCAGGAAATCATCCTCACTTCTTGCAGAAGACGAATTCTTTGTCACAAGAAAGTACATAGGTAATTTCCTGGATTACAGGCAGACAAACCCTGATACCTTCGGCGGTCCTCATCTCATCTGGATCAAGACCTCAATGGACAGCACCTACGGCAAGGTGTCGGCATACAGCAGGAAGTGTGAGTTTTCTGCCGGCGACAGGTTATACCTGCGAAGGATATACTTTTCTCCCGGAATTTCCGGTTACTGGATGTATCAGATCGAGAATGATGCTTCTGTTTACTACAGGGTTAGCGAATTTCAGTATGATAATAAGGTGCTGGTGCAGACCTGGTTTTAACAGTGGCATAATGGCGCAGGCTTTGTCAGCCATAGCTGGCCGCAGGACAGCGAAGGCTGGGGTGTAACGACGTAGCGGCGTTCTGGCATAGCTGCTGCATTACGTCTTTAACAAATCCCGGTCACGCTGGCAATAAACTGAAGGGAGTCTGGTACACTCAGCCTGAGTCCCGCGGGGCAGAAGAGTTATGATCTTATATTATTTGACTTTCTGAATTAAAAAAATATCTCTATTTAAAGTAATTCTCTTGACTTCTGCTGTGGCGATCAGTATATTTGCATTATGAAAGATGAAATAACAATACCAGATCAGGTTCCTGACAACAAAGAGGAAGATTTAAGAAGAGAAGAGGATCTAAAAGCTGCTCATACACGCAGAGAAAAGTATTCACTTGCGAGGGATATCCAAGCAAAGGATGATAACGATGCAATTGCGAGAAGGCTGGAAAAAGACAAAGAAAACAAGGGTGAAGATAAGGGCAGCTAAAAGTACACTTCTGACGATGCACCTATTTCCAGGCTCCGGAATTAACACTCTGGGATCCCCTGCACCATTAAAGCCGACTTCGGTTTGGTTTATGCCTTCGGTCGTCTTTAACTGATCCGGATTATTCGCACCGTCATTGCGAGTCCCGTGAAACGGGACGAAGCAATCCTTCACCAGCCTTCGGTCGTCATAGGTTATTTATATAGATTCAGTGCAATCTTGATTGAGATTGCTTCGTCATACCGGTAGCGTTCGCTATCGGTATTCCTCGCAATGACCTGAGACTTAATTAAGTGCCGTACTTCGTCTGCAACTGATCCAGCTTATTAACACCGTCATTGCGAGTCCCGTGAAACGGGGCGAAGCAATCCTTCACCAGCCTTCGGTCGTCATAGGTTATTTATATAGATTCAGTGCAATCTTGATTGAGATTGCTTCGTCATACCGGTAGCGTTCGCTAACGGTATTCCTCGCAATGACCTGAGAATTAATTAAGTGCCGTACTTCGTCCTCAACTGATCCAACTTATTCGCACCGTCATTGCGAGTCCCGTGAAACGGGACGAAGCAATCCTCCGCCAGCCTTCGGTCGTCATAGGTTATTTATATAGATTCAGTGCAATCTTGATCGGGATTGCTTCGTCATACCGGTAGCGTTCGCTAACGGTATTCCTCGCAATGACCTGAGAATTAATTAAGTGCCGTACTTCGTCCTCAACTGATCCAACTTATTCGCACCGTCATTGCGAGTCCCGTGAA
>JAHYJA010000111.1 GCA_019429325.1 Bacteroidales bacterium
TTCCGATCTGTTTTTTATTATTTTCTTGACCGGAAGAAGAAGGCTGAGTTCCGGAAATCGGAAGAGAGGTTCTGGAAATATATCAAATAGACGGGAGACGGAAGACCGAAGACGGAAGCAGGAAAGCGTTGGTAATCAGTAATCGGTAATCGGTATTTTGCAAGACTTGCACGACTTGCATGACCTGCATGACCTGCAAGACAGTCTTGCCCTGAGCTCTGCTTTGTCAGCCGTCTTCGTCGGCCGTAGGTCGACTTCGACGACCGAAGGCCGAAGCCTTGCTGTGCCAACCGTAGCCATGCGGAGGTTGGGCGAAGGCTGGAGCTCTGAGCCATTAAAGACAGAAGACCGAAGACGGAAGACCGAAGACGGAAGCAGGAAAGCGTTGGTAATCAGTAATCGGTAATCGGTATTTTGCAAGACTTGCACGACTTGCATGACCTGCATGACCTGCAAGACAGTCTTGCCCTGAGCCCTGGAAGACCCGGTTAGCGGACTCCGTCAGTTTACCCTGGTCAGGATCAGCAGCATATCAGAATCGTCAGGGGAGGTAACCAAGAATAGTCTTGTTATCTGTCGATTTTACCAGTGATACAAAATGATTGAACTGCTCATCTCCGGGTTGTTTCACCAGCAGTTCCGGTGACGGGTAAAGGGTCCGCCATTTAAACGCATCCTGACCGTATGCCGAAAATACCTGCAAATAGACAAACAGCGTAAAACAAACGAAAATCCTTATTTTTGAAATGTAATTGATCATTATCGCGTTTTTACCGTTGATTTACTGTACTAATTTATGACAAATTTTCTTATGGAAGACATAATTAAAATGGTCCGCGAGGAATTGAAGGGCAATGCTGACGAAAAGACCAGAATATCCGGAGAAAGATATTTTAAGGAAGAGGTAAGAATTTATGGTCTCAGGTCTGCTATTGAAAAGATGCCGCCGGAGCTAAAAAGAATTGCGATGGCGAGATAATAATCTGACTTTATTATATTTGCAATAAATGAAAGATCCTATGAGAGTTTTAGCCTGCATTATCACATTTCTTTCCACTACGGTGATGCTGTATACCCAGGACAGGGTAACCGGCCGGGATTTTGCCACCAGATCGGAAGTTATTGCACAGTATGGGATGGCTGCCACCAGTCAGCCACTTGCCACCCAGGTTGCACTTGACATTTTAAAGAAAGGCGGCAATGCCATTGATGCTGCAATTGCGGCCAATGCGGTACTGGGAGTGGTTGAGCCCACCGGTTGCGGGATCGGCGGTGATCTTTTTGCAATTATCTGGAGTGCCGACAGGGGTAAACTATATGGGTTGAATGCCAGCGGGAGATCACCACGTTCACTGCGTCTCGACTACTTCAGGTCCAACGGACATGAATTCATACCTGCCCGAGGTCCGTTGCCTGTGTCTGTACCTGGCTGTGTAGACGGCTGGTATGAAATGCACGAGATGTTCGGCCGCCTTCAGATGAGAGACATCCTTCAGCCTGCCATCACATATGCCCGCGACGGGTTTCCGGTTACTGAGGTCATAGCCTACTATCTCAATCTCGGAACCCAGACACTTAAGGATTATCCCAATATTAAGGAAACATTTATGCCCGGAGGCAAAGCTCCGGAAAAGGGAGAGATATTCCGGAACCCTAATCTTGCAAACACACTGGAGAAGATTGTGAAGGGCGGACGAAATGAGTTCTACAGGGGAAGCATAGCAAAAGCCATCGCTGCCTTCATGAAGTCGCAGGGCGGGTTTCTTACGTTCGACGATATGGCACGTCACAGTTCTGAATGGGTTGAGCCCGTAAGCACCAATTACCGGGGTTATGATGTATGGGAACTTCCTCCGAACGGGCAGGGGATTGCAGCTTTGCAGATACTCAATATCCTTGAGGGGTTTGATATCGCATCAATGGGCTATAGCTCAGCTGAGTACATACACCATTTCACTGAAGCCAAGAAGCTTGCCTTTGAAGACCGTGCCAGGTATTATGCCGATCCCAGGTTCAGTAATGTGCCGGTAAACCAGCTTATCTCAAAGAAATATGCTGCTGAAAGGCGCAAACTCATCGACCCTTCCAGGGCTGCCAGGGTTTACAGTGCAGGCCGGATTGAGTCAGGAAATACCATTTATCTTACTGTTGCAGACAGATTCGGCAACATGGTTTCCCTGATACAAAGCAATTACCGGGGAATGGGTTCGGGGATGTGCCCCCCGGGGCTGGGATTTGTGCTGCAGAACAGGGGTGAGATGTTCAGCCTCGCCGAGGGTCACGCAAATGTTTTTGCACCGGGAAAAAGGCCGTTCCATACCATTATACCTGCCTTCATTACCAGGAACGGCAGGCCATGGGTGAGCTTCGGCGTTATGGGAGGTGATATGCAGCCGCAAGGCCACGCCCAGATCGTGATAAACCTTATTGATTTCAAAATGAACCTTCAGGAGGCCGGAGATGCTCCAAGAATATATCATACAGGATCCTCAGAGCCGACCGGTGAACAGATGGCTGCCGGAGGAGTGCTTTACCTTGAAGACGGTTTCCGATGGGAAGTCATTCAGAAGCTCCTGTCCATGGGACACAGCGTACAGTGGAACCTGGGAGGATATGGCGGCTACCAGGCTATTATGAGGGACGAAAAAAACAAGGTATACTTTGGTGCTTCGGAATCAAGGAAGGACGGACAGGCTGCGGGGTATTGAGGGCAGGGAGCGGGGAGCGGGGAGCAGGGAGCATGGAGCGTAGAGCGTAGAGCAAAGAGCGTAGAGCAAAGAGCGTAGAAGTGATCAGGGTTTGATGCCGAGCAGGTCCATAATACCGTTAATAAATGTGAGGGGGTGAATGGGGTTTCCGGGAACGTAAAGGTCAATATGACGTCGATCAAGAAATTGCCTGTTCACAGCAGGACTCTCCTTAAAGATGCCTCCGCTTATTGCATCAGTTCCGGCAAGGATAATGATTTTCGGAGCCGGGACGGCATCGTAAGTCATTTGTAAAGCCTTAGCCATATTCTCCGTAATTGGTCCCGTTATTACTATTCCGTCAGCATGGCGGGGTGAGGCAGTAAACTCAATACCGTACCTCCCAAGGTCAAAATTTACATTACCGCTGGCAGCCAGCTCCATCTCACACGAGTTATCTCCGCCGGCGGATACCTGACGCAGTTTCAAAGCTCCTTTAAACAGTTTCCTCACCTCACTCCTGACCAAGGAGCTGTCAAACCTGACCCGGATATCTGAGCCAGGTTTTATGACCAGAGCTTCCATTGAACTTGTCGCAATTCTGTAATCATTTGTGAACCTGATCTTTCCGGGCAGACAGAATTCACACTCCCGGCAGAAAACACACCTTCCGAGATCAATACCGCCTGAATCCCCGCTTATAGCGCCTGAAGGGCATAAGTCAGAAACCCTTATTACCTCATTTTCTGTTATATCATCTGATATAACAGGCCGTCCCCGGAAAATTGATGAAACAGGCTGATTCCTAAGATCTTTAATAGATTGCCAGCCGTGATCAGAGAGTACTTTGATTTCTTTCAGCATCTTTTTCCAATTACGATTAACTAAAGATCATTCCCACAGTATGAAAGGTTAAAGCTTTTATTGCATACCGGGAAATCTGAGATCTCCTGGTCGCGGACTGCCAGCGCCAGAGCCATCCAGTTATGCAGTGAGGGATCTTTCACTTTATAGTGCATGATCTTACCACTGGCATCAGTGGCAGCAGAGTGACATATCTCTCCTCTCCAGCCTTCAATCAGCGAAACAGCATAGCTGTCAGGCCTGAGGTTATAATCATAGACAGGTTTTCCTATCTCCCTGTTCGTCCGGCGCCACTGGTCAATAAGGTCGTGAACGATCCTGATCGATTCCCTTACTTCAAGACTCCTTATCTTTCCGCGGGCCAGAACATCTCCTGCATCAAGAATGGCGGGACTGACAGGGTAGTATTTATAATACTGAAAAGGATGTGTTGAGCGGATATCGCGCAGAACCCCACAGGTACGGGCAGTCATTCCTACAGCTCCCGTACTCAGTGCCTGCTGTTTTGTAACAGTCCCTATGTCTTCAAACCTGGCAAGTACGCTTGGCAGAGAATAGATCATGGAGGTTATTCTGTCGAAGCGCCTGCCGATATTGTCAAGATTCTTCAGTATCTCTTCTGCAATTGTGTCGTTAAGCGGATAATTGGTACCGCCTGGGCGAATCAATCCTTTACCGAAGCGGTTACCGCACCAGAATTGCATGGTATTGATAACGACCGTACGGAGAGCTTCGCAAGTCACCTGTCCGAGCTGATAAGCGACATCGCCGCACAGGGCCGCAGTGTCGCCGATATGAACCGCAATCCTTTCAAGTTCCAAGCCTATGCACCGTTCAATCTGCAGTGTTTCACCGACGTCAGGTCCTGCAAGTGATTCAATAAGCTGTGAGTGCGCCAGACCGTGTGCCACGGATGAGTCTCCGGCAATACTCTCCGACAGGATACATCTTTGCAGTGAAGAATTCAAATCCTGAAAGAGCCTTTCAATGCCACGGTGCTGATAACCAAGCTGTATCTCGAGGTGGAGTACCTTTTCACCATTGCAGATAAACCTGAAATGGCCCGGTTCAATCACACCTGCGTGGACCGGCCCCACTCCCACCTCGTGAAGCTCCTCGCTCTCAATCTCATAGAATGGATAATTATCCATTACACGGGATCTGTCTGGACGATTCTGAGGGTATCTGACCGGCTTCAGCCAGGGATGATCCCGGAATTCCACACCGAAATTTTCAAAGATCTCGCGCTCAAAAATATGCATTGAAGGGCATTCAGGTGTCAGTGACATTAAAATCTGTTCATTATTATCACTTTCATGAGCCAGTATCCTGATCTTTTTATCGATATCATCAGCTATACAACAAAAGTATTTCACAGCACCTGTTGTAGCTGCAGCATAATAGTTTACGCAGTGGTTTGCCGGATTTTTGAGGAGCAGGGTTACCTGGTCAAAAAAATCAGGATATCTCAATACAGGTATATCCTTTATATCAAGCGGAAGTGAATTATTCTCTGTCTCTGAATAGGAATTATTCATTGAGTAACTATTTAGGCAGTAAAGCAAAGGTTTCGTTAATCAGATCTACCAGAAAAGGAGGCTGATAAAAACAGAACAGAACTACTATTCCAAGGAATACGAACTGACTTATGGTCTCGGCAGGATTGACTTTTTCCTGAGGCAGAATAATTTCCGGACTACGCGGGTCCGAGAAGATCACATGCATGATCCTTGTGCTCATAGCGTATATCACAAAGCACAGAAGGATAATGGAAGGGATCAGCACCAGCCATCTGTCGGTGTATACCATTTCCTTGAATACCAGAAACTCCGTAATGAAAAGGCCTGACGGAGGAATAGCAAGAATACAAAACACTCCTGCAAGAAGAACCAGGGCTCCTGCCGGGTAGAGCTTCATATACCTTCCGGCATCATCAAGCCTGAATGTACCCAGTATCCTCGAAAGTTGTCCCATCTGAAAGAACAGGCTCGACTTGGCAAGTGAATGCAACACAATAAGGAGAAAGGCGGCATACCAGGCTTCCCCGCCAATCCCTACAGCGATTGCCACCAGGCCCATGTTCTCCAGGCTTGAATACGCGAGCATTCGTTTCAGATGCTTTGCCTTGAGCATATAGCCGGCCGCGACCAGCAGCGACAATAATCCGGCAATGATAAGGACGCTGTTCATGAAAGGCAGGATAGGGGAAAAGGAAAACAATGTGTAGACCCTGAAAATAGCCAGGAATCCGACATTCATTAATGCGGTGGAAATCAATGCACTTACAGGAGGAGGTGCCACAGAATGGGCATCAATGGTTACAGTATGCATCGGGAAAAGTCCCATTTTGGTACTGAATCCGATCATCACGAAGACGAATGCGATTTTAAGGTAGAGGGGGTCCGCACGGTCAATAAGGCCTGACAGTGATCTGAAAGACAGGCTGGATGCATCTCCCCGGCCGTAAATAAACCCGAGGAACAGTATTCCCAGATATGCAAGAGCAATTCCGGTCGAACAGATAAAAACATATTTCCATGTAGCTTCAAGGGCCGTTTCGGTGCGGTCGTGATATATAAGTGCAGCCACCGCCAGGGTGGTTGCTTCAACAAAGATCCATAAAACGGTCATGCCATTGGCGAGATATGCACCAGACATAAAAGTCACGAGAGCAACCAGTCCTGCATGATAGATATTATACTTTTTAAGATCGTCGCCGGATGCATATATGAAACCATGGTAAACAGTTGGGATAATAAGCAATGAAAGGACTGAAAGAAGTAAAACGCCGGAGCTGTTATAAGTAAAATAGACCATATCTGTATTATTCAGATTGCTCCAGCTGTGGACAGTGAACCAGATGTGCAACAGGGCGAATCCGGAAGTTATGATCCTCGTGATGGTCTTATTCCTGAACATTATTATTGAAATGCTCATGAATGCTGAAGTGATAAAGAACAATAAGAGCGACATGGTTTAATCTTTTAGCCGGGTTAGCTCATTGGTATGAGGTTTTAACCGTAATCCGAAAAACCCGAGAATCAGTACTCCAACAAATATGTCAAGCAGTATTCCTATATTGATCAGCATTGGCATTGAGCTCCCGACTGCGAGCGAAAAGATGAAAACAGAGTTTTCAACGATTAGGAAGCCTATCAGATGGGAAATAATAAGCCGGTGAGTAACAATCAGCAACATCCCTGTGAATAAGGTATAAATGGCTATAGTCATATAGATTGTGTTGATGAAAGGGTTTCGCAGGGAACTGGCCAGCAGGACGCTTATCAGGAGTGCGAGTATTGAAAAAAGAAGTAAATAGAATCCGGGCATTGCCTGTCTGTGCACTTTTGATACGCCCGACCGCTTAATTATCCTGGTAAGAAGATATGGGATCAGTATAGTCTTAAAAGCAAGGGTTTCAGATACAATAAATGCCAGGTTTGCAGTATCAACCTCCTTAAGCTCGAACAAAGCAATGCCACAGAGCAGCAGACCCTGCAATCCGACCAGGTGCACGTATGTGGTCAGTCTCTCTGCGGACGCAAAGTAAACCAGTGTTACAGCAAACAATACAATCAGGTAAGTTATCATCATCTTTCAGATAAATTTTTCGGTAAGAATTAAAATTATCATGAAGGCTATGAGAGCAATGACAGTAAGAGTCAGTATAAACTTCGGATTCTTGTTCATTTTGTTCCGCGCCCTGAACGATTCCGCAAAACCGATGATCACTGCAAATATCAGCTGTACTGCCAGGAAGAGGGAGGCCTGAAGAAAAATGCTCCATCCCGAGGGCACAATGACATTATACAATAAAGCACCATATATTGCAAACTTAAGGTATGATCCGATGTGAATCAGAGCCTTGTCAAATCCGCTGTTATCGAGTATCATCACTTCATGTATCATCGTAAGCTCGAGATGTGTTTTGGGATCATCGACCGGAAGCCTGCTGTTTTCGATCATCGCGATCTGGATGAATAAATATACTCCTATAATACTGTATATCAACACATAATGGTTTCCTGAAAAATAGAAATGGTTAAAGATGTCTGAAAATGAAGTAAAGCCGGTTAACATGGCAAAAGTTGCCAGAAGCACAAAAAATGCAGGTTCGGCGAGCATGGAGAAGAGTGCTTCCCTGTTTGCACCCATTCCTTCGAAACTGCTGCCGGTATCGAGAGCTGAAATGATTGAAAAGAACTTACCCAGTGCCAGCAGATAGGAGAAGAAAACGAAATCGCCTTGAAATGAAATAATTGCTTTCTGATCCGCAAACGGAATAACCAGTGCTGCACAGAGAATGCCTGCTAATCCGATTGCCGGTGCTATCTGAAAAATCAATCCTGTGGTATTGCTGAATACGCTTCCTTTACGCAGGAGCACCCGGATATCTTTTACCGGTTGAAAAACGCCGGGTCCCCTGCGGCCGGAAGCGAGGCTCTTTATTCGCAGGATTATGCCCGGGAAAAAGAAGGCGGTGATCAGTATCAGAAAAAAACCTGCCATTGTCAGATAAGTTTTAAATAGGTCAGCAAGAACAACAGCAACATGAAAATGAAGGCATATAATATGTAATGCTGTATCAGCCCGGTCTGCATTACTGCGATCCTTTTCAGAAGACCGGCGATCCTGTTAACTGGCTTGTCGATCAGAAGATCTTTAATGAAATCGGGGCTATGCGATTCAAATTTCCTTTTTCCCGGAAATATTTCATCCGGAGCGATTTCCTTCATTGCCTTTGTTGTCCCGATTACCGGTTTTGCCAGATGATTGTAATTATAGGCGTATGAGGTAGCAGTGTACTGGTGTCGCGCGGTACCGGCAGTATAACCGCAACCCCATGTCGGGCCGTACGAAACTTCCTTTGATCTGAGGTGGAAATACCTGTAAATCAAAATAATAACAATAACTGAAATAAATATTCCGCTGAGCAGGCTGATTTGTGTAAGACTGGATAATGAAGCACCAGCTGCAACCGTCATAAGGGGAATATGGAAAATGTCAGCCATTATGCTGAACAGGGGTCTGACGAAGTACACTGATGCCAGTCCGATTATCACTATAAATGCAAGTGGAATCAGCTGCGGCAGTATCATACTTTTTTTCACCTCCACGGCCATCATGGCTTTTTCTGACCTTGGCTCACCAAGAAACACGATCCCAAACGCCTTTGTAAAGCAAAAGATCGCAAGTCCTCCGATCAATGCAAGTCCGGCAATGCTCACAATAAGTCCGGAAGACTGATAAAGGTTGGCGGCTGAAAGGCTTTTAAACATGCCCAGATAGATCAGGTATTCAGAAATGAAGCCGTTAAAAGGCGGCAAACCGCAGATAGCCAGTGAACCAATCAGGAAGAAGACCGAGGTGTATGGCATCCTTTTCATAAGTCCCCCCAGCTGTTCTGTGTTTCGTGTATGAGCGGACTGATATACTGAACCCGCGGTAAAAAAGAGCATCGATTTGAAGAGTGAGTGGTTAAGCACGTGAAGCATGCCCCCGCTGAAGCCAAGCAGGCTCATTGCAGGATTACCTGTTGCCATACCGATAACCCCCAGGCCGATTCCTATGCCTATGATACCTATGTTTTCGATGCTGTGATAAGCCAGCAAACGCTTGAGATCGTGCTGCACTATTGCCATCATTACACCCAGAATGCCTGAGATAAGCGAGACGACCAGTATTATGACGCCAATTATAAGCAGATCGTACTGAACCGAAATAAGCACCCTGACAATGCCATATATACCCATTTTAATCATAACGCCCGACATTACTCCGGATACATGTGAGGGAGCCGCGGGATGAGCTTCCGGAAGCCAGGTGTGGAAAGGAATAAACCCGGCCTTGATGCCAAATCCGGCAAAAAACAGTATAAACAATAACAGATTTGAATGATGAGAAAAATAGATGGAAAGAGCATTAAAACTCATTTCCCCCGTGGCTTTCCCTATAAGCAGGAATGCTATCAGAATAAAGAACATTCCGGCGTGCATCTGAATCAGGTAGCTAATGCCCGTTTTCATAATGGTCCTGTCTTCGGCGTCGAAGATCACCAGGAAGAATGAGGAGAGAGCCATAATCTCCCAGACAATAATAAAAGGCAATCCGTCGCGAATCAGAACTACCATTATCATTGAGAACCAGAGCCAGAGGTATGAGAAGTAGTGGATGGAAAAGCGCAGAGCATTTTTGGCAGGGTAATACGGACGGAGGTAGCCTCCGGCATAAAGTAATCCGGTAAGGACGGTAATATTTATAACTATTATAAAAAAAGCTGAAAGCCTGTCGACAGTGAATGTAATGCTCTTTTGCAGGACAGGAATGTACGGTTCAATTATAAGTATTTTTCCTGTTCCGGAAAGAGAATCAAAGCACCAGACGGAGCTTACGGCAATACCGCAGGCGAGGATAAAAAGGGCAAAATAATACTTATAAGGTTTCGAAATAAGAAAAACGGTGACTGAAAGAAATAATAATATCAGGAATATCTGAGCGCTCATGAATCTGTTCTATGAGACTGCATTTTTGTGAGCGCAAATGTAAAAAAAAAACGACTACCTCACATTTAACTGAATATTTTCATTTACCACGGTCACTTCAAGCACCCGGGTTGTTCCTCCGGTTTCAAGGTTTATGTCGTGAGGTTTGTTATTTTTCCAGGATCCTCCGGTAAAGTCGGGGACGTCAATTGACTGTGACCTGTTGGCGACAGACCATTCACTCAGCGGGGCTATTGAACTCCAGAGGGCTCCGTCGTAAACATCCTGATCGAGAGGCAGGCCGTTACGGAGGCAATCGATCATTCTCCAGTCCATTATGAAATCCATTCCTCCGTGTCCTCCGACTTTTCTTGCCATATCTCCCACCCTTTTGACAATTTCAGGTGTGAACTTTTCTGAAACCTCCTTAAATTCATTTGCTTTTAACCAGTTATGACCCATGGCGATCCGGGGCTCAGGGTATT
>JAHYJA010000112.1 GCA_019429325.1 Bacteroidales bacterium
AATCCTGATCATAACCTCGAGAAGTCAGGCAAGGCCGGCCGGACCCGCTGGCAGGGCCGCAGGCCGAGAGTAAGGGGTGTGGCAATGAACCCCGTTGATCATCCCATGGGCGGTGGCGAAGGAAGAGCATCCGGCGGCCACCCGCGATCGCGGAAAGGTATGCCTGCAAAAGGGTTTAAAACACGCGACAAAAAGAAATATTCTTCCAGACAGATTATTGAAAGAAGGAAAAAATAACTGATATATTATGAGTAGATCTATTAAAAAAGGCCCCTTCATTGACTATAAGCTAGAAAAAAGAATTCTTGAGATGAATCAGGGGCACAGGAAAACAGTGCTCAAGACATGGTCGCGGAGATCGGTTATATCGCCGGATTTTGTCGGACATACTATAGCAGTTCATAACGGTAATAAGTTTATCCCTGTTTACGTAACAGAGAATATGGTCGGACATAAGCTGGGTGAGTTTTCACCTACCCGGATTTTCAGGGGACATGCCGGTAAAAAATAGTACGTGATGATTACTTTGAAAAACTTTTAGAAATGGGTGCAAGAAAAAGAAGCAGGGCAGAAGAACACAATGAGGCCGCCAGGAACAGGTACCAGGCGATTCTGAGAAACTGTCCCACATCTCCGAGAAAAATGAGGCTTGTGACCGGTATGATCAGCGGGCTGGAAGTGAACAAAGCCCTGGATATACTGAGGTTCAGCCCCCAGGAAGCATCAAGAAGGCTGGAAAAGCTTCTTCTGTCGGCCATTGCAAACTGGCAGGCGAAGAATGAAGGTGCAAGGGTTGAGGAGAGCGGACTCTTCATAAGGGAGGTGAGTGTTGACGGCGGTCGTTCACTGAAAAGGCTGAGAACTGCACCGCAGGGAAGAGCCTTCCGGATAAGAAAGAGATCAAACCACGTTACAATGGTGCTCGACAGTGTTAATAAGGAAGTTGAAAACAGATCAAAATAATTTAGATGGGACAAAAAGTTAATCCGATTGGCAACAGGCTTGGCATTATCAAAGGCTGGGACTCAAACTGGTATGGCGGAAAAGATTTCTCGGGAAAACTGGTGGAGGATACCAGGATCAGGGAATACCTGAACGCCCGACTGGCAAAAGCCAGCATCTCAAAAATAATTATTGAAAGGACGCTGAAGCTTATTACGGTAACCGTAAATACAGCCCGCCCGGGAATTATTATCGGCAAGGGTGGACAGGAAGTTGACAAGCTGAAAGAGGAGCTGAAGAAAATTACAAAGAAGGAGGTTCAGATCAATATTTTTGAAGTGAAGCGCCCCGAACTGGATGCCAACATTGTTTCAAACAATATTGCCCGTCAGGTGGAGGGTAAGATCTCATACCGCAGGGCGATCAAGATGTCCATAGCCTCCACCATGAGGATGGGAGCGGAAGGGATTAAAGTCCTGATCTCAGGCCGCCTGGGCGGAGCTGAAATGGCAAGGAGCGAGACATATAAGGAGGGCCGTATTCCTCTCCATACCTTCAGGGCCGATATAGACTATGCACTGGCCGAAGCTCATACAAAAGTGGGCCGCATCGGAATCAAGGTCTGGATTTGCAACGGCGAAGTATTCGGAAAGAGGGACCTCAGCCCCAATATTGGCGCAAGGAATGCCAAGAACAAGGGACTGAAGAGAAAAACGAAGAAGTAAGCGATTAAAGAATTAAACACATAAAACAAGTTTGAGCCATGTTACAACCGAAAAGGACCAAGTACAGGAGAGCCCAGAAAGGCAAGATGAAGGGTAATGCACAGAGGGGCAACCAGCTGGCATTCGGGTCGTTTGGAGTTAAAGCCCTCGAGGCAACCTGGATCACCGGGAGGCAGATCGAGGCAGCAAGACAGGCAGTGACCCGTCATATGAAACGTGAGGGCCAGCTGTGGATCCGCGTATTCCCCGACAAACCCATTACCAAGAAGCCTGCCGAAGTCCGTATGGGAAAAGGGAAGGGAGCACCTGAGGGCTTTGTGGTCCCGGTTACCCCGGGCAGAATACTGCTCGAGGCGGAAGGAGTACCTTATGAGATTGCTAAAGAGGCACTGCGTCTCGGAGCACAGAAATTTCCGATAACCACGAAATTTGTTGTCAGACGCGATTACGTTCACGAATAAAAAAAAGAGAGATGAAAATTTCGGAAATAAAGGAACTAAGCACAGCAGATCTTCTCGAGCGTATCGATACCGAGAAGACGATGATGGTTCGTATGAAGCTGAATCATGCTATCACACCTCTTGACAATCCGCAGAAACTTAAGCAGCTGAAGATTACCATTGCACGGCTTATGACCGAGTTGCGTTCGAGAGAGTTGAATGAGAAATCAAAATAGAGACCACCCAATGGAAAGGAAAATCAGAAAAGAACGAGTCGGAGTCGTTGTCAGCGCCAAAATGAACAAATCGATTGTCGTAGCCGTCGAGAGAAGGGTTAAGCACCCCATTTACGGGAAATTCATACACCGTACCAAAAACCTGATGGCTCACGATGAAGAAAATGCATGCAATATTGGCGATACCGTACGCGTATCGGAGACCAGGCCTCTGAGCAAGAATAAAACCTGGAGACTGGTAGAAATAATTGAAAGAGCAAAATAGTCATGATACAGCAGGAGAGCAGATTAAACGTAGCCGATAACTCAGGTGCCAAGGAAGTCCTTTGCATCAGGGTGCTTGGAGGCACTAAGAAAAGATATGCCACAATCGGGGACAAGATTGTTGTGACCGTTAAAAGTGCACTTCCCTCCGGTGAAGCAAAGAAAGGCATTGTAAGCAAAGCCGTGGTTGTAAGGACCCGTAAGGAGATACGCCGGCAGGATGGTTCATACATCAGGTTTGACGACAATGCAGTTGTACTTCTCACCAATCTCGACGAAGTGCGCGGCACGCGTATCTTCGGTCCGGTTGCAAGGGAGCTTCGCGACCGTTATATGAAGATTGTATCACTGGCACCGGAGGTGCTGTAAATTATTTAAATCGTCACCGATGCAAAAGAAATGTCATATAAAAAAGGGAGATACGGTTATTGTGATAACCGGTGAATCAAAAGGTCAGAAGGGACGCGTGCTCGAAGTGAACAGGGTGAAGGAGAGGGCTATCGTTGAAAGCGTTAACCTGGTATCGAGGCATACAAAGCCAAATTCAAAAGCACCTCAGGGAGGGATCTTAAAAAAAGAGGCTCCGGTCCATATTTCAAACCTTATGCTGATTGACCCGGCAACCGGGAAACCGACACGAACCGGCAAAAAGCTTAATGATAAAGAGAAATTAGTTCGTTATTCAAAAAAATCAGGAGAGGAGATCAAGTGATGTACATACCTTCTTTGAAAACCAGATATAAAGAGGAGATCGTCCCTGCATTGATGAAAGAATTCGCTTACGCGACTGTGATGCAGGTACCCCGCTTGGAGAAAATAGTCCTGAGTCAGGGCGTCGGACAGGCTATAGCTGACAAGAAACTGATTGAATTCAGTGCAAAAGAACTTACAGATATCAGCGGCCAGAAGGCTGTCCAGACCTTGTCGACAAAGGATATTTCCAATTTCAAGCTCAGGAGGAATATGCCTATAGGCGTTACTGTAACACTAAGGAGGGACAGGATGTATGAATTTCTTGAAAGGCTCATCTCAGTTGCCCTGCCGCGTATACGTGACTTTAAGGGGATAAACAGTAAACTGGACGGACGCGGAAACTACACCCTGGGGATTACCGAGCAGATAATTTTCCCGGAGATAGATCTCGATAAGATTGCTAAAATTATGGGACTTCAGATAACATTTGTCACTTCTGCAGGAAGTGATGAGGAAGCCCTGGCTCTGCTCAAGCATTTTGGATTGCCTTTTAAAAACGTTAAAAACTAATTATATGGCTAAGGAATCAATGAAGGCCCGCGAGGTTAAACGTATCAGGCTGGCTGAGAAGTATGCCGCCAAGAGGGCAAGGCTAAAGGCCGAAGGAGATTTTGTGGGGCTGAGCCGTCTGCCGAGGAACTCAAATCCCAACAGGATACACAACCGCTGCAAACTGACGGGCCGGCCAAAGGGTTATATGAGACAGTTTGGCATCAGCAGGATCACTTTCCGGGAGATGGCATCCTTCGGGATCATCCCGGGAATAAAGAAAGCCAGCTGGTAGATATTAAAAGATTATAAACAAATATAACTATTATAAGATGACTGATCCGATAGCAGATTTACTGACCAGAATAAGGAACGCCATTATGGCCGGTCATAAAGTTGTCGAAGCACCCTCTTCCAGTCTGAAGAAGGAGATTGCAAGGATACTTTTTGAAAAAGGATATATACTGAGTTATAAGGTGCTGGAAGGGGAAACACCGCAAGGTGTTCTGAAAATAGCCCTGAAGTACAATCCAAGGAGCAAAACCCCTGCAATAAAAAGCATACAGAGGGCCAGCCGCCCCGGTCTCAGAAAATATACCGGTGTTGAGGATCTGCCCAGGGTGCTCAACGGGCTTGGCATCGCGATAATTTCGACCTCGAAGGGACTGATGACCGACAAGGAGGCGAAGAAAGAAAATATCGGAGGTGAAGTATTGTGTTACGTTTACTAATCAGGAGGAAAGATTTATGTCACGAATAGGGAAATTACCTGTAAACCTGCCGGAGAATGTCACCGTAACCATCGGTGAGGACAATGTGGTTAGCGTTAAAGGACCGCTTGGTGAACTGTCGCAGGCTGTTGATAAAGACCTCAGGATTGAGGTCGTCGGCAATACCCTTGTATTGTCAAGACCATCAGAATCGAAAAACCATAAATCGATGCACGGACTCTACAGAGCCCTGCTGGCCAATATGGTAACAGGCGTTTCAGAGGGTTACTCAAAAAAGCTTGAGCTTGTGGGGGTAGGTTACCGTGCCGAAGCCAAAGGGCAGCAGCTCGAAATGAGTCTCGGATATTCTCATGAGATTATCATCGAGCTCCCCGAAGAAGTACAGGTTGAAACAAAAACAGAAAGAAGGAGCAATCCTGTTATCACGCTCAAGAGCATCGACAAGCAGCTTATCGGACATGTTGCCGCTAAGATAAGGTCGTTCAGACCACCGGAACCTTACAAGGGCAAAGGCATCAAGTTCGTCGGAGAGAAGCTCAGGAGGAAGGCCGGAAAATCTGCAAGTGTCTAAAAGGTGTAATTCAAAATCGGAAAAACTGTAAAAACATGGCTTTGACTAAGTTGGAAAGAAGAGCGAGGATCAGGATGAGGATCCGGAAAAAAATAAGCGGTACTGCCGGGAAACCACGTCTTGCAGTATTTCGAAGCAATAAACAGATATATGCCCAGGTTATTGACGACCTGAGCAGGGTAACTCTTCTGTCAGCCTGCTCAAAAGAGAAAGAGGTTGCTGAAAAAACAGGGATCAATAAAACCGAGCAGGCCAGGCTGGTCGGAAAGATGGTCGCGGCAAAATGCAGGGAGAAGGGGATAGAGAATGTTGTCTTTGACAGGAGCGGATATAAATATCATGGCAGGGTAAAATCACTGGCTGATGCAGCCCGCGAAGAGGGACTAAAATTTTAAGAAGATATGACAAGCGGTATAAGAAAAGTAAAAACAAGCGACCTCGAGCTTAAGGACAGGCTCGTCAGCATCCAGAGAGTAACCAAGGTCACCAAGGGAGGACGCACATTCAGCTTCTCTGCTATAGTTGTAGTGGGAAATGAAGACGGCATCGTGGGTCACGGACTGGGTAAAGCCAGTGAGGTGACCACAGCAATTGCCAAAGGCATTGAGGATGCAAAAAAGAACCTTATTAAGGTCCCGGTCATCAATGGCACCATTCCTCACGAACAGTTAGCAAAATTCGGAGGGGCAAAAGTGTTCATCAAGCCGGCAGCTGAAGGAACGGGTGTAAAGGCGGGCGGTGCCATGCGCGCTGTTCTTGAGAGCGTGGGAGTAAGGAATGTACTCGCAAAATCCAAGGGCTCGTCAAACCCTCATAACCTTGTAAAGGCAACCTTCGAGGCTCTTCTTGAATTGCGGGATCCCCATACGGTGGCCGAACACAGAGGCATCGGGATGGACAAAGTATTTAACGGTTAGCAATACTGTACATAATGGCAAGAATTCGTATCACCCAGGTAAAAAGCAAAAACGGTAAACCCGAAAGGCAGAAGAGAACACTTGAAGCCTTGGGTATCCGCAAATTAAACCATAGTGTTGAGCATGAAGCCACTCCTCCGATTCTCGGAATGGTGGAAAAAGTGAAGCACCTGGTTAAGGTTGAAAATATTTAAGTTTAACGATTTTATAAGCATAGTAATGGATTTGAGCAATTTAAAACCTGCCAAAGGATCAGTTAAAAAGAACAGGCGCCTGGGTCGCGGACAGGGCTCCGGTAAAGGAGGCACATCGACCAGGGGTCATAAAGGCGCAAAATCCAGGTCGGGTTACAGCAAGAAGGTCGGGTTTGAAGGCGGGCAGATGCCGCTTCAGAGACGCGTTCCGAAATATGGTTTCAAGAACATAAACCGCAGGGAATATAAAGGTATTAATATAAGCACCCTTCAGAGCCTTGCTGAAAAGAATAACCTTGAAAAGATCGATTTTGAAGTGCTCAGAAGCGCCGGACTGGTATCGAAGAATGCTCTCGTGAAAATCCTGGGCAAAGGCACTCTTGAACGTAAGCTCGAAGTACATGCGCATGCGTTCAGCAAATCAGCAGAAGAAGCAATTCAGGCCAAAGAGGGAACAGTTGTAAAAATATAAGTTCATGAGACTGATTCAGACCATAAAAAATATTTTCAAGATAGAAGATCTTCGTGCAAGACTGCTCTATACTTTAGGAATCATATTGTTATACAGGCTTGGGAAGTATATCTCCCTGCCCGGTATCGATCCCTCACAGCTTGCAGGTCTGAAAGACCAGACCTCTTCTGGTATCATGGGTCTGCTCGATATGTTTTCGGGAGGCGCATTCTCACAGGCCTCAATTTTTGCCCTCGGGATCATGCCCTATATCTCGGCATCCATCGTGGTACAGTTGCTGGGCATCGTTTTTCCCTATTTCCAGAAACTGCAGAAGGAGGGCGAAAGCGGAAGACGCAAAATGAACCAGTATACGAGATACCTTACTGTCGGGATCCTTATCCTTCAGGCCCCTACTTACCTTCTTAACCTTTCTGCCCAGCTTCCGGCCAGCGCATTTATTCTGACAGGTTTCTTTTTTAAATTCTCCTCGGTGGTAATCCTTACCGCAGGAACGATGTTCGTTATGTGGCTGGGGGAAAGAATTACGGATAAAGGCATCGGTAACGGAATCTCCCTGATAATAATGATCGGTATTATTGCCCGGCTTCCCGCCAATTTTGTCTTTGAAGCAGGAACAAGGCTGGGCGGTGCAGGAGGAGCAATAGCGGTAATAGTTGAAATAATTATACTCTTCGTGGTTATTCTCGGAACGATTCTGCTCGTGCAGGGAACCCGGCGCGTGCCTGTTCAGTACGCCAGAAGGATCGTCGGGAACAAACAGTACGGAGGGGTCCGCCAGTATATTCCCCTGAAAGTTAACGCTGCAGGAGTTATGCCCATCATCTTTGCCCAGGCAATCATGATGCTTCCAATTATAATAGCGGGCTATGCAAGTTCCGGATCAGGATTCATGATGGCCTTCTCGAACATGTATGGTTTCCTGTATAATCTTGTCACGGCAATTCTGATTATCCTTTTCACTTATTTTTACACAGCGATTACGATTAATCCTGTTCAGATGGCGGAGGACATGAAGAAGAATGGCGGTTTTATTCCCGGTATCAAGCCGGGAAGGAAAACGGTAGAATTTCTTGACACTGTGATGTCGAGGATTACCCTCCCTGGATCGGTTTTTCTGGCATTTGTGGCAATTCTGCCCGCTATTGCAGTAAGGGCGGGTATTACACCGCAGTTTGCACAGTTTTACGGCGGAACATCCCTGCTGATTCTCGTCGGGGTTGTTCTTGATACATTGCAACAAATTGAGAGTCACCTGCTTATGCGTCACTATGACGGTCTGATGAAATCGGGCCGCATTAAGGGAAGGACAGGCGCGGTTACGGCAGGTTAAAAGTTATAACGTTCTTTGATGTTGTATATAAAGACTGATGAGGAGGTCGAAATGTTAAGGGAGAGCAATCTGCTTGTGTCAAGGACACTCGCGGAAGTTGCCGCATTCATCAGACCGGGTATCAGCACACTTCATCTCGACCGGATTGCCGAGTCATTTATCCGCGATAACGGGGCCGTTCCGGCGTTCAAGGGGTATAACGGTTTTCCGGCTACCCTCTGCACCTCTGTGAACGACGAAGTGGTACATGGTATCCCGTCGGACTATGTTCTGGAGGAGGGTGATATTGTGTCGATCGACTGCGGGGTGATTCTGAACGGGTGGTATGGTGACAGTGCCTACACTTTCGCAGTCGGAACAATAGACGAAAAGGTCAGAGAGCTTCTCCGGTACACAAGAGCCTCGCTCGAAGCAGGGGTGAAGGAGGCGGTCGCCGGCAACAGGATAGGGGATGTTTCCGGTGCAGTTCAGTCTAAGGCTGAAAGCGGAGGATTTACAGTGGTCAGGGAACTGGTTGGACACGGGCTTGGAAAAAGATTGCATGAGCCGCCTGAAGTTCCGAATTTCGGAAAAAGAGGATCAGGACCGAAGATGGAGAAAGGCCTTGTGATCTGTATCGAACCGATGATCAACCTCGGAAGGAAAGAGACAAAACAGATGAGAGACGGATGGACCATCAGGACAGTCGACGGAAAACCTTCAGCGCATTTTGAATATGCTGTCGCCGTCGAAAAAGGCAGGGCAGATGTTTTATCAACTTTCGATTATATAGAGGAAGTTTTAAATAATTTATAAGCGTATGTCGAAACAACCATCAATCGAGCAGGATGGAACAATCATCGAAGCCCTGTCAAATGCAATGTTCAGGGTTGAGCTCGAAAACGGACATGTTATAACTGCACATATCTCAGGAAAGATGAGAATGCATTATATCAAGATTTTGCCGGGCGACAGGGTGAAAGTTGAAATGTCACCGTACGATTTGACAAAAGGAAGAATAACATTCAGATATAAATAAGTAACGAAACGAAATGAAAGTAAGAGCATCTGTAAAAAAGCGCAGCGCCGACTGCAAAATTGTCAGGCGGAAGGGGCGCATTTACATTATAAACAAGAAAAATCCCAAGTTCAAACAGAGGCAGGGATAATTTAATTAATTTTGCAACTCATTTAAGAAAAGTTTTATATGGCACGTATTGTTGGTGTTGATTTACCAAGAAACAAGAGAGGTGAGATAGGCCTTACTTACATTTACGGTGTAGGCAGGAGCATCGCACAGAAAGTACTTGATGAAGCCGGAGTTGACAGGAACGCAAAAGTCCAGGAATGGAGTGACGACCAGATCAACTCAATAAGGAGGATTCTGAACGATAACTACAAGCTTGAGGGAGAACTTCGTTCAGAAACGCAGATAAACATAAAAAGGCTTATGGATATTGGCTGTTACCGCGGAGTACGGCACAGAATAGGTCTTCCGGTAAGGGGGCAGAGCACAAAGAATAATGCACGGACCCGCAAAGGCAGAAAAAAGACTGTTGCAAACAAGAAAAAAGCTACTAAATAAATAATATATGGCAAAGAAAACCGGAGCATTAAAAAAGAGGATCGTTAAAGTCGAATCTAACGGGCAGGCTCATATTCACTCTTCTTTCAACAATATTATTGTCACACTGACAAATAATTCAGGTCAGGTGATATCATGGTCATCCGCGGGCAAGATGGGATTCAGGGGTTCAAAGAAAAATACTCCTTACGCTGCCCAGATGGCATCGGAAGAGTGTTCCAGGATAGCTTATGACCTTGGCCTGAGGAAAGTTAAGGTTTTTGTTAAAGGACCGGGTTCAGGCCGCGAATCAGCGATCAGATCAATCAGCAATACCGGAATAGAGGTCATGGAGATTGTTGATGTAACACCAATGCCCCATAACGGATGCCGTGCACCGGGAAGAAGAAGAGTTTAACAGAACAGGTAATAAAAGCAAAATATTAATCAGATGGCGAGATATATTGGCCCAAAATCGAAAATTGCAAGAAAATTCGGAGATCCGATTTACGGACCCGATAAACACCTCGACAGGAAAAATTTCCCTCCAGGCCAGCATGGGATGAACAAGAAGAGAAAGAAGACGTCGGAATACGGAATTCAGCTTCTGGAAAAACAGAAGGCCAAGTATACCTACGGGATACTCGAACGTCAGTTTCGCAATACGTTTGAAAAAGCGTCAAGAAGCAAGGGAGTGACGGGGGAGGTCCTGTTGCAGATGCTGGAAGCAAGGCTTGATAATGTGGTTTACAGACTGGGCATCTCACCCACAAGGGCTGGCGCACGTC
>JAHYJA010000113.1 GCA_019429325.1 Bacteroidales bacterium
CCCTCATACTTTCAGGCACTCATTTGCCACACACATGATAGAGGCCGGAGCAGACCTGAGGGCAGTGCAGGAAATGCTCGGACATGAATCGATTCTCACCACCGAAATCTATACCCATATCGACCGCAGTTTTCTGCGAGACACACTGATTATGTTCCACCCGCGCTCCTCCTGATCATATATTTCAGAATTCAATTTTATGTATTACCTTTGCACCTTATTTTGCTTAAAACAATTAATTTAAGTTTATATCAAATTCATAAAAGTATGTCAAAAGTAAAAAGAGTTTACTCCTTTGGAGGCAAGACTGCTGACGGTAAAGCAGATATGAAGAACCTCCTTGGAGGAAAAGGAGCCAATCTGGCAGAGATGTGTTTGCTTGGATTACCTGTACCTGCCGGTTTCACAATAACAACTGAAGCCTGCGTTGAGTATTATGAGAACAACCATACTCTTCCGAAAGAGCTCATGGCGGAAGTATGGGAAGCTATGAAAAAGACTGAAAAAACAATGGGAATGAAGTATGGCGATCCTGACAACGCCCTTCTCGTTTCGTGCCGCTCAGGAGCACGGAGGTCAATGCCCGGCATGATGGATACTGTGCTAAACATCGGACTCTGTTCAAAAACAATTCCCGGTTTCCTCAGAAAGACCAATAATCCCCGTTTCGTCTGGGATTCCTACAGGCGTCTGATAATGATGTACGCTGACGTTGTAATGGAAAAGGCTGAAGGTATTGAACTTCCTGAAGGGAGAGGCATACGTAAGCAGCTCGATGAGATGCTGGATAGTTTCAAGAAGAGTAAAGGGTATGCATCTGATACTGAGATTACTGCTGACGAACTCAAGGATCTTGCCGAGAAGTTCAAGAAGAAGGTGAAGCAGGTGCTGGGAAAACCCTTCCCCGAC
This sequence comes from Bacteroidales bacterium, assembly GCA_019429325.1. Taxonomy (GTDB): domain Bacteria; phylum Bacteroidota; class Bacteroidia; order Bacteroidales; family VadinHA17; genus LD21. The sequence continues at coordinate 910 of JAHYJA010000113.1, forward strand.
GAAGCTGAAGAACAGCTTGAGGGAAGTATCAAAGCCGTGTTCAAGAGCTGGAACGGCAAGAAAGCTGTTTCGTACCGCCGCATCGAAGGTATTCCCGATGACTGGGGAACCGCTGTGAACGTGCAGGCAATGGTGTTCGGCAACATGGGCGATTCTTCGGCAACCGGTGTCGCTTTTACCCGCAATCCCGCAACAGGCGATAACATTTTCTACGGAGAGTGGCTTGTTAATGCTCAGGGCGAAGATGTCGTAGCCGGGATCCGCACCCCGAATCCGCTCAACGACGATACAAAAAATGAACAGAACAAACACCTGCACAGTATGCAGGAAAGCATGCCGGCAACATATAAGGAACTCTGTGATATCCGTGACATACTTGAGAAGTCGTTCCGCGACATGCTTGACATTGAATTCACCATTCAGGAAGGGACACTTTATATGCTTCAGTGCCGTGTAGGAAAAAGAACAGGAACGGCTGCCCTTAATATGGCAATGGACATGCTGAAGGAGAAACTCATCGACGAAAAAACGGTTGTAACACGGGTCGATCCTGCTCAGCTGGATGAACTGCTTCACCCGATTTGTGATCCGGAAGTTGAGAAGAAAGTGAAGCCGGTTGTCAAAGGTCTTCCCGCTGGTCCCGGAGCCGCCGTCGGACAGGCAGTCTTCACCGCTGAAGCTGCTGTTGCATGGAACCGCAAAGGGCATAAGGTCATACTTATACGTGAAGAGACCAATCCCGAGGATGTTGAAGGGATGCGCGCCGCGGAGGGTATTCTGACTGCCCGCGGTGGAATGACATCACATGCAGCACTCGTTGCACGTGGCTGGGGAAAATGCTGCGTGGTCGGAGCCGGAGCTCTCCATGTGGATGCGGCCGCGAAGAAAGCCAAAGTCCATGGAACTGATATAGTCATTAAAGAAGGTGACATGATGACACTCAACGGGACAAAAGGTAATGTTTATACTGGAGCCCTGAAGCTCATGGATGCAACCGAGAATCCCCGCTTCAAGAGCTTCATGAAAATTGTCGATAAATACCGTACCATGGGCGTTCGCACCAATGCCGACACACCAGAGGATGCCAGAATAGCCCTCGATTTCGGAGCTGAAGGGATCGGGCTCTTCCGGACCGAGCACATGTTCTACGGAAAAGGATCGGAACAGCCGCTGTTCCTTCTCAGAAAAATGATACTCAGCGCTAACGAAGATGAAAGACTCAAAGCTCTCAACGAGCTCTTCAAATATGTGAAAAAAGATATGAAGGCCACCCTCGAGGCAATGAACGGCAAGCCCGTTACCTTCAGGCTGCTTGATCCTCCTCTTCACGAGTTTGTTCCGCAGGGTGCAGACAAACAGGCTGAGCTGGCAGCAGCTCTCGGTATTAAGAAATCTGACGTGGTCAAGCGCGGTGATGCACTCCATGAAAGCAACCCGATGATGGGTCACCGCGGTGTCCGCCTCGGAATTACCTACCCCGGGATAACAGAGATGCAGGTGCGCGCAATGTTCGACGCAACAGCCGAACTGCTGAAAGAAAAGAAAAAACCCATGCCTGAGCTGATGGTACCGGTAACATGCGATGTCTCCGAGCTGGAAGAGACCAAGAAAGTGGTGGATAAGGTCTATGCAGAGGTCTGCAAGAAGCATGCTCTGAAAAAGATAGATTACAAATACGGCACCATGATCGAGATCCCGCGTGCCACGCTCCTTTCCGACCGCATGGCGAAAAGCGCCGAGTTCTTCTCATTCGGGACCAACGACCTGACACAGATGACATTCGGTTTCAGCCGCGATGATACCGGTGGCTTCCTGCATGACTACCTCGACAAAAAGATGCTTTCTGCAGATCCTTTCCAGACTATCGATCAGGACGGAGTAGGACAGCTGATAACAATGTCGGTGGAAAAAGGACGCGCTACAAGACCCGATCTTAAAGTCGGTATCTGCGGCGAACAGGGTGGAGATCCTGCATCGGTTGAGTTTTGTTACAAGAACGGACTTACTTACGTGAGCTGCTCACCTTTCAGGGTTCCGATTGCCAGGCTTGCCGCAGCACAGGCAGCCGTTAAGTTCGGGAAATAGAACTTCATGATTTTATAATCAGGGAGGCTGTCGGAATGACAGCCTCCTTTTGTTTGGTGGAATCACCCGCGATTCTGAACGCCGGAGGCGTTCCACCATTACTACCATCTTGAAATCATAAATCAAATCAGGAGCTGAAAATTAAAATTTAAAGAAATTTGAATTATATTAGTCCGCGATAAAAGAACATATAGCTCCATCCAAAAATTGATAGCTACCAACAAACTATTATATGTTAAAAAAAGAGGACCTGAAGCAGTATGACATCCACGATGTTCAGGAGATAATATACAATCCCGACTATAACACACTCTTCGCTGAAGAGACCAGGCCGGGACTCACAGGACTCGAAAAAGGGATCATTACCAGGACGGGTGCCATCGCGGTCGATACAGGAATTTTTACCGGCCGCTCACCAAAAGATAAATATGTGGTCCTGGATGAAAAAACAGAAGGCACTGTCTGGTGGAAATCAGACAAGGCCAAGGTGTCAGACAATAAGCCGATCAGCCCGGAAATATGGGAGCATTGCAGGAAGATTGCGGCCCGCCAGCTCTCGGGCAAAAGACTCTTTGTTGTCGATTGCTTCAGCGGCGCGAATGAGAATACCAGAATTGCCGTGCGGTTCATTCTTGAAGTTGCCTGGCAGGCCCATTTCGTAAAAAATATGTTCATCAGGCCGGAGCCTGAAGAACTGGAGGGTTTTACTCCTCAGTTTGTTGTCCTGAATGCCTCAAAAGCCGTTAATCCCGACTGGAAGGAACAGGGACTCAATTCGGAGAACTTTGTCTTCTTCAATCTGACAGCAGGCATGGCTGTCATTGGAGGCACATGGTACGGGGGAGAAATGAAGAAAGGCATTTTCTCCGTAATGAATTATTATTTGCCGCTGAAAGGGATAGCCTCCATGCACTGCTCCGCCAATGTGGGCAGAAAAGGTGATGTTGCTATTTTCTTCGGACTCTCAGGCACAGGTAAAACAACACTATCCACCGATCCGGACCGGGCTCTTATCGGCGATGATGAACACGGCTGGGATGATGATGGCATCTTCAACTTCGAGGGAGGATGCTATGCCAAATGCATTAAACTGAGCAAAGAGAACGAACCTGATATTTATCATGCCATCCGTCGTGATGCTCTTCTGGAAAACCTGGTCGTTCTTGATGACGGGACAATAGACTTTGATGATGATTCTAAAACTGAAAATACCCGGGTCTCCTACCCTATCTACCATATAAAGAATATCGTAAAGCCTGTTTCCAGGGCAGGACATTCAAATAAAGTAATCTTCCTGTCAGCCGACACTTTTGGTGTTCTGCCACCTGTAAGCCGACTCACGGAAGATCAGACCAGATACTATTTCCTGAGCGGTTACACTGCTAAAGTTGCCGGTACCGAGAGAGGCATAATTGAGCCTGTACCCTCATTTTCAGCTTGTTTCGGGGCAGCATTTCTTATGCTCGATCCTGTCATTTATGCAAATGAACTTACCAGGAAGATGAAACTGCACAAGGCAGAGGCATGGCTGGTGAACACTGGCTGGATGGGAGGCCCTTACGGCACAGGCAACAGGATCGACCTTCCTTCGACGAGACACATCATCAATGCGATACTTGATAATTCAATCAATAACAGCGATTTCGACGAAATTCCTGTTTTTAACCTGAGTATCCCCCTTCACCTTAAAGGCATCGATGATGACCTGCTGGACCCTGCAAAAGCCTGGGGATCTGCACTCAAATGGCGTATTGCAGCGACCGACCTGGCCCTGAAGTTCATTAATAACTTCAGCAAATTCGCACTGTTTGAGGAGAGCGCCGGGCTTACCGATGCCGGACCGAAAATTTGATCATAATTAAACAATGACTCCCGTCAACCTGTCCATCACCCTCATCCTTTCATATATGATCGGGTCGGTAGCAACAGCCGTCTGGACCGGCAAGATCTTCCATGGCATCGATGTAAGGGAGCATGGAAGCGGCAATGCGGGAGCAACAAACGTGATAAGGGTGCTCGGATGGAAAACGGGTGTTCCTGTATTACTGCTCGATGTGGCTAAGGGATGGATTGCCTCGATGTTGCCGGTCTTTGCTGGCTTCGCGGAGGCAGGTAGCGCTCAGCTTATTAATTTTCAAATACTTGCAGGGATTGCTGCAATAACAGGACATATATTCCCGCTCTTCGCAGGATTCAGGGGCGGTAAAGGGGTCGCCACCATATTTGGTGTACTGCTTGCCATCCACCCGTTTCTTACACTCTCATGCTTAGGGGTATTTCTCATCGTCCTGGTATTATCAGGATATGTTTCTCTATCCTCCATGAGCGCCGGAGCGGCTTTCCCCTTATTGCTTTTCCTGGTATTTGACACCCCTTCACTATTTTTCAGGATATTTTCGATAATTGCAGCCATTGCGCTTATCATAACCCATAAAAAGAATATTAGGCGGCTTATCAGTGGGGAAGAGACCAGACTGTTCGGGAAAAAACCTGATGTTTAAACCACCGGTAGTATCAGGAACTAAAATTGGCAGTTGGCAGTCGGCAGTTGGCAGAAATAATTTTTGGACTAAATCAGCTAAAAGGCTTCGTTAGAACTGTTCGAGGATGCTTATTCTTTTCGCGATTGGTGGATGGGTAGCAAAAAGAGAACCCAGGGAGAACGAAGCTTTCTTGTCCTTTAATTGCGGGTTTTCAATAAACATCTGCGCGACATCCTTCCTTTTAACTGCCTCGATAGTCGGATCGGCCGATACTTTCCTCAGGGCTGAAGCCAGTGCCAGGGGCCGCCTGGTAAGCTCTGCAGCGCCGGCATCAGCAAGATACTCACGCTTCCTCGAGAGAGCAAACCTGAACAGGGTTGCAATAAGGTAACCTACAAGAGCCAGAACGAGGGCGATGATGATGCCTGCTCCTCCCTCCTTCTTTCCTCTTCCCCCTCTTCCGTAAACCATCGACCGGAAGATGGCTTCGGAGACAAATGCAAAGATCCCCACAAACACAATGGAGATTATCAGAAGCCTCACATCGCGGTTCCTTATATGAGTAAGCTCGTGAGCAATAACTGCTTCGAGTTCCTCATCATTAAGCTTATCGATTATTCCCCGCGAAAGTGATACAGCATATGTTTTAGAGTTAATACCGCTGGCAAAAGCATTCAGCGAATCATCTTCAATGATATTGACCTTAGGCATCGTCATCCCCGCAGTGATGCAAAGATTCTCAACCAGGTTATAGACTCTCTTGTTCTGCTTCCTCTCCAGTGGTTTGGAGCTGGTAGCAGAATTAATCATGGTGGTATGTGTGAAGAATGCTATTATGAACCAGAGCATAACACCGATCGTGATCCATGGGATGGTCCGAAGGAAGCTGTAATTCACATCATACAGCGTCATTTGCCGCTCGGCTGATCCCATCGATGAGAAAAAGAAAAAAAGCCAGGTAAGCCCGAAGAACACCACCGGAAACATTATCAGGATCAATACTGTATTAGCATTGTTCCTCCATATCTGACTCTGTAAACCAAAGTACTTCATTCAATCAGAACTGGATTTTGGGAGGTTCCTGGGCGGCGGCACGTTGTTCACCCAGATCAAACATGGTTTCACGCTTGAAATTGAACATGGTCGCCACAATGTTGGAGGGGAAGACTTCCGTTGCAACATTAAGCTCTTTGGTGGCTGAGTTAAAGAACCTTCTGGCGGCTGCAATCTTGTTCTCAACATCAGAGATCTCATTCTGGAGATCCATGAAATTCTGGCTTGCCTTAAGATCGGGATAGGCCTCCACCGAGATCTTCAGCCCGTCAAGCGCTGTCGAGAGCCTCTGTTCAGCCGCGATCTTTTCGTTTATGGTTGTCGCCTTCATCGCATTTGCACGAGCTTCGGTTATTTCAGTAAGCACACCCCGCTCATGTTTCATATAACCCTTCACAGCTTCAACAAGCTGTGGTATAAGGTCATGCCGCTGCTTCAGCTGAACATCGACATCTGCGAAAGCCTGTTCCCTGTTATTCCTGAGCCTTACCAGACGATTATACAATGATACTGCCAGCAGGACCAGAACTACAATAATACCCAGAATAATAATGAATGCTCCCATTTGATAATTTTTTTGATGTTAAGTTATGTGATATATATGATCTGTTTATTTCTATTTATCGGATGCTCATTTGAAAATAAAGATAATAATTTTTGCTAATTTTACGCGCCAGGTAAAGGTAACATATTTATTTATTGCAGGCATTTCCAAAATCATTGAACCTAATAAAATAGAGCTGACATGGAAAAGAGCATAAAAGGAACAAGAACAGAACAGAATCTTCTGAAAGCCTTTGCAGGTGAATCACAGGCAAAGAACAGGTATGAGTTTGCAGCCAAAGCAGCAAAGGAAGAGGGTTACGAGCAGATTGCCGCAATCTTTCTTGAAACAGCCCTTCAGGAACAGCAGCATGCAAAACGATTCTTCAGTTTCCTCGAAGGTGGTATGGTTGAAATAACTGCCAGCTATCCGGCGGGTAAAACCGGTGATACGAAGGAGAATCTCAGTGCAGCCGCTGAAGGTGAACACGAAGAGTGGAGCGATCTCTATCCGGCTTTTGCCAAAGTTGCAGAAGAAGAAGGATTTAAGAGTATTGCAACAACTTTCAGGGCTATCGCTTCAGCTGAAAAGGTCCACGAGGACAGGTACAGAAAACTTCTTGAAAATGTCATGCAGAACAAAGTGTTTGAGCGTGACGGAAAGGTTTTCTGGTATTGCAGAAAATGCGGATATGTCCATTTCGGGACAAAACCTTTGAAAACCTGTCCGTCATGCCTGCACCCCATCAGCTATTTTGAACTCAAAGCCGAAAATTACTGATAGCATGATTGACGGAAAGGAGATGCTGGAGCTGATCAGGAACCGGCAGAGCGACAGGAAGTATCATGAAAGGCCTGTTGAAGAAGAAAAGCTCGACAGAATAATTGAAGCCGCCAGAATGGCACCCTCGGCCTGTAATGCCCAGCCGTGGAAATTCATACTTGTTACGGAACCGGCACTCATTGAGAAGCTTGCAGAAGCAGCCTCTGCTAAAATACTGGGAATGAATGTTTTTGTCGGCCAGGCTCCTGCACTGATCGTAATAGTAAGGGAGAGCGTCAATCTTACTTCAAAAATCGGCGGTACGATCAAAAACAAGGACTATTCACATATCGATATCGGGATAGCTGCGGAAAATATCTGCCTGCAAGCCGAGGCCGAAGGCCTGGGATCTTGCATGATCGGCTGGTTCGACGAGAGTCTGGTGAGAAAACTGCTTGGAATACCTTTATCGAAACGAGTCTACCTTATTATCACTCTGGGTTATTCCCGGAGCGAGAAAAGGGAAAAGAAACGCAAGCCAGGAGAGATTACGGTATCTTATAACAAATATTGAGAAGGGCGCAGGGGCGTTGGGGCGTAATGGCGCAAGGGCGTAATGGCACAGGGGCGTAAATAAATAAAGGCGCTACAGCGTAACACCGTAGGGGCGCAGCATGCTGCGCCTTTGTTATTTCAGCAGAGCCAGAGCCTCTTTTATCCGCCTGGCAGCCTCAGTAAGCAGATCGTCGGAAGTGGCATAGGAGATCCTGATACAGTCAGGCGCTCCGAAGGCATCTCCGCCAACCACGGCAACCTGTGCCCTGGCCAGCAGATAGAGCGCAAGATCGTCTGAGTTACTTATCAGGGTCCCGTCGTCAGAAGACTTACCAAGAAAGTAGCTTAAATCCGGCATTACATAGAAGGCACCCTGGGGCACCCTTATCCTCAATCCTTCCGTCCCGTCCAGCAAACGGCAGATAAGATCGCGGCGCCTAAGGAAGGCATCCCTCATCCGGTCCCGGTCATCAAATGGTCCCTGAATCGCTGCCAGCGCAGCCCTCTGGGCAATGGAGCAAACCCCGGATGTAAACTGTCCCTGAAGCTTGTTGCACGCTTTGGCTATCCACAGGGGCGCGCCGAAGAATCCTATCCTCCAGCCCGTCATTGCATAACTCTTCGAGACCCCGTTCACGGTAATAACCCGGTCGTAAATGAAATCGAATGAAGCCATGCTGACATGCTTGCCGGAAAAGATAATATGCTCATAAATCTCGTCGGAAATAACGAACAAACCTTCATGTTTTTCAACGATGCGGGCAATTTTTTCCATCTCCTCCCCCGAGTAAACCATTCCGGTAGGGTTTGAAGGAGAATTGAATATAAGAAGCCTTGTCTTGTCAGTAATTGCCTCCTCAAGCTGCCCGGGACTTATCTTGAAATCGTTTTCAAGAAGCGTCTTTATTACAACCGGCTTTCCGCCAGCAAGAATAATCTGATCCCAGTAACTTACCCAGTATGGCGCCAGAATGATTACCTCGTCCCCGGGATTGACTATTGACAGAATCACATTTATAAGGGAGTGTTTGCCTCCGGCTGAAACAACTATTTGATCACATGAGTAATTAAGCCCATTTTCCAGGAGAAACTTCTTCGATATGGCCTCCCTGAGGTCATTATATCCCGGTACCGGAGGGTACTTATTGTAGTTTCCGTCTATGGCTTTCTTTGCTGCCTCCCTGATATAATCAGGTGTTTCGAAATCCGGTTCACCCAGGCTCAGGCTTATTATATCGAACCCCTGCGCCTTCAGCTCCCTTCCCTTCTGAGCCATTGCGAGTGTCTGGGAGACTGATAATGATCTGACTCTGTCGGATAGATATTCCATAAGAATTAATAGTGTGGTTAAATTGTTTATGCTTCGATTCAAATATAAGGTAAAATGAAAAACAAAAATCTTAAGTTTGTGTATTAATACGCGAAAAAATGGAAACAGTCTACGACATAATAAAAATTACCGTGCCTGCTTTGATTGTTTTCCTGACTGCATGGATACTAATGCGCAGCATGATTAAAAACGATCAGGACAAAAGGAAGCAGGAGCTTATCCTGCAGAACAGCCGGACGGTGATTCCGATTAAACTTCAGGCTTATGAAAGGGTGATCCTTTTTCTTGAAAGGATATCGCTCGAATCACTGCTTCTCAGGGTCAGCTCTCCCGACATGACGGCAGGACAGTTGCATTCTGCCCTGCTGACAACAATACGGAGCGAGTTTGAGCATAATCTTTCCCAGCAGATCTACATGAGCCCCCAGGCGTGGGAAATAGTCCGGAATGCCAGGTCGAACATGATCAGGATCATTAACAGCGAAGCTGAAGACATGAAGGCTGCAGCTCCCGGCCTTGACCTTAGTAAGAAGCTCTTGGAGAAGATTATGGAATTGCAGACCGAACCGACCCGTGCAGCAATCGACTATATCAAGGCTGAGGTGGGAAGAATGATATGAGGAATTCAATGTTCCAGGTTCCAGGTAACTTTGAACCTTGAACTTTGAACTTTGAACACT
>JAHYJA010000114.1 GCA_019429325.1 Bacteroidales bacterium
AAGTATAAATTAATCATTCTTGGCTGTCTTATTATTAACACTGCTGTCGCTCAAACCACGGGCAGCGGCGTTTTTAATTTCAGCGGGGATATTGGCAATCCGGCAATTGCGGGATCCTCTGCTTATGACAGGGAGTCTCAGTCTTATTCCATAAAAGGTTCAGGCTATAATATCTGGTTTGAGAGAGACGAATTTCATTATCAGTATAATAAGATGTCAGGTGATTTCATGATCACCGCCAATTTCAGTTTCACGGGCAAGGGCACCGACCCGCACCGGAAAACAGGCATAATGCTGAGAGCTTCAACCGATGATGAATCTCCCCATATCTCTGCCGTTCTTCACGGGGACGGGCTGACACTGATGCAGTGGCGCGATTTCAAAGGAGCTTCCATGAAAGATCCGGAAGATCAGATGTTTGCGAAAGACTCAGGATATGAGATCCTTCAGATTGAACGTTCCGGGGGAATAATCTATATGAGAGCTGCCCGTGCAGGTAAACCATTGGAGACGATAGGCTCTTATGAGATGTTCAATTTGCCTGATGAGGTCCTGGCCGGCCTCTTTGTCTGTTCCCATAATCCAGCAATTATTGAGGAAGCAATAGTCTGGAACGTGCGGATCGACCGGCCGGTCGGCGACAACTACAACCCCGGAAGGGAGGGGTATTTAGGCTGCAGGCTTGAGACAATGAATGTTTTTGACGGTAAGCGAAAAGTAATTTTCGAAAAGGCCGGAAGATTTGAAGCTCCAAACTGGATGCCCGACGGGAAGAAGCTCCTGTTCAACATGGACGGATTACTCTGGAAGATCCCCGTTAGCGGAGGAGAAATTGAGATGCTTTACACCGGTTCTGTGAAAAGGAATAATAATGATCATGGTATATCCTTCAATGGCAAGTTACTGGCTATCAGCAGCACACCGGAAGGAGAAAGGAGTTCCGCGGTTTATGTGGTCCCCCTTAAAGGAGGAGAGCCAAAAAGGATCACGGAACATACTCCTTCATACTGGCATGGATGGGCTCCGAATAATAAGGAAGTTTTATATGTAGGCCAGCGCGACGGAAAGAATGTGTATAATATTTACAGGAATTCAATAAAGGGAGGCAGGGAGATTGCCCTTACTGATATACCCGCAGGCGAACATGTTGACGGATGTGAATATTCTCCCGACGGGAAGTATATCTATTATAACGGCAGTCATACCGGGACTATGCAGTTGTGGCGGATGAAACCCGACGGAACAGCAAGGGAACAGCTGACATTCGATGAATTTAACGACTGGTTTCCTCATATCTCTCCTGACGGAAAATGGATCGCATTTATTTCATTCCCGCCTGATATTGAGAAGAACAGTCACCCGTCGTATAAAAGAGTAATGCTCAGGCTAATGCCTGTTTCAGGAGGAGCACCCCAGGTTATCGCATATCTTTACGGTGGACAGGGAACCATAAACGTACCCTCATGGTCGCCCGATAGTAAACAGATAGCTTTTGTCAGCAACTCGGGAAAATAACATACTGAAGCCTGCTGAATGACTTCCGGTCTTTATACGATACTATCCGTCCTGGTATTCGGAATACTTTATATTTTTACAGCTCTCGGTATTTTTACGGTAATATTCCTGTCGTGGTTCAGGGCAAAAAGACTTATAAGGTTCCTCACCATGATCTGGGCAAGATCTGTCTTCCTCCTCCTGGGCAAGAGACTGCAAATTACCGGAAAGGAGTACATCAAAAGGGATGAGAGGTATATCCTTACCGCGAATCATGCCAGTCTGTTTGACATTGTTGCGATAATGTCGTTTTATCCCGGAGTCTCCTGGTTCGGGCACGAACGCCTTTTAAGGGTCCCGCTTCTCAGGTACTTCCTTAAGCTGACCGACTATGTTCCCTTTAAAGAGCCGACTGTAACGAACACCCGGCATATGCTTGAGCAGCTTTTTAACAAGGCGGAAAAACAGTCTGTCGCTCTGTTCCCTGAAGGAACGAGAACGCTCAACGGGAAGATTAATCCTTTCTACAGAGGATTTATTTATTTGCTACGGACAAGGGATATAGATATCCTGCCCGTCACCCTCAACGGCTTCTATGACCTTAAGCCAAAAAACCGGTTCCGGATCAATTTCAGTTCAAGGCTCAGCGTTGTCATCCATAAGCCTGTTCCGCGAGAGGAGTTAATAAGCAGGACCGACAGGGAAATTGTCGAAACGATTAAAGCAATAATAGAATCGGCCCACGAGCTTCCGGGGCTATAGTTCGGGGTTCGGGGTTCAGGGTTCAAGGTTCAGGGTTCAAGGTTCAAGGTTCAAGGTTCAGGGTTCAAGGTTCAAGGTTCAAGGTTCAAGGTTAAGCCGAAGAGCATAAATTTAATGAAATGAGAAAAGACAAAGAAGATAAATGGATATTTATAATCAATCCGACTGCGGGGAACGGTTTTGCCAAAACGCTGGTTCCCGAAATTGAGGAGATGATAATAGCGCATAAAATTGCGGGGGAGACCGTTCTTACAGAGAAAAGTGGCCATGCCTCAGACCTTGCCCGGCACTACCTGGAGATTGGATACAAATATATTATTGGAGTCGGGGGAGACGGTACACTGAACGAGATTGCCAGACCACTTATAAACAGGAAGGAGGTTACGATTGGCATAATCCCGGCCGGTACGGGGAACGACTTCATCCAGATACTGGGTTTTCCGGGCAGATTCACCCCGAAGGATTGGGATATCTTCTTCGGCAAAAACGTTTCAGCCCTCGATGCCGGCAGAGTCAACGACATGATCTTTCTCAATGGAATGGGGCTCGGATTTGATGCGCAGGTCGCGTCAGAAAACTACATTGAGCCTGGAAATGTAAAACAAGGCGGTAAAAACAAGTACCTGTGGCATATAATCAAGACGCTTCTTTTTTTCCGGGAAAAAAGAATGACCGTAACAGCCGATTTCTCAAGTTATGAAAGCGATTGCTTTATAAATACCATCGCCATCGGCAGGAGATTTGCAGGGGGATTCTTTCTCACACCTGAGGCAGTTGCCAACGACGGACTCCTGGACGTTTGCATGATAAAAAGACTTAATCTTTTCCAGAGATTCAGATTATTACTGAAAGTACCCGAGGGCAGGCACCTCACTAACAATAAGGTTATCTATTACAAAACTGCCGCACTTCACCTGAAGTTTGAAAAAGAGGTCCCTTTTCATGTTGATGGCGAGCTATTCTATTCAAAGGAATTCAATGTAGGGATCATACCCGGAGCATTAACAACCATATACAATCCTGATGGGGATCATTTCTTCAGAAAATGAGAAAACCGGGCACGGTTATCTCGCGTTTTTTGATCTCGACGGCACAATAACCAGGGAAATCAGTGGTAAAGCCCTGGCAGTGGCTGCTTACAAAAAAGGGCTCATGATGACCTCTGATTTTGCCAATGCACTCTGGTTGTCGCTGCTATATAAACTGAGCATAAGGGATCCTCTCAGCATAATTGCATCAATGATGAACTGGATCAAAGGACTTCCGGAAAAGAGCCTGGAAGAACTTTCAGCCGCGGTTTTCAGGGAAGTGCTCCTTCCCTCAGTCTACTCAAATGCAAGGGATGAGATAAGGTTTCATAAAGAGAGGAGTGCAAAAACAGTTGTCCTTTCATCATCAATATCCTTTATATGCCGGGAAGCTGTGAAAAGCCTCGGAATGGATGATGCCATTTGCACTGAACCGGAAATCATCAACGGATATTGTACGGGAAAACCGTCCGGTGCTTTCTGCTTTGGCGGTGAAAAGGGGGCAAGACTGGCAGAGTACTGCGAGACAAGTAATTATGATCCGTCCGAGACATGGTTCTTTGGCGATTCCATTCATGATATTTCCGCTCTCAGCATCGTTGGTCACCCTGTTTGCGTGAATCCTGAAGTTAAGCTCCGGAAGACAGCTATCAGAAAAGGATGGGATATTAAACAATGGTTATGAATATCCTATGCACCATTTCAGTATCTTTGGGAATTGTCCTGCAAATATTCAAAATGACAGCTTAAACAAATCAAGTCTGAAAATGAAAACCCTAATGACATTATTTGCCGCTTTTGCGATTCTTGCCTCCTGTAATGACTCACGGAGCAGGAAGATGGAATATCCCGTTACCATGAAAGGGAATGTAGTTGACACAATCTTCGGAACAATTGTCCCGGATCCATTCCGCTGGATGGAAGACGATCGTTACCTTGTTGTGACTGCAGCTGTTTCCACTACTGGCAATGAATTGTATATCAAGGATCTGACTAATAAATCACAGGATTTCAGGGTAGTGGTCGGCAATTTCGATAAAGATCATTATGTAATTGATAACGAAGGATCAACGCTTTTCATTTTCACCAACCTCGATGCCCCGAACTCAAGAATTGTTACCGTTGATGCAGAGAACCCGGGCATTGCCGGATGGAAGGATTTTATTCCCGAAACGGAAAATACACTAAGCGCCTCAACCGGTTCAGGGTACTTCTTCGCAAATTATCTTGTTGATGCAATAACAAGTATAAAACAGTATGACAAAACAGGCACCCTGGTCCGTGAGATTGAATTGCCCGGAATCGGAACAGCCTCGGGCTTCAGTGGGTATAAAGATGATAAAGACCTCTATTTCATGTTTACAAATTATACTACCCCCTCAACTATCTATAAAACAGATCCTCATACCGGAGTGACCAGTGTTTTCAAGAAACCGGAACTGCCATTCAGCGGTGATGATTACGAATCCACCCAGGTCTTCTACGCTTCCGGGGATGGCACCAGGGTCCCGATGATCATCACCCACAGGAAAGGAACACCGTTGAACGGCAAAAACCCTGCAATACTGTATGGTTATGGAGGATTCAGCATCAGTGAGACTCCCTCGTTCTCGGTTGCCATGGCACAATGGCTCCGCAGTACCTTGCAATCAGGGGAGGCTCGAACGGAGGCCTTCTTGTCGGAGCAGTTATGACACAACGTCCTGACCTGTTCAAAGTTGCCCTTCCGGCTGTAGGTGTTCTTGATATGCTGAGGTATCACAAGTTTACTGCCGGCGCAGGCTGGGCTTACGATTACGGAACATCCGACGATAATCCCGAAATGTTTGAATATCTGCTCGGTTATTCACCTGTGCATAATGTGAAAGAGGGCGTTGATTATCCCGCAACACTTATTACCACGGGCGATCATGACGATCGTGTTGTCCCTGCGCACTCATTTAAGTTTGCTGCTCATTTGCAGGCAAAACAGGCCGGCACGAATCCTGTGTTAATAAGGATCGAGACAGATGCAGGACACGGAGCCGGAACCCCGGTGCACAAGACAATTGAGCAGTATGCTGATATTTTCAGCTTTACGCTCTGGAACATGGGTATTAAAAAACTGAAATAGAACCAGCACCCGGGCAGTGTATCTGAAGTGCCTGCACTGCGTTTCAGCTGGCCAGTATCTTTATCAGCCTGTCGTTGAGATCCTTCAGTCCCTCCGGTGTGTCCCCGCCCGGCTGTTCGATAGTTGCCCAGTCACTGTAGCCTGTATCATCAAGCGCCTGCATAACTGCCGGCCAGTTCACATCCCCTTCCAGTAGGTTTACCTTAAACCCTGCCGATCTGCCCTGGGAATCAGCAAGTTTGCGGCTGTACTCTTTAATATGGACCTTGGCTACACGTTTCCCGAGTATCCTTATCCATTGCTCCGGGAAACCGAATGCAAGGATATTGCCGCAGTCGAAGTAAAACCCTACCATCGGGCTTTTAAACAGATCGACGTATTGTACAGCTTCCATGGGACTCAGCAGGAAATTGTTCCAGACATTTTCGACAGCAATTTTAACCTGTAGTTTTTCGGCCAGGGGCAATGCTTTTCTGATCTCTTCCACGGAACGGTTCCAGCACTCGTCGTAGGTGACTGCTTCAGTTACCCTGCCAGGGACAAGTAGCACGGTATCAGCGCCGAAGGCTTTAGCATCCTCGAGCGAGACCCTGAGTGCCTCCACCCCATCCGCTCTCACTTTCGGATCAGGATCTGAAAGAAGGTATTTCCAGTGTAATGCTCCGCAAACGCTGGGCACCGGCATGCCGGTAGCCTCCATTGCCCTGAGCACCTCGCTCCTGTCGAGATGGCTGTTCACCTCAATGCCGTCAAAACCGGCCGCTTTGGCCGACTGGAACTTTTCCATCACGGTTTTTCCGACCCTGTTGCTACCCCACATTATCCCTCTTTTGAGATTCCGTTGAGGGGGATTCATGAATACTGAAAACGAAGGGAGTGATGCTGCAGATACCATGGCTGAGGCCATTATCGTTCTTCTGGTGAATTGTCGTCTGTTCATATCATGTTATGTTAATTTTGGTTCTGCACCGATTACCGGCTGTACTTCAGGGATCCCCGGCACAGGTCCAAACTCATATGTCGCGGGCCCGAGGTAAAGATCTGAGTTAAAAACCTCATCCCAGGTAACATCCCTGCCCGTGTAGGCAGACATACGGCCCATAATGGTAATCAGGGTTGAGTTAACCTGAGCTTCGGCATCATTTATGGTATTTCCCGAGCGTATTGCAGCCACCAGGTTGATGTGCTCCTGGATAAAAGGATCTTTAACGGCCCAGGTCTGATCAGGATCATCCTCCTCAGGTTTTGGATATTTCCATATCTCCTCTCCTTTCAGATTGAAGAGGGTACCTCTTGCGTCAGCAAATCCTCTCGTTCCAACGATAAATTGTTTTGTAAGGTTGGAACAGCCCGAGATCTGCCTGGCCGCGCAATGGGTATGCATCCCGTTTTCGTAGATGTATTCGATGCTGAAAAAGTCGTACTGATCGCCCGTAACTCTTCTCTGACGGCCTCCCCAGCCGATTGCCTTCACCGGATTCATCCCCACATGCCAGTTCATCACATCAATCTCATGAATGAACTGTTCCACGATATGGTCACCCGAGAGCCAGGTGAAGTTTGCCCAGTTTCGAAGCATATATTCCATATCTGACCATCCGGGCTGTCTCCTGATGAACCAGAGAGAACCCCCGTTCCTTATTATATGGGCGCTTACAATATCCCCTATCTCTCCGTTGGCTACCCTGCGGCGGGTTTCCATGAAATCCTTCTGCGACCGGCGTATGGTGCCGCTGACAATGCATAGCCCCTTCTCTTTTGCCCTCTCGGCTGCCACCAGAACCCTTCTTGCGCCAACAGGGTCAACAGCACAGGGCTTTTCCATAAAGATATGTTTACCGGCATTGACGGCAGCTTCAACATGTGCAGGCCGGAAATGGGGCGGTGTTGTGAGAAGCACGACATCAACTCCAGAATCAATCACTTTCTCATAACAATCGAACCCGATAAAACAATTGTCATCAGGTATTTCAACACCCTTCTTTGCTTTCAGCTGTTCCCGGCACTGATCAAGCTTATCCTGGAAGACATCTCCCAGCGCTGTTATCTGAAGATTAGGACCGGCATCAAGAAAATTGATCGCGGCGCCTGTACCCCTTCCCCCGCAACCTATAAGGCCTGCTTTTAACAGCCTCCCGTCAGGTGCTTCATTAAGCAGGATTGGAAGCTTTTCCTTTCCTTTAGGCTGACACGACGTCACAATACCTGCAGTTGCAAATGTTCCGATTGCCGCCAGGGCACTCCTTGAAATGAATTTTCTCCGTGTCAATTCATTCTCACGCAATTTCCGATTATGATTCTCATTTCCCATAATATGATTTTTATGTGGTTTGAAATTACTTAATTTACTTCGAGTTGCTGCCAGCCCGGGAGTTTCGGAAACCTGGCATGTGGCTCAGACTGATACCAGTAGCATACCGAAGCAATGTCGGACTGCTGTTTCAGGTATCTCCCGCCCTGCCTCCATCCAAGATCCTGGATGGTGATCTTCAGGTCTTTCTCAAAACGAACGGGATCCATAATGTGCCAGCGGTACATGCCAAATCTTTGCTGCGACCTGTAAGTTCCATCCGGTCTTATCACCTGGTGGAGGCCGCTGTAGGGAGTGCAGAACTCAGTATACTTACCCTCCCTGTCGAAATTGTAGGAACCGCAGAAATAATCTTCCGTGCCTGTTCCGCAGATTGTGGGAAACTTAGTGTCCCCGTCCATAAAGAATTTAATTTCTCCTTCACCCCACCATCCGTTGTTATTAACGCTCCAGGCCATATAGACACCCACAAATTGACCTTTGCCCTTTATTCCTTCGATAATGGGATAATCAGAAGTGGTATTGGTGTTCAGCCGCCGGAACTGAGTGTGGAAATAGGCAGCATCGGAAGGAACTTCCGTAAGGGTATAATCGATCTGATAATAGAGTGTCATGGCGTCAGCATCACTTACATTCTCCATGGTAATCCTGCATTTCTTGCGGAAGGGCATTACCCAGTAGCAGTTAAAGGCACTCCCGGGATTAACGCAGACTGCATTTGAAACGAGGGGCGAATATTCGTTCCAGCCCATCCCGAAAAAATCGCCTACAGGGCATTCCACGGAAGGTTCGGTTTCACCGTCCCAATAGATGCGCAGGATTGAGAAACGCCATTTTCCCGTCGGGGTCATCCAGATATGCTGAATGGCACCAGGGCCCTCGATCTCTGCCATGGTGAATGTCTCCCCCGGCTTTATTCTCACATAGGGATTTACTTTCCAACCCTGTCCAAGGTCGCGGGCAGCATTGAATGCATTGGCTGTGTTTGGTTTGTCCTTATCGGCCGGATCAGCCATACCACCCCTGCCCTTCTCTCCGGTGAAATTTTCAGGGCTTATGGAACGGGTTTTGGCATCGGATAATCTGTAAAGGTTACCCATGTTCATGTCGAGGCCGTTAAACCTGCTCTGGGAGAATGCTGTCACGGGCAGAAGAACTGCCATCAGCAGAACCAGC
Organism: Bacteroidales bacterium; assembly: GCA_019429325.1. Lineage (GTDB taxonomy): Bacteria > Bacteroidota > Bacteroidia > Bacteroidales > VadinHA17 > LD21. Next base: position 8,885 of record JAHYJA010000114.1, read on the forward strand.
AAAATCTTTTTCATTTTCTTAAAATTAGATTGAGTTTAACAATTCAACCTAAAATTAGTAAATTGACTGGATTTACTGATTAAGATCCTTTTAAAGTTGTGAATATTTAATTTTGTCCATTCACGCTGATATCATACACGAAAAGCTTATCTGCATGACGGATGTAGAGACGGCCCCCGCAGACTACAGGATGAGCCCAGTACATCCCCCTGCCTCCCCCGGGAACCTTAAACTCGCCTTTTGCTTCAAAACTTTCAGGCTTTGCCTGGACAAGCCTTATGGTACCCCTTTCATCGAGCAAGTAAAGCATCCGGTCTGCGAAAGTAACGGAGCCTTTCCCCCGGATGTCATTCCATGCCTGTTGCCCTGTCATAAAATCGAGACAGAACCATCCCTGTGAATTGCTGCCGGAGCCATACAGATACCCTTCATGAAGGATAACTCCGCCATGGTGATTATCCATCAGCTCAGTTTCCCATATAATTTCAGGAATAATTTCTTCACCGGTCCCGGTAAGTTTGAAGAGCATGCTCCCCTTTCCGTACCCTCCTGAGATGAATACATGATCACCCCTGACGACAGGATCGGTGATGTTAAGCTCTCTCTGATTCTCAAAATCGACTTTCCAGAGGAGTTTTCCGGTTTTTGTATCCACACCATAGTAACAGTTTGAGCTTGAAGCCAGTATCTGACGATATCCCCCGAAATCCATAATAACCGGAGATGAGTAACCCTCAATACCGGGGATCTCAGTGTTTGCCCAGATCAACTCTCCTGTCTTCCTGTTAAGGCAAACCTGAAAGCCCTTTCTTCCTGCCGGACGGACGTAGATATGGTCGCCGTCTGTCAGAAGCGATTCGGCATAGCCGTATTCAGGGATGTCTGCGTCAAATTCTTCCCGTAATTCCTTATGCCATATCTCTTTACCTGATTCAGCGTCTAAGGCGGCCAGGCGCCCCATATCGCCCAGATGATATACTACCCCTCCAACATATGTCGGAGTGCTTCTCGGACCTATGTATGAACTTGCCCAGGAGGCATTTGTGGACCATGAACCTCCGTTAGGCTGTTTCCAGACAGGGTTCCCTGCAAGATCGAAACAGAAGACGTATGACTGATTGTCTGAAATTCCGGCCGTATAAATAAAGCCTCCACCGATTGAAACAGTGCTGAAGCCTTCACCAAGGCCGGCTGCCTCCCATACAAGACGGGGTCCACCTTCAGGCCACTCCCTCAGGAGACCTGTCTCAGATGATTTGTTTGTCCGGTCCGGACCGTGGAAACATGGCCATTCACATGTAACCTGAACCTTTCCGGAGCATCCGTAAATTGAGATGAAACAATAGACGGTCATGTATAGGAAGAGTATCCTTTTCCAAAAACTGGTGGATTTTCTGCTGTAATGGTTTTCTGTACTAACTGGTAATTTAAAACAGGTCTTCATAGAATATGTATATTATATTGTCTTTCTCCAATTTCCG
>JAHYJA010000262.1 GCA_019429325.1 Bacteroidales bacterium
ATTTTTATCTTCCTGAAGGGGTGAGGTATAACCCTGCAATCCCGGCTCCTGACCAGTTCGCCGGACATGGTATCGGAGAATGGCATCTGACCCACGACAAGCTCATTTTCTACATGCTGAAACTGGCTGAAGTATCTGAAAGGGCAGTCTGGGAGGAGTATGGCAGGAGTCACGAGAAGAGGGCACTGGGACACCTTATAATCAGTTCGCCGGAAAATATAAGGAACCTTGAGAGACTGCGCGAACAACATCTGCAGCTCTGTGACCCTTCTGTGTCGGGAAGCATCGATATTACCGGAATGCCTGTTTTCATCAAGCTGGGTTACGGTGTCCACGGTAACGAATCCAGCGCCCCTAATGCATCTGTCCTTACAGCCTGGCATCTTGTTGCCGGAGAAGGAAAGGAGATTGACGAACTTCTGAAAAATGCAGTTATCCTTATTGATCCATCGCTCAACCCCGACGGGATGCAACGCCATTCCTCATGGGTGAACTTCACAAAAAGTCTTAATAACAACACCGATCCGCTTTCGTGGGAATTCAGTGAGTACTGGCCGGGGGGAAGAACAAATCACTACTGGTTCGATCTTAACCGCGATTATATAATGCTTCAGCATCCTGAATCGGTTGGACGAGTTGCAGCATTCCACCGCTGGAAGCCTAATATCAATACCGACCACCACGAAATGGGAGCAAACACTACTTTCTTCTTTCAGCCGGGTGTCCAGAGCCGAAATAATCCTCTCACACCTCCGGATAATCAGGATCTTACGGCAGAGATTGGAAAATATCACGAGAAATACCTCAATGCTATCGGCAGTCTTTATTATACTGAAGAGGGCTATGATGATTTCTATGTCGGCAAAGGTTCATCTTATCCCGACATTCATGGCTCGGTAGGGATTCTTTTTGAACAGGCAGGAGTAAGAGGACATCTCAGGGAAACACCTGCCGGAATGCTGTCGTTCCCCTTCGCGATAAGGAACCAGTTCACTGTATCGCTCTCATCACTGCAGGCAGGGCTGGAAATGAAGGATCAGCTCCTGGCCAGCCAGAGGAATTTCTACACGGATGCCCTGACACTTGCTGATAAACATCCTGTTAAAGCTTACATATTCACTGAGCCTGATGATAATTCGAGGGTGTCGGAATTCATCAGCAACCTGTTACAGCACCGGATCAGGGTGTTTCTGCTAAACAGGGATATAACAAAGGAGGGAGTGCAGTACAAGGCCGGCACCAGTTATGTGGTACCATTGAGGCAAACTGAATATCGTTTTGTCAGAAGTCTTTTTGAACCGGTCAGTGAATTCACCGACAGCCTGTTCTATGATGTATCAACCTGGGTATTGCCGATGTCATTCAATATCCAATATACAGCGATAACCCAGTCAAAAGAGATGCAGGGACTTACAGGTGCGGAACTGACAAGCCCTCCCGTGGCCACGGGCAGACTTCTGGCCGAAAAGGATGCGTATGCCTTTCTTTTTGAATGGAATGAGTACCTCGCTCCCAGGGCACTTTATGCCCT
>JAHYJA010000263.1 GCA_019429325.1 Bacteroidales bacterium
AAAACAAACAGAAAACCCAGGATCAGAGACATATGAAACCAGTCACGATCAAAGGGAGTTAATCCTGCTGACTGTCCCGTAAGAATTCCAAGCGCCGAGGCAGCAAAATAGTTGATAACAATCGCATCGAGTGTGCTTATCTTAAGCCTGTTCATCGTTTTGAAAACGACCAGTATCAATGTTGATGATAGTATGCAAAGAATCAGATAGACCATGTCTTTGAAAATGTTGCAACAAAGAAAGCAAATATGGGACTAAAAAAAGCAAAGTTTAAACTATATTGCAGCTCAAATGTAAAGCAGAAACTGAACCACGGCAATGAATCTTGAAGTAAAAGACCTTGACAAGCTGATAGTGGTGGGAGACAGGGTTTTGATAAAGCCAAGGGTTCCCCAGTCAACCACAAAAAGCGGCCTTTACCTTCCGCCGGGAGTACAGGAAAATGACAAAGTGCAGGCGGGTTATGTCATAAAGGTGGGCCCGGGCTATCCGGTGCCTGACGCGGGTGACCCCGATGAAAAATGGAAGCCTTCAGGAAATGAACCAAGATATATTCCACTGCAGCCCAGAGAGGGCGATCTGGCTCTTTACATGCAAAGCAGCTCTGTTGAAATAGAGTTCAATAAGGAGAAACTGGTAGTTGTTTCCCAATCAGCTATTTTGCTGTTGCTGCGTGATCAGGGGCTGTTCGAATAGTTGTGGCAGAGTGACAGTTCCAGACAGGCTATTTGTACAGCCGTATACTTTCAAACTCCTTCAGAAAATCAGCTGTTTCGTCATTCCATCTTTCAATTTCAGTGTTTACCTTAAGCCTGTTCTCAAGGCAATTCCTCATTTTGTCATCACCTGAAAGAATATCGAAGGGCATAAGTACTTCCTCATATTCATACGGAGGCGGGTTGAATTTCATTGCACCCGGGCCCGAAATCTTCATAATTGCATCAAAAATATGGAGCGCTGTCTCTACGGGCCTGTATTTTGACGGATCTGTGACATGTATCTGAATACCTTCGCAAAGTTCGTTTGAATATTTGTTGAACGTGGGTATGAAATTGTGCACCCTGAAGGCGCAGCCCTGCAATTTTCTGAATATGAGTTCAGTAATGAGCTTTTCTGCATTCAGCCAGGGAGCACCGAAAAGTTCAAAAGGAGTTGTAGTTCCTCTTCCTTCTGATATATTAAGAGCCTCCATAAGCACAGTCCCGGGGTAAACAAGTGCAGAACAGAGAGTGGGAAGGTTGGGGGAGGGCAGTACCCAGGGCAATCCGGTATCGCTGTATAGCGACCGGCGGTTCCAGTTATCCATGCCGATGACGTGAAGATCGCATCCAGGGATATGCTTTTCCCTTATCCATATAGCCATTTCTCCTGGGGTCATTGAATGGCACAACGGTATTGAGGCGCCTCCTACGAAGGTGAAGTATTCCTCTTTAAGAACAGTCCCGTCGCAGCCGAGAAGGCCGACCGGATTGGGTCTG
>JAHYJA010000115.1 GCA_019429325.1 Bacteroidales bacterium
GGGCTTGGAGAGTCCGGATGGTTAGCATTGGTGGAACCGCTCCGCGGTTTAAGAGGGTTTGGAGAGTCCGGATGGTTAGCAGTGATGGAACCGCTCCGCGGTTTAAGAGGGCTTGGAGAGTCCGGATGGTTAGCATTGGTGGAACCGCTCCGCGGTTAAAGAGGGCTTGGAGAGTCCGGATGGTTAGCAGTGATGGAACCGCTCCGCGGTTTAAGAGGGCTTGGAGAGTCCGGATGGTTAGCAGTGATGGAACCGCTCCGCGGTTTAAGAGGATTTGGTGTGTCCGGATGGTTAGCATTGGTGGAACCGCTCCGCGGTTCGGAACACCGGAGGTGTTCCATCATTGCTGGATTGTGAACATAATTCAGGATTACGAACACCGGAGGTGTTCCACCAAATTCTTCCTATATTTGCATTACAAATTTCACAAACACAAACCTCCAGCTTAATGAAACGACACACCTTAACCCGCCGGAAATTTTTCTATCTTCTCAGCGCCGGTACCGCCGCACTTGCTTTAAAAAAGATCCCTGCCATTGCCTCAGAATTTAATCAGACTCAGGGTAAACCTGCAACAAATGTCAGCGCCGCAGCAAAAATTCCCCGCAAAGCCTCCTCCATGCCCGGCATATTCCCGGGAAAAGTCATTCATGTTAAAAACATGTCTTCCGTGGCCGGAGATGTACCGGTCGATTCAGAGGCATTTAAGATGATCGAAAAAGCTATGCTTGAACTGACGGGACAGAAAAACCTGAAAAAGGCCTGGAGGATGTTCGTCAGTCCGGGGGAAAAAATAGGACTGAAGGTGAACCCTGTCGCCGGCACACTTCTGACAACCAGCCATGCTGTAGTCAAGTCAGTTGTTAAACAGCTGACAGAGAGTGGTATAAATAAAAAGAACATAATAATCTGGGACAGACGGGATATGCAGCTTAAGGAGACCGGCTTCACTGCTGAAGACTACCCCGGTATCAGGATCATGGGAACTGAAATGCAGGATGAAGCCGGTGGTTATCATGACAGCAACGGAAAACTCTATGGTGAGAAAAATATCGACAGGGACTGGTACTACTGGGCAGATGTTGAGGGAGAGTATGATGCTGAAACCATGCCTTTTATGGTTAACGGCGGCAAGTATTCATATTTCACAAAGATCGTTACTCAGGAGGTCGATAAAATAATCAATATTCCAATTCTTAAGAATGCCGGATCATCCATTACAAATGCAATGAAGAATCTGGCCTATGGCTCAGTCTCGAACACCGGAAGACTTCATGCCAGCCTCTGGAATGAAACTTGCGCCGAAGTGTGTGCATTCGCTCCTCTTCGGGATAAGGTTGTCCTGAATATCTGCGACGGTCTCAGGGGATGCTTTAACGGCGGACCCGGGGCAAATCCGGAATTTATATGCAACTACAATTCAATCCTTGTCGCATCAGATCCGGTGGCCATGGACAGAGTAGCTTATGATATCATTGCAGCCAAAAGGATTGAAGAGGGCTTGCAGAAAGCTCCGACACCACAGGTGCTCACTTTCCTTTCCATGGCCTCAGAGCTGGGACTTGGTATCTCAGACGTGAACAGAATAAATTTGAAATTACTGGATTTGAGCTAGTTACGCTGCGCATTGTAATCAGTAATCAGTAATCGGTAATCAGTAATCGGTAAGTCACTAACCAGCAACCAGCAACTTTTACCCGCCGACTTTGTCGGACGAAGCCGACTACGTCGGCCGAAGTCCGAAGCCTTCTTCGATCGCCGTAGCAAAGCGAAGGTGATGGCGAAGGCGGGCAGCAACCAGCAACCATGTCCAGACTTATCTTAAACACCTTTATACTCATCCTCCAGTCATGCATTCTTTTCGCACAACCGGCTGAAAACTTACCTTCTGTTGATAAAAACGATTTGCCTGAAGCTGATTTTTCATCTGCAAGAACATTCAGCGGGACTGCGCTTTACGGTTATATTAACGGAGGTGCCGACCTCTACCTTGAATATGGTTTTATTGCAGCGCAGGTGACAGAGATAAACTACAGGGGAGGAAATTATAAAACCGCAATTTATCGGATGACAGATCCTGAAGCGGCATTCGGTATTTATTCGGTTTCGAGATTTAAATGTGCTCAGAAACCTGCTGTCTCAGATTTCACATGCCAGACAGGGTACCATCTTCAGTTTTGCAGGGGATCATATTATGTGAGCATAATTAACGGACGGGGCTCCGGCGAGGATAAGGATGCATCACTGGAGATAGCAAAAATAATAGCCGGAAAGATCAGGGAACCGGTACTGGATCTGACTTCGTATCTGCCGGGTACATCGAAGGAGGAGATACAGAATAACTGCTTCCTGGCAAGAGGAAGACTGGGGGTCGTTAACGGATCTCCCGATCTTGAAGATTTTTTTAAGGGAATATCAGGCTATACAGCTGTTATTCTGGAGGATGAAGAGAAAACTGTGATATCAGTCAAATGCAGTACTGAAGAATTGTGCCGGGAATTTCCGGGGTTCCTTAAAAATGATAAGGAAGTACTGCCAGGTACCGGTTTAACATTGCATCCGGATGATTTAAGGAAAATATCAGATAATCATCTCTATATAGTTCTCAGGAGGAAGATTTAACCACGAAGGACCCGAAGGAGGAAGATTTAACCACGAAGGACCAAAAGGAGGAAGATTTAACCACGAAGGACACCAGGGTATCACTAAGGACTCAAAGGAAACAGGCAGGCTGTATAGTATAATGCATGAAGTGATTCATGGCGAAAACAAGGAATAATAACCAGGAAGATCACAATATTAATATACCGTACAACGGCAGGGTTTCTGTTTTTTGTAAATTTACAGATTAATAAATCAATCAGATATGGATTTTATCAAACCCTTGAACCTGCAACCGGAGAAGCCGGATGCTGAAAAGAAGAGCAATGAGGAAGCTGAACAGGTAAAGTGCCTGATCTTAGGCTCTGGTCCCGCTGGCTATACAGCTGCACTCTATGCAGCCAGGGCCAATCTCAGTCCGGTTGTCTATACCGGTATGCAGATGGGAGGTCAGCTTACTACCACCACGGATGTTGAAAATTATCCGGGTTATCCCGATGGGATCAGCGGGCCGGACATGATGGAAGATTTTAAAAGGCAGGCTGAACGCTTCGGGACGGAAGTAAGGTTTGGCATGGCCACGGATGTCGATTTCTCCGGGACCAGGCACAGGGTCATAATTGATCACACTAAAGTTATTGAAGCCGATACAGTGATCATTTCAACCGGCGCCACAGCCAGATATCTTGGTCTGGAAGCAGAAACGAGATATGCCGGCATGGGAGTCTCTGCCTGTGCCACCTGTGATGGTTATTTCTTCAGGGGAAAAGATGTGGCTGTTGTTGGTGGCGGCGACACTGCGGCGGAGGAAGCCACTTACCTCGCAGGACTTTGCCGGAAGGTCTATTTGATTGTCAGAAGAAATGTGCTGAGAGCCTCCAAGGCAATGCAGGAGAGGGTAATCAACAGGGAGAATATTGAAATACTCTGGGAGCATGAGGCAGTGGACCTGTTCGGTGAAAAAGGAGTCGAGGGTGTAGTTCTTGTCAGGAAAAAAGGCACACCGGAAGCTGAAGTGATCAAAATCAGGATCGACGGCTTCTTCCTTGCCATAGGACATACTCCCAATTCCGAGATCTTCAGGAAATACATTGATACGGATGCCGTCGGATATATCAGGACTCTTCCAGGTACCACACAAACCAACGTTCCCGGTGTTTTTGCAGCCGGAGATGTTCAGGATCCTCACTACCGACAGGCAGTTACTGCAGCTGGTTCAGGATGCATGGCAGCAATCGATGCGGAACGATATCTTGCGGATCTTAATACGTAATAGTTTTTCACGAACCTGGTCAGTCAGCAGAATAAAAGATCCTGTCCAGATCCTCAACCGAAGCATAAATCAGTGTGCTGATCCCTTTGTAGCATAGCGATAGCGCATTGGCCTGGACTTTTTCGTTCCATTCAGGGATCCATGTCAGAATGTGCTTTCTGATAAAGCGTCTTATCTCACTGCTCATCTCCTTCCGGCATGCCTCATCATCGAACGAGAGATATTTGTCTATCATGATCGTAAGAAAAAGAAGTTCGATCCCGAGATGATCGTCGGGGATAAGCCCCTGGTATTTGGATTTCCATCCGTATGACCTGTAGAAATCTGTTACTGAATCAATTTGCTTTGCATAAGACTCATTATTGACGCCATTCCACTCGGATGCTAAAGGCAGTGTAAGGTTCAATCCGGTGAAAAGCCTGTTGAAGTCATCCAGCAGCATTTTTCTGCAGGTTGCCTTATCAGTGCATGAATCCCTCAACTGGGATGCTGCCCTGGTAAATCTCGGATTTTTACTTCCCACGGGGAGAAATTTCAGAATGCCTGTCTTCCAGAAATCAGCTACACACTCCTCTGTGGGTTCAATCATTATCATACTTCCGGAAAAGTACAATAGCATATTATATCCTTTAAGGAGATTTCGAAGATCCTTCTTCTCGGTTATTTCCATATCTGGGTTTTAACAGCAAAAAGAAAACCCGTTTACCAACGAGTCAGCTTTTTTCTTCACATATAACCCCTATTTGATGCAAATGTTCAAAAGACCGGGAGAAAATCCCTGATTCGCGGCAATACCGGATTTAAAGATGGGTCGCACCCTACTTTGAAAAGTCAGCAGGAGTGAGAGGATATTCGTTATTATCGAGTTTCTTCTTGATTTCCCTGAAAGCATTAACCGTGTATTCCACATCTTCAAGGGTATGTGAGGCTGTGGGAATAAGGCGTAGCATCACGACATCCTTTGGCACCACAGGATAGATGACCACTGAGCAGAAGATGTTGAAATTCTCCCTGAGATCGTAAATCAGCTGGGTGACCTGCATCAGGTTGCACTTCATGAACACGGGGGTTACCGGTGACTCAGTTCTTCCGAGATCTAGCCCGGCTTCCTTCAGCCCTTTCTGAAGTGTCCTTACGATGATCCATAACTTTTCCTTGTATTCGGGGTGGGTCTGAATAAGCTCCAGTCTCTTTATGGCACCCAACGTCATTGCCATCGGCAGGGATTTTGCGTAGATCTGCGATCTGAGATTGTATCTTAGATAGTCAATTACTTCACTGGTGCTTGACACAAATCCTCCGATACCTGCCATCGCTTTGGCAAATGTTGCAAAATATATGTCAATCTTGTCCTGAACACCAAAGTGCTCACCGGTGCCCGCGCCCGTTGCACCCATTGTGCCAAATCCATGAGCGTCATCAACCAGAAAACGGAAATTATACTTTTCCTTCAGGGCGGCTATGCGGTCGAGCTTTCCGAGATCGCCTGCCATGCCGAAGACACCCTCTGTAATCACAAGTATGCCACCTTTAGTCTCTGCTGCAATCTTTTCAGCTCTCTGCAACTGTTTCTCACAGCTCGCGATATCATTATGCTGGAAGACAAACCTTTTGCCCATATGAAGTCTCAGGCCGTCCATGATACAGGCGTGCGATTCAGAATCATAAACGATCACATCACGCCTGTCGGCAATAGCATCAATAATTGAAACCATTCCCTGGTATCCGTAATTCAAAAGATATGCATCCTCCTTGCCGGTGAACTCCGCCGCCATCTTCTCAAATTTCTCATGCACCGAGGTGTGGCCCGACATCATCCTTGCACCCATGGGATAAGCCAGCCCGTATTGAGCCGCAGCTTCTGAATCATACTGCCTTACTTCGGGATGATTCGCCAACCCGAGATAGTTATTCAGGCTCCAGTTTAAAACTTCCTTGCCCCTGAATTTCATCCTTGGAGCGATTTCTCCTTCAAGTTTGGGAAACATGAAATATCCATGGGCCATATCAGAATACTGACCAAGAGCGCCCTTGTTGGTTTTGATTTTGTCGAATATGTCCATAACAGATTGCTTAATTGAATTAAGGCACAAAAGTAAAGATTTACAACTATAACCCGATACTTATTTATACCTAATTTATAGCGCAGATGCCCATAAATAAAATAATTGCATATTAATTTCGTTTTTTTGACTGGTATCAGAAAAAATCCGTACTTTTGCGCAACGTTTTTTTTATGAGGATCAGGGTAAATTTCATACTGATAATTCTTGTTTTAGCAAGCTCCTGCGGTGAGTATGAGAAGCTACTCAAGAGCAGTGATTATGAGCTTAAGAAGACCAGGGCAGGGGAGTATTTTGAAGCAGGGCAGTATTCAAAGGCTACGGAACTGCTTTCGCAGATACTGCCAAGATACAGGGCTACAGAAGAGGCAGAAGAGCTGAACTGGCTGAACGCACAGAGCTATTATGAAATGAGGGATTATTACATGGCCGGCGGTTATTTCAAATCTTTTGTGGAGCAGTTTCCTTTTGGCAAATATGCTGAGGAAGCAGCTTTTATGGCTGCCAAATGCGATTATAACATCTCCCCCAGGGCCGAACTCGATCAGGCAAGTTCAAGAAGTGCGATTGAGGGCTTCACCATTTTCATAAACAGATACCCGAACAACCCCAGGGTCGAAGAGAGCATAGCACTGATCAGAGAACTGGAGGATCGCCTCGTCGAGAAATCGTATCTCAGTGCACGACTCTACTATGACATGACTGAGTACAGGGCTGCCATTGTAGCCCTGAACAACAGCCTGAAGGAGTACACAGAATCAAAATACAGGGAGGAAATGATGTTCCTTAAGCTGAACTCTCTTTACCGATTCGCTGAAAACAGCCAGCCCAACAGGCAAAAGGAGAGGTTTCAGGATACACTGGACGATTATTTCTCATTTATGGAAGAGTTTCCGGAAAGCAGATATTCCAGGGAGGTTGGCAGGATTTACCAGGCAACGACAAAATTTCTCAAGACCGGCACAATAGATACAGAATTCAAAAACATAGAATAATAATATGGATTACAGAAAATCAATGGCCCCGACAACGACAATTACCAGAAACCTGGATCTCCTGACGAGCGATACCGGGAACATTTATGAGACGGTAGTTATTGTCTCACGAAGAGCTAATCAGATTTCCGTTGAAATGAAACAGGAACTGAACAAAAAGCTTGAGGAATTTGCGTCATATTCTGATAATCTGGAAGAGGTTTTTGAGAACCGTGAACAGATTGAAATTTCCAAATTCTACGAGAAGCTTCCCAAACCGACCCTTTTAGCATTACAGGAGCTCGAAGATAACAAGATATTTCACAGGAACCCCGAGAAAAACCCGGCTAAAAGCAAAATCTGAATTTAAGTGCTTACAGGCAGGAACATACTTGTCGGTGTCACCGGAGGCATTGCCGCTTATAAAAGCGCAACCCTTATCAGACTCCTTGTTAAAAAGGGGGCCAGTGTAAAAACAGTAATGAGTGCCGGTGCAAAAGAATTCATTACACCTCTTACACTTTCCACCCTGTCAGGGAATCCTGTTTTGTCGGAGTTCTATAATCCTGAAAACGGCGACTGGAACAGCCATGTCGATCTTGGATTATGGGCTGATCTCTATATCATTGCACCGGCAACGGCAAATACCATAGCCAAAATGGCCACGGGTATTGCTGACAACCTCCTGCTGACAACTTACCTTTCTGCCCGCTGTACGGTATTCGTTGCTCCTTCGATGGATATGGACATGCTTAAACATCCTTCAACGCAAAAGAATATCGAAACACTCAGGGCTCACGGAAACCATATCCTCGATCCTGTAAGTGGTGAACTGGCCAGCGGACTATCCGGTAAAGGCCGGATGGCTGAGCCCGGGGATATAGTAAAAGAGATCGAAGATTTCTTCAAAAAAAAAATCAAACCGGCTGAAGGATAAGCATATCCTCATTAACGCAGGACCTACACGGGAAAGAATTGATCCGGTCAGGTTCCTTAGCAATTATTCATCAGGCAGAATGGGAATAGCTGTTGCTGATGCAGCTGCGGATTCAGGTGCAGAGGTTACCCTGGTACTGGGACCTGTAAATATAAGGCCTGCCAGCAACAATGTGAAGGTAATTGATGTAGTCGATGCTGATTCCATGGCACATGAATGTATTTCCAGATTTCCTGAAGCAGATATAGCTATACTCGCAGCAGCAGTGGCGGATTTCACGCCGGAACACTTCGAGGAAAAGAAGATCAAAAAGAGAGGTGACAGTCTGATCCTCAGGCTTAAGCCAACAACCGACATCGCGGAAAGACTCGGCAGAATGAAAAAACCGGGACAGTTTCTGGCCGGATTCGCACTCGAAACAGATAATGAGCTTGATAATGCCGTTGCCAAACTCAAACGGAAGAATCTGGATCTTATAGTTCTGAATTCCCTCCGGGACGAAGGATCGGGTTTCGGGTACGATACAAACAAGGTCACCATGATCGACAGAAACAATAATATTTATAAATTTGAGTTGAAATCAAAAGAGGCAGTTGCCGCAGATATCATTGCTAAAATTGTCTCCATGATAAACACACCCGACTGATGCCAGGTAAAAAAATAAGATATTGGCCATTAATGCTTCTTTTTCTTTTTCCGGGAGTAATTTCTTCTCAGGAGCTGAATTGCAATGTTCAGATCTCTGCCCAGAAAATTCAGGGATCAAACAGGCAGGTGTTCGAAACCATGCAGCGCGATATTTACGAGTTCATGAACAACACCGTTTGGACAAACCATGTCTACAGCTATGCCGAGAGGATCGACTGCAATATTCTCATAAACCTTACCGACCAGCTTTCAGCCGACGAATTCAGGGGCACCATCCAGGTCCAGCTGAGACGACCGGTATACAATACCACTTACAATACAACGCTTCTGAACTTTATTGATAACAGCTTCCAGTTCAGGTATGTTGAGTTCCAGCCACTTGAATTTGATCCGGGTTCTCACAGGTCGAATCTTGTTTCCGTACTGGCCTATTATGCATATATCATTCTGGGCTTCGACTATGATTCATTTTCGCATGAGGGAGGTACCGAATTCTTCCAGATAGCAGAGAAAATTGTTACAAATGCCCAGAATGCTCCGGAACCTGGCTGGAAACCCTATGACGGTTCAAGGAACAGGAACAGGTACTGGCTGGTGAAGAATGCCCTTGACAAGCAATATGAGGGCGTCAGAAGATTTGTCTATGAATATGGCATTAATGGTCTTGACAGAATGGAGTCAAGGATAACTGAAGCCCGGACCAGTATAGTAGAAAGTTTACGAATGATACAGGATGTGTACAGGAGAAAACCGGATCCTTTTATGTATCTCCTGCAGGTTGTAATGGAATCGAAGACAGACGAGCTGGTAAATATCTTTTCAGAAGCATTTCCCGAGGAGAAAAGCCGTGTTATTCAGATCCTTACAGAGATAGACCCGGCCAACAAGTCAAAATACGAAAAGATAATTGCTTCCAACACCCCATAATGAAAGTCTATGCTCGCTAAATTATTCGTCCGGAACTACGCTCTGATCAGGGAACTGGACGTTGAGTTTGAAACCGGACTGACAATAATAACAGGCGAGACAGGAGCCGGCAAATCAATACTTCTCGGGGCCCTTTCCCTTATCCTCGGATCGCGTGCGGACACAAATGTACTTCTTGATAAAAGGGAAAAATGTGTCGTTGAAGGCTTATTCAGAATTGAGGATTATCAGCTCGTAGACTTCTTTGCCAGTAACGAGCTTGATTATGATCCGGTTACAATCCTGCGAAGAGAAATCAATCCTGCCGGAAAATCACGGGCCTTCATCAATGACACACCTGTTACCGTCAATCTGCTTAAAGAACTGGGGAGCAGGCTTATCGATATTCATTCCCAGCACCAGACCCTGATGCTGAATGACAATAACTTCCAGCTGAATGTGATAGACTCGTTTGCAGGCACTTTCAAGCTTAAGAACGGTTACAGGGAAGCGTTCAATAATTTCAGGAGGCTGAAAAAAGAGTATGCAGAGGTTAAGGAGCTTAATGAGAAGAACAAGGCAGATCTTGAATATTACCTTTTCCAGCTTAATCAGCTCGCGGAGGCTCAACTGAAACAGGGTGAGCAGGAAGAGCTTGAAAGGGAGCAGGAATTGCTTGAGCATGCCGAAGAGATAAAATCGTCTCTTGAAAATTCGTCATTTCTTCTCCAGTCTGAAGAGGGATCACTGCTGATAAAACTAAAGGAA
>JAHYJA010000116.1 GCA_019429325.1 Bacteroidales bacterium
CCTGCCCGGGAAAATCCTGAGTACCTGTAAGAGCCCTTATATCCCTGCCGTGAACCTGTTTGAGCAGATTATTGACTGCATCATACAGATACAACCCTGAGCGGAGAGTAACATAAACATCGATCTCCTGCATGTTCCTTGACGAGGGCGCTGTCCTCTTCATATCGGCCTGGCGGTTTATTCCCCAACCGGCCCAGAGCAGGTTGGAAAGCTGCTGAAGAGTCAGATCGTCAGATTTATATTCCCGTATGGACTGCCTCTCATTCAGGGCATCCATCAACGGCTTGCCTCCGCTCTTCACAGGTGCAGGCAGAGTGATGTCCTGCGCCGACAGTAACACCGGAGTAAACAACAGACTCATAATGAGTATTGTATAGTTCAGTAATTTGTTTCTCATATCTGTTATAATAGAAATTAATATTACTCTTTTCCCTTAGTGTCCTTTGTGATCTCCTTTGTGGCCTTTGTGGTTCAAAGAGATATTGTTTTACCACTTAAGACACAAATAACGACACACTTGTTGCAGGACTATTTTCCAATATACTTTCCGGCAATTCTTATAGCTTCTGCCACCTTTTCAGAAAGCAGTGTCCAGTTCTTATCCCGGATTATTTCTTTCGTTATAAGGTTGGATCCCATACCGACACATGTGACACCGGCCCCGAACCATTTACTCAGATTCTCCTCTGTCGGATCGACCCCTCCGGTCGGCATTATGCTTGTCCAGGGGCATGGCCCCTTTATCGCCTTAACGAAATCGGGTCCACCAACCGATGATCCGGGAAAGATCTTGACTATCTCAGCTCCAAGTTCTTCAGCATGATTTATTTCTGAGAGAGTACCGCATCCGGGCGACCACAGAATCTTTCTCCGGTTACAGACTTTAGCCATATCGGGATTCAGCACCGGAGAGACAATGAAATTCGCACCGAGCTGGATATATAGAGAAGTTGTCGCGGCATCAACTACCGAGCCTGTTCCCATGATCATCTCAGGGACCTCCTTTTCGGCCTGTTTGTTAAGCTCACTGAAAAGCTCATGGGCAAAATCGCCCCTGTTTGTGAACTCAAAAATCCTTACCCCTCCGTCGTAACAGGCTTTTATTACGTTCCAGCATATTTCCGGGTTTGTATGATAAAACACGGGAACGATCCCTGTTTCTCTCATTTTTATTATTACATCTATTCTTGAAAACCTTGCCATAGTTTCGTCGGTTGTTTATACAAATATATCCAAAATAGTTACATCAGATACCCTATTTCCCTGAAACAGGATAGTTGGCAGTTGGCAAGTAGCAGTTGGCAGTTCACTACATCATTACCTCTACACCGTTACACCCTTTGACCGCCGAAGCCTTGGCGAAGGCGGTGTGCGCCATTATGCCGTTATGCCGTTATGCCTCTACGCCCTTGCGACCCTGCGCCCCTGCACCCTTACGCCGTAACTTTTGTCTTTTTCCTTTTATCTTTTATCTTTTTAATTCCTTATCTTAGTCCCACAATCTTGCGAAATGGCCTTGAATTACATCTGGATCTCCTTCTTCCTGATCGGATTTATCGTTGCTTTGGGGCAATTGATATTTGCCGGCAACACACAGATATTCAACGACCTTGTCAATTCAATCTTTTCAAGCGCAAAAACCGGCTTCGAGATCTCTCTCGGCCTGACGGGGGTCCTTACTCTGTGGCTTGGACTGATGAAAGTGGGTGAGAAAGGGGGTGTGGTCGCGATCCTCGGGCGTCTCTTCGGTCCGCTTTTTCAGAAGCTGTTTCCTGAACTGCCTAAAGGTCATCCTGCATACGGCTCGATAATTCTTAATATATCGGCCAACATGCTTGGTCTCGATAACGCTGCTACTCCCATGGGACTCAAGGCTATGAAGGAGATGCAGGAAGTAAATACAGACAAGGAGACTGCCTCAAACGCCCAGATCATGTTCCTTGTATTGAATGCCTCAGGCCTGACAATAATACCGGTAAGTATTATAGTTTACAGAACACAGCTGGGGGCAGTCAATCCGGCCGATATCTTTATCCCCATCCTGATCGCCACCTATTTTGCCACCATCGCAGGACTTATCTCGGTTGCCATCATTCAGAAAATCAAATTGTTCGACAAAGTGATACTGGCCTACCTGGGCGGACTTACGGCTATCATAGCCGGGATAATTTACTATTTCAGCACTCTCCAGAAGGAGCAGATAACGGAAATCTCAACCTTTACAGCCAATTTTATACTTCTCACGATCATAATGCTTTTTATTGTCCTTGCCCTTATAAAGAAAGTCAATGTTTATGATGCCTTCATTGAAGGAGCAAAGGAGGGCTTCGGGATAGCCGTAAAGATCATCCCTTTCCTTGTGGCTATACTTGTTGCGATTGGTATATTCAGGGCATCGGGAGCCATGGATTTCGTTATCGGAGGTATGGCCCAATTCTTTGCCTGGCTCGGCTTCGACACGGAGTTTACAGGTGCATTGCCTGTCGCATTCATGAAACCCCTCAGCGGAAGCGGAGCCAGGGGACTTATGATAGATGCTATGACAACCCACGGGGCCGATTCGTTTATTGGAAGGCTGGCATGCACACTCCAGGGGGCAACCGATACAACTTTTTATATCATTGCAGTCTATTTCGGATCGGTGGGGATAAAAAATACACGTCATGCTGTCGGATGTGGCCTGATTGCTGACCTCGCAGGTGCAATAGCGGCGATATTTATCGCGTACCTGTTCTTTGGATAGAACGCCGGAAAATATTTAAACACGGAGTCACACGGAGTTTATACCGAGTAACACAGAGGAAAAAGAACAGTGAAACTCCGGTTAACTCCGTACAACTCTGTGGTAAGAACGAATAATTAACAATATCTATGAAACCATTTTTTCTTCTGCTCGCAATTACGATCTTAACTTCCTGTATGTCAGAAAGTGTTAAGCAAAATCCCTGCACGGATAATTATTACCAGTTTCCGGATACAGCGGAAGTGACCAATAATTTTTATGACAACACTGAAACATATCCCCTTGCCCTGAATAAAATAACTATCGAGGGAGAGATAGCCAATCCGGGTTATGTGGATTTTTCACGCTTGCCAAAACGATCGGTCATTGTTAAGGAAACCCTGCTGCAGGATGATGGTTCCGATAAGTTTATTGGAGCTTACCGGTACGACGGATACTCATTGTTCGATATACTTAACGACCGTATGCCTCAGAAAGTAAATGATTCCGAATTCGGCTCAATAATCGATCTGTTTATTGAGATTGTGAATGAGGCTGGCGAAAAGGCTGTATTCAGCTGGGGCGAAATATTTTATCCGAATAACCTGCATAAAATTATTATAGCAACGGATGTTTCCAGGATAGTGCCTTCCAGAAGCGACGATCTCTGGGACCTGCCTTCCGCTTGTAAGATCGTTTCAGGAAGTGACCTGATAACTGAAAGAAATATTTCCTCCCCCGTAAATATCAGGGTCCGCTCATTCCCGCGTTCCTTTGCAGTCGAAAGAGGAGTCTCTCCTTTAAACTCGGCGTATTTTGATCTCTTCCACGCGGGAGAGCATATCGCCCGGATAACCGGATTACAGGATGATCCTCCATTAGTAACTTATAACACAATATTTTATGGCAGAGGAAGAGGGATCCATAGCACCCAGCCCTTCTCAGGTTTTATTCTCAGGGATCTCCTTCTGCACTATTATCCTGTTGATAAAGAAGTTCTGCGAGAGGGGATCATGTGTATCGCCGGGCTTGACGGATATCGCTGCGCACTGTCGTATTCCGAGGTCTTCAACAGGAACGATCAGCAGGAATTCCTTCTGGTACGATACAAACCTGGTGCTGACGGCGGATTGTACAGGGTATTTGCCACTCCCGATTTCTTCTCAGACAGGGCAATTAAATCAGTCAGCGAGATACACCTGAATTATTAAGGGCAGTAATAATGGCTCTCCTTAATCTTTGTATGGATAACCTCAAGTTTTATTCTGTAATTTAAACGGTTTAAGTTATTTTTACCCTGAACTAACGTAATCCATGTTACAGAAATATGAATAGCAGGGAATCAGCCGAACAGATCTTTATCGGAGGGGTAAGAGGCGTCCTTCCAGACAGACTGGTGATGAATCAGATATCTGTTAGTGGCAATCAATTGTTAATAGGCGGCCATGAATTTCAACTTGATGAGATTGATAACATCTTTGTTATCGGAGCCGGAAAGGCCAGTGCATCAATGGCCCATTATGTGGAAAGCATACTCGGCAACAGAATTGCCGGCGGACACATTGTAGTCAAATATGGTTATGCATGTTCGCTCAGAAAGATCACTGTAACAGAGGCAGGTCACCCGCTTCCTGACAGGAATGGATTTCTTGCTACGGAAGAGATTCTAAAAATAGCAGGAAATGCCGGCGAAAAAGATCTTGTGATCGGTCTGTTCTCCGGAGGAGGATCGGCTTTGCTGACAGATATACCTGAGGGCTTGCTTCCCGAAGATATTGTTATTATCAACAACCTCCTTGTCAGGTGTGGTGCGGATATCAGAGAGATCAACACCGTAAGGAAGCATCTTTCACAGGTGAAGGGGGGCCAGCTCGTAAGAGCAATATCACCGGCAAGGTCGGTTAACCTTCTTCTTTCTGATGTGATCGGTGACCAGCCTGAGGTTATCGCCTCGGGCCCGACTGCCCCTGATACCTCAACCTTTGCTGAAGCAATGCAGGTACTGGAAAAGTACAACCTCACCACCGACGTTACGGCAGGCATACTCAATTACCTTAAAGACGGGATGGAGGGCAGACGGCCGGAAACACCTCGTCCGGATGACCCCCTGTTTGCCCGCACACTTAATATTATAGCGGGTTCTAACCTTACCGCCCTGGAAGCTGCAAAAGAGAAGGCCGAAGAACTGGGTTTCAATACCTTTATCGAAGATTCAGGGATGCAGGGCGATGTGGAGACTGTCTCACAATACCTTGTCGACAAAGCCATGTGGTACAAAAATGACCCTGATGTTTCAAAGCCGGTCTGTCTGCTTTTTGGCGGAGAATCGACACTTAAGGTTGCCGGCAACGGGACCGGCGGACGGAATCAGCATCTTGCACTTCTCACGGCAATGAAACTGCAGAACTGTTCGGGAATCACGATACTTGCTGCCGGAACAGACGGAAGCGATGGTCCGACAAACGCTGCCGGGGCAATTGTCGATTCAGCAACATTCCACCTGGCTTCATCACTTAATGTGGACGCTTCAAAATACCTCGCCGATTTCGACTCATACAATTTCTTCAAAGCTACCGACGGACATGTTATTACAGGTCCGACAATGACGAATGTGATGGATCTTGCAGTAATCATTATTGACCAGGTGTTAATGTAAATATTTTGAAAAGGAATTACTTACGATAATATAAGACTCAATCTGAATGACCCACAAAATTTTTAACGTTGCAATCGCTGGATGCGGTAAGGTGGCACATCTTCATGCAAAAGCGATTCAGAATATACCCCATGCTCGTCTTGCAGGGGTCTGGAGCAGGACCCCCAAAACAGCAGAGGATTTTGCTGCCACTTACAAGACTTCTCCATTTTTTGACATTTCAGGAATGGTCAGCGAAAAGAATATTGATCTGGTGCTGGTCTGCACACCACACCCCTTCCACCTGCAACCTGCCATTGAAGCGGCTGAAGCAGGAGCGAATGTCCTGGTTGAGAAGCCTCTCGCTTCTGACCTTAAAGATTGCGACGCGATCATTAATACCTGCAGAAGGGCAGGGGTGAAGCTGGGAGTAATCAGTCAGCGCAGATGGTACCCGCCGGTTATGAGAGTTAAGGAAGCAATCGAAGCAGGAAAGATAGGAAGACCTGTCCTTGCAACTGTTACAATGATGGGTTGGAGGGATAAAGCCTATTATGATTCCGATGCCTGGAGGGGAACATGGAAGGATGAGGGCGGAGGTGTGCTTGTCAATCAGTCGCCTCATCAGCTCGATATAATGCTCTGGTATATGGGAGAGATTGATGAGGTTTATGGGATATGGAGGAATCTTAACCATCCCTATATCGAAGTCGAGGATACGGCTCTGGCGATAATTAAGTTCAAAAGCGGGGCAATAGGCAATATAGTGGTAAGCAATTCGCAGAAGCCCGGACTTTACGGTAAGGTTCACGTTCATGGTGAGAACGGAGCATCAGTCGGCGTTCAGACTGACGGCGGGTCGATGTTCATTGCCGGAATGACAGGCATTGCCGAGCCTCCCGTAAACGATGTATGGAGTGTTCCCGGCGAGGAGAGCCTTCCCGAGAAGTGGAAAGAGGAAGATACAGCTCTCTTCAGCACAATTGACCCCATGATATACTACATGCAGCGTCAGGAGGAAGATTTTCTTGACGCTATCACTGCAGATAGAGAACCAATGGTGACGGGCGAGGAGGGACGAAGGGTGGTGGAGCTCTTCTCCGCCATCTATCGTTCAACCCGCGATAATGCTCCGGTGAAATTCCCCCTTGCCCCTGAAGCAGGCATGGACGGACGTTTTTGAGCAGAGCTCAAAAAAGCTCAGGGCTCAGAGCTCCAGCCTACGCTGAAGCTTCGGCTGGCAATGCAGGGCACAGAGCTCAGGGCAAGAAGGTTTTTCAGTTGCCAACTGCCAACTGCCAACTGCGAACTGCTTTTCGTCTTCGGACTTTAGACCAAGAGTAAATGCGATGTGCCAAAATGATAAAACTTCTTAAATGAGTGCCTTTTACATAATCCTGATCGTCCTGGCCGGAGTGACCCTCCTGCTGCTGATGGTCCTTAAGTTCAAGCTGAGCGCCTTTCTCGCGCTTCTTATTACATCGATATTTGTTGGAATAATGACGGGGATGCCTCTCTCGGCTATCTCCGTAAGTATTCAGAACGGGATGGGAGGTACTCTGGGTTTTGTTGCCACCGTGGTGGGACTTGGAGCCATTTTCGGGCAGATGCTCGAAAGTTCGGGAGGCGCTGATTCGCTGGCACATTATCTTATTAATAAATTCGGTAAGAAAAGAGCGCCATGGGCTCTGGTTCTGACGGGTTTTCTTGTAGGTATCCCTGTCTTTCTCGATGTGGGACTGATAATAATTATACCTCTGGTATATGCACTCACCCGCGACACAAAGGTCTCAATCCTCTATTATGCAATACCCCTGCTGGCAGGACTGGCAGTAACACATGCCATGGTGCCCCCCACGCCCGGACCGATAGCCGTGTCGGAGATACTGGGAGTACAGCTGGGATGGGTGGTTCTGTTCGGGATAATTATAGGAATACCCGTTGCTGCAATTGCCGGTCCTCTTTTCGGTCGCTTTATTGCAAAAAGGATGTACATACCTGCGCCTGCCGATATCTTTAAGGCTGAAGAGGAATCACCTGAATCGCCTAAACAGCTTCCCTCATTCAGGATAATTGTACTTGTTATATCTGCTCCACTCTTTCTTATACTTACGGGCACATTCGTCAATGTGGGAGTTGAACAGGAGATTATTGCAAAATCAATCATAACTGATGTTATCTCTTTTCTCGGACATCCTTTTACAGCCCTTATAATAGGAGTCCTGCTTTCGATTCAGTTATGCATCAGCAGGAAGATGCCCCGCCAGAAAATACTGGATCTGAGTACCAAAGCTCTTGGACCGGCAGGAATAATAATACTTGTCACCGGAGCGGGCGGGGTTCTGAAGCAGATACTTGTCGACAGCGGGATAGGTCAGATGCTTGCGGAGTCGATTGCAGAATCATCCATACCTCTTATTTTGCTTGCATGGTCGCTGGCAGCGCTGGTGAGGATCACGCAGGGATCAGCCACCGTAGCAATGATAACAGCCGCAGGAATAATGGCCCCGATACTCCCTATGTTCAACCTGAGCCAGCCAGGCACAGCGCTTATTGTAATAGCTATCTCATCGGGGGCAACCATACTCAGCCATGTGAACGACAGCGGTTTCTGGATTGTGAGCAAATATCTGGGAATGAATGAAAAGCAGACCCTGAAATCGTGGACCGTCATGGAAACCATCATTGCAGTGGCCGGACTGGCCCTGACATTGCTGCTGAGTCTCTTTATCAAATGATCATGACATGCACTGAACTAAAATATTTTTAGATGAAAATTAAATTCATAGGAGCCTCAAGGGGGGTGACCGGCAGTAAGATCCTTCTGGAAACAGGCCCGGGAAAGAGAGTGTTGCTGGATTGCGGGATGTTCCAGGGAAAAGGGCTCGAGACGGATGAGATGAACCGCGACCTCGGTTTTGACGCGTCAACACTCGACCATATAATACTCACTCATGCGCATATTGATCATTCAGGACTGATTCCGTATGTTTACAGACTGGGCTTCAGAGGATCGGTGGTTTGTTCTGACGCCACCCGCGACCTCTGTTCAATAATGCTCGCTGATTCAGGGTATATTCAGGAGAATGATACCCGTACATTCAACAAGAAGAGAGCAAAGAAAGGGCTTCCCGTGGTTACTCCGATCTATACCCGCGAGGACGCAGTCGCTTGTATGAACCTCTTTATCGGGATACCTGAGGGCATGAATTTCAGGATTGACGACAATACTAAAGTGAGATTTACCAGCACCGGCCACATGCTCGGCAGCGTTACGGCAAATCTCCAGGTAAGGGAGAACGGCCAGATAAGACGCATAGCATATACAGGCGATATAGGCCGTCCGACAGACTACCTCCTCATGCCTCCAAAACCCTTCGCTCAGGCAGATATCCTGATCACGGAATCTACTTACGGCGACAGGCTTCACTCAATAGACAAGGAAGCCGATGAGGAGCTTCTTAAAGTAGTGGAATATACCTGCGTTGAAAAGAAGGGAAAGCTTATTATCCCGGCATTCAGCGTGGGAAGGACACAAAAGCTGGTTTACATCCTCAATAACTTCTATAACGAGGGAAGGCTTCCCCGGACCGACATTTATGTTGACAGTCCGCTCGCCGTGAATGCCACTACTGTCTTCAGGATGCACTACGAATGGTTCAATAAGGGTTTTCAGAAGGTGCTGGAAGACGATCAGGATCCCTTCGGATTTTCCAACCTTTACTATATCAAAAAAGCTGAAGATTCCAAAAAGCTTAATGACATCAATAAGCCCTGCATCATAATCTCGGCTTCGGGCATGATGGAAGCAGGACGAGTGAAGCATCACCTTGCCAACAATATCTCAAATCCGGCAAATACCATTCTTGCAGTAGGTTACTGCGCTCCCGAAACTCTGGGCGCCAGGATACTCAGAGGCGACAGGGAGGTGTCGATTCATGGAAATCCGTATGAAGTAAAGGCCGATGTGAAGAAGATAGACGCCTTCAGCGGTCATGGCGATTATAAGGAAATGATAAGTTTCCTGGAGTGCCAGGATAAGAAAGCGCTTGAAAAAACCTTCCTGGTCCACGGGGATTATGACACCCAGAAAAAATATGCGGAGTCTCTCATGGAAGCAGGCTTCAGTAATATAGAGATACCGGCAAGGAAGCAGGAGTACGAGGTCTAGGCTCAGAGCACAGGGCTCAGAGGTTTATTCAAAAATTCAAAGATTGAGTCTACTATAAAAAGTATAATTGTTTAAACACTAATTTTGGTTTAAAATAGTTCAAGATTCTTAAAAATGTTTGACACAAGTTAAAAATCCGTACAAATCTGTTTTTCAGATCGATTTTTTGATAAGAAACCGATTTTGGGGGCCTATTTTGGCCGGAAAGTCCCGTTCTTTGACAAATTTGTTCCACGTAACCCATAATTCTCCTGAGATTTATCCATATGCATCTTAACAGCGCCCACATTTTGTGTTGTATTAATCCCCTGTACCGGGTTTTATTATTTCGGGTATGGTACGACAACTGAAAGTCGGGTTTGTTAGCTTTTGCTACCTGGATATCCGTTATAAGGTTTAATGACCCATCATCACATGTTTCGGTTACATTCACGCTGTAACCTTTGACTTTTAACCCATCTTTATCGCGATAAGAACAATCGGTATCAAAAGCGGACTGGAGAGTGCCAGAGCTAATATCCTCTTTAGGTTTGAGGGCAACCTTCCCGTTTTCTTCAATGCGAAAATGTTCATCGAACAAACGCTTCAGTGTGGAGTAATACTTGTTG
>JAHYJA010000117.1 GCA_019429325.1 Bacteroidales bacterium
GGTAATACGGTTAAGGTGACGAAAGAGATTGAAAAGAGACTCGAAGTACTCAAAAAAGACCTTCCTCCGGACGTCAAAGTTGAATTACTGTTCTCAAGCGCCTCGTTTATTACCGATTCCATCAACAACCTCTCCGAGACACTTATGTTCGCCGCAATATTTGTGATCCTGGTGGTGCTGTTCTTCCTTGGCAGGTGGAGGGCAACGCTTATTATCATCCTTACCATCCCGATCTCACTGATTGTGGCATTCATTTACCTTTTCATCACCAACGCTTCGATAAACATCATTTCCCTTACCTCTCTCTCCATTGCTATCGGTATGGTGGTGGATGATGCCATAGTGGTGCTGGAGAATATCACAAAGCACATTGAGAGGGGCAGCAGGCCCAGGGAAGCGGCTATTTACGCCACCAATGAGGTGTGGCTGGCAGTGATAGTCACCACTCTTACCGTAGTTGCCGTATTCTTTCCGCTTACCTTTGTCAAGGGCCTCACCGGCGTCCTGTTCAAACAACTTGGGATGATAGTTACTATCACCGTTGTAACCTCGACAATTGCCGCCATCACATTTACTCCGACGCTGAGCGCCCTTATGCTCAGACTGAGACCCATCAGGCCCGACGCTCCTTTCTGGAGTTACGACGGAAGCATCAGGAAGGGTCTTGACAAGTTTGACAATCTGTATGCAAGGACCCTCAAGTGGGCATTGCACCACAAAACTGTTGTTACACTTATAGCTGTTGTGGTGTTTGCCGGATCTTTGAGCCTGTTCGGCGTTATAGATACGGAATTTTTTCCGCAGGCAGACGAATCGAGGATTTCAGCCAGCATCGAACTTCAGACCGGAACAAGGGTTGACAACTCTGTCCGGCTTGCCGACAGGATCGATTCTCTTGTGAGGTCCAGGTATCCGGAAATCGATCTTATCTCGACCTCCACCGGAAGCGATGATCAGGGAGGATTTTCCTCAATCTTCGGAGCAGGAGGGACCCATATTATTGACTACAGCTTCAGGCTTGTACCAGTTAATGAGCGGGAAAGAAGCGTCTGGGAGATCGCTGAGGAGATGCGTCAGGATTTCTCGGTCTATCCCGAGATTATCAACCTGACAATCTCGACATCCGACAACATGGGCAGTTTTGGAGGCAATACCGTTGATGTGGAAGTTTACGGGTATGATATTGCCGCGACAAACATAGTCGCGCAGGAACTTGCCGACAGGATAAAAATGATCGAAGGGGCGAAAGATGTTAAGATCAGCCGCGACAAATCAAAACCTGAGCTTCAGATTATTCTTGATCAGGACAAGATGATGAGCAGCGGCCTGAATACTGCAACCGTTGCCACGACAATCAGGAACAGGGTTGACGGTCTCATTGCAACCAGGCTCAGGCAGTTCGGTAATGAATATGACGTTGTGGTGAGGTTCAGGGAAAGCGCCAGAAGCTCCCTTACTGATATTGAGAACATAGGGATCACTAATCCCGCAGGAAGGATAATCAGACTCGGGGAGATAGCCGAGATAAAGGAGTACTGGGCTCCTCCGCAGATAGAGCGAAAGAGGAAGGAAAGGATCGTCACGGTATCGCTTACACCCTATCAGCGCTCGCTGACCGATCTTCAGAAAGACATTCAGAAAGCAATCGATTCAACTCCAAAGCCTTCAGGGATTATGGTGCAGATATCGGGGGCGATAGAGGATCAGATGGAGGCATTTATGGATATCGCTATGCTGTTGATCGTGAGCCTGATACTGGTATATCTTGTAATGGCCTCGCAGTTTGAATCGCTCAGGATGCCTTTCATAATAATGTTCTCGATCCCCTTTGCTTTTTCCGGGGTTGCAATTGCCCTCTTCATAACAGATACCCCCTTAAGCGTGATATCCGGTATTGGAGCCGTACTGCTTATTGGTATCGTGGTAAAAAATGCCATTGTCCTTGTCGACTTCATAAATCTTATGCGTGACAGGGGTAACGACCTGTACAGTGCGATACTTATTTCAGGCAGGTCGCGTCTGAGACCCGTTCTGATGACCTCTGCAACCACGATTCTTGCCATGCTGCCGTTGTCAATAAGCACAGGTTCGGGATCAGAACTTTGGAGACCAATGGGGATTGCCGTTATCGGAGGTCTGATATTCTCAACTTTTGTAACCCTGGTACTTGTTCCGGTTGTTTATGCAATTTTTGCAAAACATGGTGAGCGGAATAAATCTGTTGCAGTCTATTCCGATTTTGATTTTATAAACGGGAACGGGGGGAACGGTAATCAGTAATCAGCAGTCGGTAATCAGTAATCGGTAATCAGTGATCAGATAGTAAGCTACTTATTTAATTATTTACAGATGAAAGCAATAATGATAATTTATAACCAGGCTCATACCGAAAAGGTGGAGTACCTGCTTGACCGTATGGGAATAAAGGGATATACCCTATGGGAGAATGTCCAGGGAAGGGGAACCAATACCGGAGTTCCCCATCTTGGAACACATACCTGGCCGGAAATCAATAAAAGCGTTCTGACCATTGTTGATGATGATAAAGTCGATAATGTTCTGAATAATGTCCTTAGGATCGATGCTGTCAATGAAGAAGTTGGGATAAGGGCTTTTGTATGGGATATCCTGAAGACGGTATAACAGGAATTTTTTAGTAAAACCGGAAGGCTGACATGTATTGTCAGCCTTTTTTTTAACAAAATTTAACAAAAACGTATTCAGATAAAAAAAATCCTGTATATTTCAGCAACTATTTTATAAACCTAAATTGATGAATTGCCTATGAAACAAAACGGACTGATTTTAACCAACAATTTAAAAATCTCTAAATTTTTTTCGAAATGAACTAAATTCTTTACGGACTATAAAATCCGTAAGCTCATTGTATTTGTTTTACTAAATTATTAATTATGAATGTTATAAAAAAGTTCAGGCAAACACCCGTTTCGGGTATTTGCAAACTAAAATTACTGAACATTATGGGTTTGGTCTTCATTCTCATGATGGTTTTGAATTTGAATTTCTTTGGAAATAATATTTATGCTGCCGGTTTACAGCAGATCCAGGTAAGCGGGACAATCGTTGATGACAGCGGTTCTCCGTTGCCCGGAGTTAATGTTGTTGTTAAAGGTACGACTATTGGAGCCACTACCGACATAGACGGCAAATTCACTTTGACAGTTCCGGACCGTAATGCCACACTGGTTGCATCCTTTATCGGATATATAACACAGGAGATTCCGATTAACGGAAGAAGTGTGATTGATATATCGCTTGTATCAGATGCTCTCTCTCTCGAAGAAGTTGTGGTTGTAGGCTACGGTACCCAGAAAAAAGTGAATGTTATCGGTTCGGTTACCACAATCTCAACTGCAGAGATCACTGCATCTCCTACCAATACCGTATCACAGTCTCTTGGCGGTCGTTTGCCAGGCCTTGTTGTACAGCAAACTACAGGTGAACCTGGGCGTGATGATGCCGATCTTCTGATCAGAGGGCAAAACACTCTGGGAAATAACTCAGTACTCATCGTTGTTGACGGAATTCCCGAACGCGACATGAACTCAATTGAACCCGGAGATATTGAAAGCCTCACTGTTCTGAAAGATGCTTCTGCCGGGATATATGGTTCCCGTGCTGCCAATGGTGTTATTCTGATAACTACCAAAAGAGGTACGGAGGGAGCACCCCGTTTTGAATATGATTTCTATCGTGGCTGGGGGCAACCTACTGTTCTGCCGGAAATGACCGATGCTCCTACTTATGCACAGATGATAAATGAGATTAAAGCATACAGAAATGAAGCTCCCACTTATACTGCGGAAGATATTGAAAAATACAGATCCGGTGAATATCCCTGGACTCATCCGAACTCTAACTGGTTCGAGGAGACCTTCAAAAAATGGACAAATACCGGTCATCA
Source organism: Bacteroidales bacterium (assembly GCA_019429325.1). GTDB lineage: Bacteria > Bacteroidota > Bacteroidia > Bacteroidales > VadinHA17 > LD21. The sequence goes on from JAHYJA010000117.1 coordinate 3,926, forward strand.
TACTTTCAGGGTTACAGGAGGTTCACCCACTTTGAGATATTTCGCATCTTTTGGTACCCAGTCGGACAATGGTTCATACAAGAGAAGCGCAACAAGTTATAACAGATATAACTTTAAGACCAATCTGGATGTCAATGTCTCCAAAAATTTTAATATCAACTTTGATGTCAATGCATCGGAGGAAGATATGACTTTCCCGACTAAAAGTACAAATTCTATCTTCAACGGATTGATAAGGAATTTTCCTACTTCACCTGCAGTCTGGCCAAACGGGCTCTACGGGCCGGATATTGAGTACGGGGACCAGCCACTGGCAACTTCTTCTTTCGACGCCGGTTTTGACGATACAAAACATTACAGAGTCAATCCCATGCTTACGGCCACTTTCAAAATTCCCTGGGTTCAGGGTCTTGTTCTGTCCGGTAATTACGCTTATGACATGTATTTCCAGGTGAGGAAATTATTTATCAAGCCGGTAACTTTATACTTTATGGATAAAACCGGATATCTTGCTGCAGGCAATACAGGGAAAGAAGACGGGTCGGCTTTTCTTACAGGTCTGCCAAGGGGGACCATAGCCGAACCAAGGTTGACAGACTATTATACTGATAGCAGGAGAATTACCAACAGCCTGAAATTAAGTTATGACAGGACCTTCGGATTACACACAGTCGGAGGATTTATTGCTGTTGAAAGTACTGATTATCTTACCAAGGGAATCACCGGCTACAGAAGATATTTTATCTCCGACCAGCTTCCCTATCTGAATGCGGGAGGTACGGATGAAATGAATAATTCTTCTTCGGTCGGTATTGATGCCAGGCTGAACTTTTTCGGAAGGGCCACATACAATTATGCTGAAAAATATCTCCTTGAGTTCACATTAAGGCGTGACGGTTCGCTCAGGTTCTCGGAAGATTCCGGACGCTGGGGTACATTTCCGAGCGTTCTGGCGGGATGGAGAATATCAAGCGAGGATTTCTGGAAAAACAATATAGCCTTCATGAATTATCTCAAGCTTAAAGCTTCGTGGGGGCAGATGGGGAATGATGCTGTAGATGCATTCCAGTATCTTACTCTTTATAGGTTCGACAGAGGTTTTATCTTCGGATCATCCAAGGACTATGCTTCCGGCCTGGCCCAGTCAAGTGTGCCTAACCCGAATATTACATGGGAAGTTGCAAACATTTTCAACACAGGATTTGAGTCGCAATTGTTTTCAGGCAGGGTAAGATGGGATGTGGATGCATTTTACCAGAGACGAACCAACATACTCTGGAAACGTGATGCTTCTGTTCCGGGTTTTACGGGAATTACACTGCCTGATGAAAACTTCGGTATTGTTGACAGCAGGGGTATTGAAACATCACTGGGATACAATGACAGAATTGGTAATTTCAGTTATGCAGTAAATGGCAATTTTGCCTTTGCCCGTAATAAGATAGTAGAGTATGATGAACCTGCAAGAGCAGTTGACTGGCAGAGATTTACAGGTCATCCTATAGGTGCGATCCTTCAGTATAATGCAATCGGAATATTTGACGATGCCGATGATATGCCCGGATATCCCCGCGTCTCAGATCCTTATGCTGCCAACTCCGGAGGAGGAGGAGGTATTATCATTGAAGATTATAACAAGGACGGAAAAATAAATGCTGATGACAGGATAATGTATGACTATACCACAACACCGGAGATCACTTATGGAGTAACAATAGCTTTGAGCTGGAAGAACTTTTCTCTGACCACATTATTCCAGGGTGTCGGAAATACATGGTACAGGGCCAATTTCCCGATCATGGGCACCTGGGGCAACTACTGGCAGTACTATGCTGATGACAGGTGGACACCCGAAAATAAAACCGCATCCAAACCCAGAGCTTTTGAAAGAACGGAAGACTATTGGAGAGCAGACTATCAGACGGACTTTGATTATCATAATCATGCATTCCTCAGATGGAAAAACCTTGAGATCGGCTATAATCTGCCTCAGGACATTATACAGAAAGTCAGGCTGAAAAATCTGAGAGTATATTTTTCAGGTCAGAATCTGGCACTGCTCTATAATGCATTTGAATATAAACATGATCCGGAAGTATCAAGTGTTACAAGCTATCCTTTGCACAGAGTTTTTGCAGTGGGTGCTAAAGTAGCTTTCTGATGTAAACCTTATAAAATAAAAAGATATGAAAAAGCTTAATTATATATTACTTTCATTGATACTTGTGGTTTTGATTCCGGCATGTGAATCCGAACTTCTTGACAAAACACCATTGGACTCATATTCCGATGCAACTGTCTGGTCCGATCCTGCTCTTGCGAGCGCTTATCTTAATTATGCCTATTATATGTTAAATAATCCTATTTCGTCAGTGATGCTGGGTTCGATGTGTGATGAAATGCCTGTCGGAAGGGGAAGCAGCTCACAGGCCTATAATCAGGGTAGAATGTCTGCCGACGTACAGTCCGGATTACCCGGCTGGCTGGGGTGGAATAACAATAATTGGGGAAATGTTCAGAGGATCAATCTCTTCCTCGATAATATTGACGTTATTGCGGATAAATATCCGGCTTCTGAACAGGCATCGGTAAAAGCCAAAACTGATATTTTAAAAGGTGAAGCTTTGTTCCTGAGGGCGTTTCTTTACCATAATTTCTGCCGTCTTTACGGAGGATTGCCCATAATGACTACTGCGAATAAGCTGGATGATGATTTCGAACTCCTTGTAAGGGCTACATTTGAAGAAACCGTTAATTTTATCGTTAAAGACTGCGATGATGCTGCAGCTTTACTTCCTTTAAAGGCCGACCAGGAGTTGGGCAGACCCACAAAAGAGGCAGCATTAACTCTTAAATCAAGGATACTGCTTTTTGCAGCCAGCGATCTTACTGCTGACGGAAATGCGGCAAGTGAACTTGTCGGTTATCCTGCCGGAACAAACAGAGTGACTCTATGGACCAATGCAAAGAATGCCGCCAAGGCTGTAATGGACCTTGGAGCTGCAAACGGATATCCAAAGCTGGCTGATTTCGGGGCGCCTGACCAGGCTGCCGTAGCTAAAAACTATTTCGAAATGTTCAAAGCATATACACTTGCCGATGATGAAATAATCTGGGGACTGCAATTTGATATGGCTCTCGGAAGAACACACCGGCAGAATCAGAGATGTGGACCGAATGGGAATAATAATTTCGGGAGAAATGGCCCCCTTCAGCAGATGGTTGATGATTACGAAATGAGTGACGGAACAAAATTCTTTGACCACTTCGAAATTGATGCCAACAGCCTGTATAAAAACAAGTCAACAACGTTTAAGCATGAAAATCCTTATTATAACCGTGAACCGAGATTCTATGCCAACGTTTTGTATGACAGTACCGTATGGCAGCAACGTACCATAGATCTTCAGCCCCGAGATCCTCTCGGTATATATGAAAGACGTACTCACAGGACAATGAACCCCGACGGTTCATATACAGACGTGTTCGGAATTGATACCCGTAAAGGCCCTATTGCTCCGGGCAATGGCTGCTATGGAGGATATCTTAGCAAGAAAACCATGGACGATACCAGTAATGGTGATGTACAGAATAACCAGAATGTCTGGATCCATATGCGCTTTGCGGAAATATTGTTTAATTATGCTGAAGCCTGCCTTGAGCTTGGTGAAACAGTCGAAGCCGCCAAGTATGTAAATATGATCCGTAACAGAGCCGGACTGCCTGATTTTACAGGTGATCTTCAAGAAGCCCTGCGCCACGAAAGGAGGATTGAGCTGTATATGGAGGAGAGCAGGTGGTACGACATCCGCAGATGGAAGATCATGATCGAAAAGATGACTCCGCCTCTCGGAGGAATTGATATTCTGGAAGTGAAAAATACCGACGGCACTATCGTTACTACATGGCAATGGATCAAGGCTCATGCCGATAATGTAATGAGTGAAAAACAATACTGGTTACCGATACCCAGAACCGAACTGAAAAAAGCACCACAGCTTGTACAGAATCCATTGTATGATTAATAAAATCAGATTGAGTTAATAGTAAAGAGGCTGTCCTGAAAGAGGGCAGCTTCTTTTTTTTAACATAGCCATTTTAATACGTATTATAATAGCTCTGATATGATTTCATACCTCGTATTCGGCCTCACCCCCTAATCCCCCTCTGTAGCATCCGGCCTCACCCCCTAATCCCCCTCTGTAGCATTCGGCCTCACCCCCTAATCCCTCTGTAGTATTCGACCTCACCCCCTAATCCCCCTCTCCCGGAGTGAGAGGGGGACTTACCTTCTGCAACTTGTATCAACTTCATTATTCTTCACATTGTTATTTCCAATTATTGGATTGACACTCTTTAAGTCCCTCCCACTCCGGGGGAGGGATTTAGGGAGAGGTCGACTATCCCTTAGCACATTCCCTTGGTAGGGATTTAAGGAGAGGTCAACCATTACTTTGGAACCACTCCGCGATTTGATTTTTGAAAGGCATTCGAACCAGGTGGAGCCTCGGAGAGGTTCCATCAATACTAGTATATCGTTCTCTAAATAACATATCATAATGTTTGTAACTCTTCCATTTTGTACTTCCATCTGAAAATTACAGGTTCACAATTAATTTCTTCGATTCCCTGGTAGATTCGACGCATCAACTCAGTCTTGCTGTCCACTCTGATCTGTCGTAGAAAAGATCGGGCTACTTTACTGAAAAACATCTCAATCATGTTTAACCAGGAACCATGTTTGGGAGTAAACACGAACTCAAACCTGGATGGTTTTGAGAGCAAATATTTTTGCGTTTCTTTTGATACATGGGCTGAATGATTATCAAGAATAATTCGTAACTTCCAATCTGCCGGATACTCCTTGTCCACTTTGTCAAGGAACATGATAAATTCTTTGCTTCTGTGTCTTTCATTAACCAGAGGGATAATTTTCCCGGTATGCAAGTCAATTCCGGCAAGCAGGCTTAATGTCCCCAAACGTCTATATTCATAATCTCTTTGTAACGTTTTGTATTTACCAACAACTGGTTGAAGTTGAAGAGCAATATTTTTAATAGCCTGTATTCCCGGTTTTTCATCATATGAGATGGTTGTCATTTTTCCCTGTTCCCTCTTTTGTTCGTTAACAATAGCCACCTCTTTATACACTTGTAATACAGTGGCCATTTTAAAATCAAAATCAGGATCACGTTTCTCCAGATAATAACTGATCTTATGGGGTTTGATATTACCTTTGGATAGTATCTTGTTCAGCACCCCTTTGTTTATGCTTTCAAGGCATTCATGACCGGCTTCACGACAATTTTTACGCATATGCTTTATCATTAAACTATAGGTCCAAACCTCATGCGCATATCCCAAAGAGACGGGGCTTTGACAGGCTATCGACAAAACCCAGCTTTTGGCCTCATCTGTGATAACAGGTTTCTTGCCTCTGCCTGGAAGATCTTTCAATGCCGTTTTAATCCCAAATGCAATGGCTTTGTCAATGCTTCGCTCAACCAATGGCCGGTTGGTATTCAAACTTTCCGCAATGCCTGTAATGCTTTTGTCTTCCATATACTGCAAAAGAATATTTGCTCTTATCACTTCCCGGTGAGGAAGTGTCTTACTTTTAGCAATTCTCATCAGATCAACTTTCTCGTCATCTGTAGGGTTCAATTTGGCTTTTCTTGTCTTTCTCATTGTGGCGTGTATTTGCCACAAAGATAGTAATATTTTTATTGTAATGCAATACTATTTAAAGAACGTTCTACTAGATTGCAACGAATGGATTCACTTATTGCTATGAGAGCAACGGGTTCACCGGAAGCGTTTGCCCATAAAATGAAAATTAGCCGGAGTACCCTGTTTGAGACTATTCAGGAAATTAAATTGCTTGGTGTTGATATAAAGTACTCAAATATTGAGGAAACCTACTATTATGCTGACGAGAGGAGGTTGATAATAGGAATTCAAAAATTATCACGTCAGACATGATTGCTTAAAAGTATATTTAGTTAATCTTCAGATCTATACTTAGAATATAAGTTAAGAAACTCAGGTCTGTCTTAGCGTTGCCTGCTGATATCGAAAAAATATATTAGAATATTCAACCAGTCCGGTATTATCGGACTGATTTGTTTTTTATTTGAAAACAAATTGAAGCTTATAACTGAATTAAGTTGTGAA
>JAHYJA010000118.1 GCA_019429325.1 Bacteroidales bacterium
GGCCGTATTCCAGTGGATCCTGGATGAACTGGAATCCCGGCAGTCCGACAGCCTCGAAAGAGAGATGATCGGTTCCGCTCGTGTTTCTGATTGCAACGGTTGAAGCTTCCATATTTTCAAAAGGCTTCAGCCACTCTTCGAAGATCGGCCTGACCAGCTCATTCTCCTGCAGATAGATACCCCTGTACCTTCCGCTTCCGTTATCCATATTGAAATAGCCTGAGAACCTGTCAAATTCAGGCTTGTTCTCTCTTGTTTTGGGATCGACCAGGTACTTTTCCACGTATCCGCGTGAACCGTGAAGACCCTGTTCCTCACCACCCCAGAGAGCAATACGGATTGTCCTGCGCGGAGCGATATCGAGGCTTTTCAGAATACGCATTGCTTCAAGCATCACTATGCAACCCGAAGCGTTGTCGGCTGCTCCTGTTCCCCCGTGCCATGAATCGAGGTGAGCGCCTATCAGGACAACCTCATTTCTGAGAAGCTTGTCAGTTCCCGGGATCTCCCCTATAACGTTATAAACTTTCGGACTATCGAAGAACCTGTTTTTAATCTCAACCTCCATTTCAACGGGTATATTTCGCTGGAGAAGTCTCTCCATCCTTCCGTGGGCCTCGGCAGGAAGGTTCAGTTCTGCAATAGGCTCAGGATCTCCGGCATTATAGGAGGCACCGGTGGATCTTGGTACATTAAAGGTTCCGGAGCTGTTCAGTATTACTGCAACACCTTCTGATTTAAGCAGTTCTACAATCTTGTTACGGAGGGTGCGCTGGGCGGCCATTGCTGCAAGGTCCCCCATCATCCTTCTTCCAATTGCGGGAGAAGAAGCCAGCGCCAGCTGTGCCAGCTGCTCATCCGTATACCTTGTGGCAAATGGTTCGAAGCTCATGGTATAGGCTGAGGTTGAAGGCATCAGAACGATTTTGCCTGCGAGCTTGCCTTTGAATTTATCCAGGTCGCTCTCGCTGGTAACATTCATAAGGACGACCTCTCCGCTGACAAGGCCTTTCGTGCTCCCTGTCCAGGCAACGGGGTTGCATGCAAAACTTGCGTAATACGGGGCAGTCATAGCTGCATAGGCTTTAAGGTTATCCCAGCCACCCCGAGTGAAATCCCTGGCTTCATCGATCCTGACATTCACAAGCCCGATCTCTTCCATAGTTTTCTTTGCCCATTCATTTCCCCTGTCGGCACCCGACGACCCTGTGAGCCGGGGACCCGTAAAATCAGTAAGGCCGAACGCAAGATCCTCCATGGTGGAGTATCTCATGCCTTCCTGTTTGATTTTGTAGATCATGCCGAGATCAACCTTTTCCGTCTGCGAACAGAGGAATCCGGAAAGCAGGAAAATAAAAACTAAACTGACGCTGATTCTTTTATTTCTCATGGTATTAATTTTTTGTTTTGAACAGAATGGCTAAAAGTAGAAAAAAAAGTACTCGGTCACTTTAACCGGTAAAAATGTTTTAACAATAATTAACTTTGAAACGCTAAACGCAAAAAGTTATGGTTTACCCCGAAAACTTCGAATCAAAGATCGGTTTCGACCGGATAAGAGATCTGTTACGGGAAAGATGCCTGAGCCGGATGGGCACAGAGAAGGTGGAGGCTATCCGGTTCAGCAACAATGCAGATAAAATAAAAGAAGTATTATCAGCGACTTATGAATTTCAGCAGGTTTTAAGGTTTGAAGAGAACTTTCCTTCGGATAACTTTTTCAATATATCAGATTGCCTGAATAAGATCAGGGTCGAAGGCACATTCCCGGAAGTACGGGAGCTCTTTGACCTTAAGCGCTCCCTCGAGACTATTAAGGCGATTCTCAGTTTCTTCAGGGCGCGGGATGAAACCAGATACCCGATTCTGAGAAAGTTATGCGGTTCTGTAAAAACATATCCTTATGTACTTGATTCGATAGACAGGATTATTGACAGGCACGGTGCAATAAAGGATAATGCTTCACCGCGGTTGAAGGAGATAAGATCGGAGATCATATCGAGAAACATCCAGGCATCCAAAAGGCTCAATGCCATTCTGAGGCAGGCGCAGGCGGAGGGTATTGTTGACGCAGACACAGTTCCCTCGGTCAGAAACGGGCGGGGAGTGATCCCTGTAAGTGTTTTTGGAAAACGCAGGCTTAAAGGGCTCATTCATGATCAGTCGTCATCGGGTAAGACGGTATTTATTGAGCCGGAAGAGATCGTTGAAATAAACAACGATATTGTTGAACTTGAATATGAGGAGAAGAGGGAAATTGTAAAAATTCTGACCCTGTTTGCTGATAATATAAGACCTTATATCGATGATCTCCTCGGATCAAACATTTTCCTGGGAGAAATCGATTTCCTGAGGGTCAAGGCTCTTCTCGGCAACCGGTTCGGATCAATAATCCCGGCAACCAGGGATGAGCCGTTCATAAAGTGGAGGCAGGCAGTTCATCCGCTACTCTCCCTTGCATTTGAAAGTATCCCCGGCAGAAAACTGGTACCTCTTGATATCGAACTCAATGAAGGAAACAGGATACTTCTTATCTCGGGGCCCAATGCCGGAGGCAAATCAGTTTGTCTTAAAACGGTTGGCCTCCTTCAGTATATGCTTCAATGCGGCCTGACAATCCCGGTGTCTGAGGGGTCAGAAGCGGGAATCTTCGACAGCATTCTTATTGATATCGGAGATGAGCAGAGCATCGAGAACGACCTGAGCACCTACAGCTCACATCTGATCAACATGAAGCATTTTCTGAAGCACGGAACGGAAAAGAGTCTTATACTGATAGATGAATTCGGTACAGGCACTGAGCCCATGCTTGGCGGAGCATTGGCTGAAGCCATACTGGGTGAGCTTAACAGAAAAAAAGTTTTTGGTGTGCTTACAACCCATTATACAAACCTGAAGCATTTTGCATCACTTGCCGGGGGGATTATCAACGGGGCCATGGCATTTGACAATCATCTGATGCAGCCTCTCTTTCAGCTTAATATCGGCAGACCGGGCAGTTCCTTCGCCTTCGAGATTGCCAGGAAGATAGGACTTCCGGGAGAGATACTTGATGAGGCTTCAGACAAGGCTGGGGTAAAAAACATTGATTACGACCGGCATCTTAAGGATATTGCCCGCGACAAGCGATACTGGGAAACAAAGCGGCAGAAAATAAGGCATCATGAAAAAAGGCTTGAGGAGCTCATTGAGGAGTACGAGAGAGAGCTTTCAGGTGCCAGATCGCTGAGAAAAGAGATTATAGCAAAAGCCAGGGATGAAGCGGAGAGCCTGCTGAAGGAATCAAACAGGGTGATAGAAAATACTATTCGTGAGATAAGGGAGTCGCAGGCTGAGAGGGAAAGGACTAAGGAGGTGCGCCGGCAGCTCGGAGAATACAAAGAGACTGTTATTCAGGAAGTAAATCCCGTTGAATCGGAGCAGGAGAAGAAAATATCGATCCTTACTCAGCGTGCCATAAAAATACGGCCCGCCAGGAGCAAAGAAAAGCCGAAGGTACAGAAGGATGATCAGAAACAACTTAAGAAAGGTGATGCTGTCAGGATGACAGATACGATGGCTGCCGGGGAAGTGATTGAGATCAAGGATAAAATGGCTACGATCGAGTCAGGCAGTTACCGGTTCCGTGTTTCAGTCGATAAGATTGAAAAGATCAGCAGGCAGGAGCTTCAGAAAAGTATCAGGATACAGGCGAAGCCGCAAGAAGCCGATCCCGTGCTAAGCGGGAGGAAGCTCAGTTTCAGACCCGAGATCGATATCAGGGGGGTGAGGGGAGAAGAAGCCATCCGGCAGGTCCGCGAGCTGATCGACGATGCGATAATGGTACAGCACAGTAATCTTCGCATCCTTCACGGTAAAGGCAATGGAATTCTAAGAGAGCTTGTCCGTCAGTATCTTGCAACAGTCGATGTGGTAAGATCCTTCCGCGATGAGCATGTTGATATGGGCGGCTCCGGTATTACCGTAGTGGAGATGGATTTCTGATCAGTTCAGCCGGATGGATCCGTAAGAAGCATTCACATATACACTGGATGCGGGTGAACTCTCATTTCCAACAATTCCCGATGTCTCATTCATATTGTTCTGGATAATACGTCGCTGATGCCGGAAATTTGCCTCATTGAACCTGAGTCCTCCATAGGATACTTTTGCATCGAGCTTATAGCTGGCTGAATTATCTATGCCTATTCTTACGCCGGTATACCGCGAATTAACTTCAAGCGACTCAAAGCCTTCCGGTACACTTTCGATGGTTATTGAGCCATAGCCTGCGTCGAGCTTAAGTTTTCTTGTCAGGGTTCCGACTCCGATATCTGCGTATCCTGCATCTATTACAAGATTATTCACATTCTGGATCCTTATATTGTCGTATTTTGATTCCGCTACGATTGAGCTGGTCTCTCCGATATTAAGCTTCGAATACCTGCTGTCAGTAAGCAGTGCCTGGCTCTTGCCTATTTCGAGACTGCCGCTGTATCTGGCAATGATCTCCATCCATCCAGCCTCATCTATTCTTGCCTTGCCGTAAGCCAGGTTAAGCTTGTTTAAAGGCTTCTCGTTTCCTCTGGTAAACCTGATAGCAGTAAGATTGCCGTATTTTATGTCCAGATCTACTCTCCCGCGCACCTCATCCATATCGGTGTCACCATACCTGTTGGCAAGTGTAATGTCCATTTCATAAGGCATATTTATTGTATAATCAATACGGAACCTTCTTGTGCCACTTCCCCAGCCGGAGAAATTGAATTTCGAATCAATAACAGTTTTAGCTGAAATAAGGGACGGAGTTTCTGAAAACTGGACGTCTATATAACTCAGGTGCTGTTCGGCTCTCTGCCTGTTAGGCATCTCGACAAGCACTTTTACGTGGATCACGACTGCCTGCTTGTTCCAGGTGTGGACCACAACATCGCCATACCTGTTACTGATATCCAGGGCTGTTGAAGCTCCCGGGGTGAACTCCTTGTGAAATTCCTTTGTAACTTCCTGGGCCGAAACTGTTATGGCGAGAAAGCAAAGGCAAAAAGCAAGGAGTGCTCCTGATCTATAGATTGACTTTTTCATTTTCCTGTAAGTTTAGATTTTCGTTCCTGATGCTATTAAGCTGATCGACTATGAGTGTAAGTACTTCAAGCTTAGTCTGATAATGTTCGATCATTGCGTAAATGATCCTCTCATCGCCGGGGTTGACTTTAAGTTCTTTCTGTAGCTGGACATAAACTGAATCCATGCTTTTCATCTCATTGCGAAGGACCTCAACCTGTTCAGAATTGGCTTTCAGTCCTCCGGTAAAGAGTTCTCCTTCCATTAGGCTTACCTGATACATATAGTAATTTTCAACCTCCCTGTATTGCGGCGAAACATCCCCAAGCGCCATTTTTGTGTTTTCCGGTCTGAGAAAATGATCCCAGACCCAGAGGGATGAAAGTGTAACCAGAAGAGTTACGACAGCTGCTCTCAGAAGATAGGGGACAATGCTTCGTTTGATCCCCGCACTATGGAACCTTTGCTCAAGTTTCCTGTTGAATCTCTCAAAATGACCCTCCGAGGGTTCGCCCGTCTCGAAGAAGTCTTTGTTACTCCTGATTATGTCTTCTATATTCTTCATCACCTGTAATTTTTCCTGTGTTCATTCAGTTCAGCAACAAGCTTATGCTTTGCCCTTGACAGCTGTGACCTTGATGTACTGCTGTTGATCCCCAGGATCTCGGCAATTTCATCGTGATCGTATCCCTCCAGCAGATATAGTGAAAGAATGATCCTGTAACCATCAGGCAGTTTTTCGATTGCTTCTTTAACCTCCTCTACCCTCACATCGACCTCTTCCTTTCTTAATATATCTTCTTCACTGTCGTCCCTGATACCCGTGTAATGCTCAATATCTTCAAAGACCCCTTTTTTCCTGTTTAGGGAGTCGAGAGACCTGTTTATCACTATTCTTTTAAGCCAGGCTCCAAAACTTACGGTCCCCGAATAAGTTTCAATCTTCTCGAAGGCAGAGAGGAATGATTCCTGCATAATGTCCTCTGCCTCCATTGTATCGCTCACAATCCTCAGACTTGTGTTATACATCGCCTTGTAGTATAACTTATAGATCTGAAACTGTGCCTTCTGGTCTCCCTCCTTGCACCTGTCGAGAAGATCCTGGTGCAAGTTTCTGAATGCTGCTTCTACATTAGACATCTTTCCGTAAAGACTGGTTTTTATCTGTACTGCGGCACTCACTGTCTGTTAATTTACTAATCAATAGACGTGAGATATTTCTCAATGCTGCATTTAAATTAAGAATCTACCGAAAATTTGAGAAATAAAACAATTAATGTTCCCTGGATTATTTTCCCTGTCTCATGATCAAGTTCTGACCCCAGCATGCTGTGGGGTATTGAATAGACGAGAAGTAGAACGGCTGAGGCGATCAGAACAAGCAGCGGCCTTTCCTTTTTTCTGTTGGCATAGACTGCCAATACCCAGAAAATGAATGCAATAAGCGTTTTATTGTCCGTGAGATCCCATCCGAAAGGAACACCTGTCCAGAATGCTCCGAAGGCAAACTTCTGGACCACAGGACCGAGGATCATTCCTCCGGCGGTGAGCAGAACAAGCGTCCAGATCGCATATTTCCTGAACGACGGCATTCTGAAAATGCACATAAGGCCTGTTAATGTCGACAAGAGCATGGCAAGGAACATCAGCAGAACATGGGGTATAAGTATGTATCCCGGAACGCTCCCTTTGTATCTGACTACAACAGGGTTTTCCCTGAAAAATGTTTTGGTCCCGCCTGAATCGGTAATTTCGACATAATACTCCAGCTTGCCTGCCGGCGGCTGTTGGGGGAGGTCAGCAAAAAATCCCTTCTCTTCGGTCATTTTGAAGATTTTGTTCATGATGAATGAATTCAGAGGGTAAACCTTATAGCTGAACTCACTCATCCGGTATTCATCATCTGACCTGAACCGTCTGTAATATAACCTGGCTGTCACAGATGTATCCCGTATCCCGAGCTTCACTTCAGAGCGTTCATCGAGGCCCATGCTCCTTACAAGCTTCAGTTTATAGGTTGAATTATTTATTACAGCATCAAATTGTTTCGGGTAAGTGGGGCCTGTTTTTCTCTGATAATAGGCAGCCGCAATTGTAATAAAGAAAGCCAGGGTCCAGAGAAGGAGCTTTTTCATTCGAAATATGCTTTTTATCTGATTTTATAGCTACTGGAAAAGCATGAATGCCTCCTTTATCAGTACGATTGCCTCCCTGATCTCTGCTTCGGTTATTACCAGGGGAGGAGCAAAGCGGATAATATGCTCGTGGGTGGGCTTCGCTATTACTCCCATTTCCTTCATTGCAAGACAGACATCCCAGGCAGTTTTTCCGTTTCTGGGTTTTATAACAACAGCATTGAGCAGGCCTTTGCCCCTTACCAGTTCAATCATCTCCGACCTGATGCTCTTCATCTCGTCACGGAATATTTTCCCGAGCCTGTCAGCATTTTCACAAAGATTCTCATCTCTGATCACCTCTAGGGCTGCAATGGCAACTTTTGCTGCGAGCGGGTTCCCTCCGAATGTTGACCCATGCTCTCCGGGCAGGATAGTAAGCATTATGTCGTCGTCGGCAAGAACAGCCGATATGGGCATAACACCACCTGAAAGTGCCTTGCCGAGGATCAGGATATCGGGACGAACATTCTCATGTTCGCATGCCAGCATTTTTCCCGTTCTGGCGAGGCCTGTCTGGACCTCATCAGCTATAAACAGGACATTATGAGCCTTGCAAAGTTCCCGGGATTTTTTCAGATACCCCTCGTCAGGAACAAACACACCGGCTTCACCCTGTATTGGTTCAACCAGGAACCCGGCAACATCCGGATCCTTTAAGGCTTCTTCAAGGGCTTTGGTGTCGTTGTAGGGTATGATAATGAACCCCGGAGTGAAGGGGCCGTAATGATTCCTGGCATCCGGATCGGTGGACATCGAGATAATTGTTATGGTCCGGCCGTGGAAATTGCCTTCGCAGGCTATAATCTTAGCCTTATTTTCTTTAATTCCTTTCTTTTTGTATGCCCATTTGCGGCACAGCTTAAGAGCAGTTTCGTCTGCCTCGGCCCCGGAATTCATCGGCAGGACCTTGTCATAACCGAAGTATTTTGTTACGTACTCCTCGTACTCGCCCAGCACAGAATTATAGAATGCCCTTGAAGTGAGTGTGAGCCTTGTTGCCTGTTCAGTCAGTGCCCTTATTATTTTTGGATGGCAATGGCCCTGATTTACTGCAGAGTATGCTGACAGGAAATCAAAATACCTCTTACCCTCCACATCCCAGACAAACGGTCCTTCACCTCTTTCAAGAACTACAGGAAGAGGATGGTAATTATGTGCACCATACAGATCCTCCCGATTAATGTAATCCTGTGTGTTCATTTAGTTGATTGTTAAACAGTTATAAAAATGTAATAATTGCATACAATTTTAATAAAGCTTTTTATCATTTCCAAATAGAACCGGGGAACCCCTCACGCCTCACGCCTCACGCCTCACAACTCACTCCTCCTCGCTCCCTCGCTCCATCGCTCCCTCATTCTTCTCCCAGCAATCCCGGCCTCAGGAACCGGGTCCTCTCGACAGCCTTCTCATGCCTCCAGTTTTCTATCTCTGCGGCATTGCCAGAAAGAAGGACATCAGGGACCTTCCATCCCATGAACTCTGCCGGGCGTGTATACACGGGTGGTGCAAGGAGATCGTCCTGGAAAGAGTCAGACAGGGCCGATTGTTCGTCTGAGAGAGCCCCTGGCAGCAGTCTGACTATTGCATCAGTTATCACAGCGGCAGGAAGTTCCCCTCCCGATAGCACATAATCCCCGACAGAGATCTCCCGGGTTATCAGATGTTCTCTTATCCTCTGGTCAACACCTTTATAATGACCTGCCAGAATGATGAGATTCTTTTTGAGCGACAGGAAATTGGCCGTTTTCTGAGTGAACCTTTCACCGTCCGGCGAGGTATAAATGATCTCGTCATACTCTCTTTCACTCTGAAGCTTCTCTATTGCCCTGTATACCGGTTCTATCATCATAACCATTCCGGCACCTCCCCCGAAAGCATAATCATCAACCGATCTGTATTTGTCCTTTGTAAAATCCCTAAGATTCAATATATTGATCTCAACCAGCCCTTTTTCCCTGGCTCTTTTCACGATGGATTGGTTCAGGGGGCTTTCAAGCAGATCAGGCAGAACGGTCAGTATATCTATTCTCATTTGTTGTATAGTTTATACAAAAATACAACAAATAAGTTCAGTTTAGTCTCACTGGCAGTGAGCCTGCAGGTACACTTCTTCGTTACCTGGTTTATTCGGTCTTCAGAGAACTGGCAGGATTCATAACTGCTGCCTGCCAGGCTTTGAAGCTTATTGTAATAAAAGTAATTACACCTTCACTCGCCCCGAAAACTTTTCGTATGCCAACCTCTTTGGTCCGCTGTTCGACCATATAAGATGAGAGCCCGAACAATCCGAGGCAGGCTATCAGAATCGCCAGCACTGTGAACAGTGTAAAAATGAGCCCGCGTTTTTCATCAGCCTCAAACTGCCTGTTAAATCTTTCGGAGAGGAAAGTATACTCAAATGGCTGGTCAGGAAATACTTCCCTCCATTTGTTTTCGATGAAGCTTATGGTTTGCTCAATGTTGTTTCCGCTGAGTCTGACATAAATTATATTGTTTCTTTCGCGGTAAACCAGCATGAGTGATTCAATCTCATTATACATACCGGTCTGATGATAATCTTTCATCACCCCGATAACCCTTGCATTAATTGCGCTACCGTCCCCGAGCTCGACTCTTTTTCCTATAGCTTCGCTCCATCCCAGCCTGTTTGCCAGTGTTTCGTTCACAACCACGGCACTGAGTGTATCTGAAGGCATATCCTGCTGAAAATCACGACCATTGACTATTTGTATACCGAGCGCATCAACAAAATCATGATCCACGACGGCGAAGTTTATTCCCCTCTGAACCATACCCTGGTCTGTCTCCAGATTGAAAATAACTTTGCC
>JAHYJA010000119.1 GCA_019429325.1 Bacteroidales bacterium
CGGTCCTTACGGATAGCCGAATATGACAGCTTACTGTGAAACCTGCGCTTCAATAGGAAATATTTTTACGAACCACAGGCTCTTCCTCCTTCACGGCGAGGGGAAATATATCGACATACTTGAAAAAACTCTCTATAACTCCATGCTTTCAGGCGTATCGCTGTCGGCTGACAGGTTCTTTTACCCCAATCCCCTCGAGTCGGAAGGACAGCATGAACGGCAGGCATGGTTCGGATGCGCATGCTGTCCGTCAAATGTTGCACGGTTTGTCCCGGCAATTCCCGGCTATATCTACGCTTCTGCCGCCGATGAACTTTATGTGAATCTTTATATCTCGAACAGTGCGGAGGTTGAGGTGGGAAACAACACTGTCAGTATCACTCAGAAAGCCAGTTTTCCGTGGGATGGCATAGCGGAATTAGTTATAGATCCTTCCCGGAACGGCAAATTCCGTATTAAAGTGCGTGTTCCCGGATGGGCTGTCAATGAGGCCATACCAGGGAATCTTTACAGGTTTGACGATCAGATCGATGAGGGATACAGCATTACAGTCAACGGAGAAACACACAAATTCCCCATTGAGAATGGGTATGCCGTGATAAACAGGAGATGGGAAAAAGGAGACAGGATCGGGGTTGATTTCCCGATGCCTGTCAGGATCATTACCGCCGACGAGCGGGTTGAGGCTGACAGGGACAAAATCGCGGTTCAGCGCGGCCCGGTGATCTATTGTGCCGAATGGCCCGACAACAATACAGGGAATGTACTTAACCTGGTTGTAAGAAAGGGATCTGAATTTACCACAGAATTTATTCCGGATCTGCTCGGCGGTACCCAGATCATTAAAACAAAGGGCATACAGACAAAACGGTCTCAGGGAAAGGAACCAATCCTTCTTGCGGAGGAAGAACAAGTTACCCTGATACCCTATGGTTTGTGGAATAACCGAGGTCCGGGCCAGATGATGGTCTGGCTGCCTGTAACGCCTGAAAGTGCCCGGCCCCTGCCCGCACCTACCATTGCATACCGCAGTATAGTAAGAGCAAGCAAAATGACAAGAGCCCTCTCGGCGCTCAACGATCAGCAGGAACCCTCGGGTTCAAACGACCGTTCGATAACCTATTTTCACTGGTGGCCCGACAAGGACCAGTGGGAGTTCGTTCAGTATGATTTTGACAAGCCGCAGACCATCTCAAAAACAAGGATCTACTGGTTTGATGACGGTCCTGAGGGCGGTTGCAGGATACCTGATGAGTGGGAGATGCTTTATCTCAGCGGGAAGACATGGAAGCCCGTAAGTGCAAAATCACCCTACACCGTTACAAAAGATAACTGGGATTCACTGACCTTTGAACCTGTCCGCACATCAGCGGTCAAGATCAGGGTCAGGCTGAACAAGGATTTCTCAGCAGGGATTTATGAATGGATCGTGGAATAAAAATGGCAGAGACGGGTCTCAGACCCGTCTCTGCCGGCATAATCTGATTCTGATTTTTGTTGTTATTTCATTAATTTGTTTTTGTTGCGGTAATGCAGAGAGGGGTCTCAGACCCCTCTCTGACGCAATTTATGTTAATAATCAAACCGGAAATGATAACAATCCCGGTACGGGGAGCTTCTTTATATGGAACGGTTCGGGCGAAAGCGGACAGCTTGCCGGCTGTTATATTCATAACAATGTCGTTTACAGTACTTCTGCACCGGTTATCAGCTTTGAGAATGATTCGGATCATGAGAATTTTGTTTTCAGCAACAACATCTTTATGGGTGCCGGACAGTTGATCAGCGGAACGAACAAGGGCAGTAAGTTTCTTGGAAATGTATGGTGGACAGCCGGCGGAGAGGTTAAATTCGGGGAATTTACTTCACTTGCTGAATGGGCCGGAGCAACAGGACAGGAGACAATTAACGGGAAAATTGCCGGATTGCAGTCAGATCCGCTACTCAACGGACCTCTCACAACAAATATTACAGACCCGTATCAGCTTGGAGCGCTCACAGGATTTAAGCTAAAGCCGGAATCCCCGCTTATGGTTCAGGGTGTCGGCGTTTTAACTGTTCCCGGGATTGGTCCGCCTTCGGTCGATTTTTTCGGCACTCCTCTTCCCGGGGATTCTGCACCGGTGCCCGGTATATATGAGAAAGAACAGATTCAAAAGATAAAATAAATCACAGAGTTATAAGATCCACAAGCTACCTAAACACAAAAAAGCATGAAAAAAATAATTAAGATACAGCTTTGCATCGCCATTAGCGTTTTATTAGCTATCTGGCCAACGGTAATTTCAGGCCAGGCAGGGAAAGAGACGCCAGGCGGCAGGAATCTGGCCATAGTGGCAAGTGCTTCCGGATCAGCCCGTATTGGGGCTTCCTTTTCTTCTTTGAACGACGATCTTACCCCGGTCAATACCGGTCCGATGAGGGGAGGAGCCCAGAGACAGACACAGGGACTCAGTACACAATGGGTGCAATATGAATGGTCCAGGCCTGTCAGTACCAGTGAGATAGCTGTCTACTGGTGGAACTACCAAAATTCAGTGAAACTGCCACAAGCTTACAGGGTTCAGTACTGGGACGGAAACGGTTTCGCGGACGTGAAGAACGCCTCGGGACTTGGTCTGGAGAACAATAGCTACAACATTACTTCATTTGATCCGGTAACGACAACAAAACTCCGGATTGAAGCTGATTCAGTTGACAGGTCGCTTGCCACCATACTCGAGTGGAGAGTAGTACAGGCCGCCGGCTCACCTGATCATCCGCCTGTGGTAATTGCCGGCATCGACAGGTGCGTTATGACCGGTGGCAGGACATGGCTCTCCCCGGCAGTTAAATCAGTCACTCCCGTAACCCGGACATTGTGGACCGTCAAATCCGGTCCGGGCACTGTTGAGTTTTCGGAACCGGGAAGCCTCAGTACAACAGCTGTTTTTTCAGTGCCGGGCGACTACGTTCTTGCACTTACAGCCAGCGAGGGAAACCTTTCTTCATCATCGGAACTGAATGTCGCGGTAACCGAACCACCCGGGGAAGAGAGACTCGATGTAGTTTACACAAAGAAATACAGAATTGATAACCCGCTCTGGGACGACAGGGCAAAAGCGATCATTGTTAACTGGATACCCTGGTGCATCGATCAGATCAACCGCGACACGCTCAGGCTTGGCCCCGGTGGCCTGGATAATTTTATTGAGGCCGGCAAAGCGCTCAGGGGGGAGCCACATGGCAGGCATAAGGGTTATGTTTTCTCAAACGCATGGGTTTACCAGACAATCGAATCGATGAGCATAGCTCTGATGATCGATCCCAAAGGTGACAGGGAAATAATTGCAGCTCAGGAAAAGATGAAGAGGACACTTGAGGAATGGATTCCGGTAATACTGGCAGCTCAGGAACCCGACGGGTACATTCAGACAGCCTTCACCCTGAGAGATACAACACGATGGAAAGAGAGATGGGCCCCTGCAACCCGGGCAAACCACGAAGGATATGTCGCGGGATATTTCATTGAATCGGCAATCAACCATTATACTCTTACCGAAGGGAAAGACCGGAGGCTTTTTGATGCCGCCAAAAAGATGTCCGATTGCTGGGTGGCCAACATCGGCCCGGGAAAGAAAGAATGGTGGGATGGCCATCAGGAGATGGAACAGGCGCTGGTACGTTTCGGACGTTTTGTGAACGACATGGAAGGCAACGGCCGGGGAGACAGTTATATCGCACTTGCGAAATTCCTTCTCGACTGCCGCGATGGGGGCACTGAGTATGATCAAAGCCATGTGCCTGTCCAGCAGCAGTACGAAGCGGTAGGGCATGCCGTCCGCGCCGTTTACAGTTACTCCGCTATGGCAGATGTGGCTGCAGAGACCGGGGATATTGACTATCAGAGCGCTGTGATGTCATTATGGGACAACATGGTCAACAAAAAGTACTATGTAACGGGAGGTGTCGGAAGCGGTGAGACATCAGAAGGCTTCGGCCCCAATTACTCACTACGGAACAATGCCTACTGCGAGTCATGCTCAAGCTGCGGGTTGATATTCTTCCAGTACAAGATGAATCTGGCTTATCACGATGCAAAATACGCCGACCTTTATGAGGAAACAATGTATAACGCCCTGCTGGGCTCTCTCGACCTGGAGGGCAAAAACTTCACTTATACCAACCCGCTTAACTCAGCTCAGTCGCGATACCAGTGGCATACGTGTCCCTGTTGCGTGGGAAATATCCCCCGGACCCTTCTGATGATTCCGACATGGACTTATTTGAAAGGAAATGAGGGGCTCTATGTGAATCTCTTCATCGGCAGTACCATCAACGTTGAAGACGTTGCCGGTACCGATGTGGAAATGGTTCAGAAGACTGACTACCCCTGGGACGGCAAGGTTTCAATTACTGTAAACCCAAAAAAGAAAAAGAGATTTACCCTCTTTGTACGTGTGCCTGATCGCTCAACAAGCAAGCTCTATACTCATTCACCGGAAGTTAAGGGACTCAAATCACTTCTTGTGAACGGAAAACCTGTAAAACAGGATGTGGTAAACGGATACGCACAAATTGCACGGAAATGGAAAAAAGGAGACAGGGTCGATTTTGAGTTGCCGATGGAGGTGCAGACAATTACGGCTGATGACAGGATCGAAGCGAACAGGGGGAGGATCGCCATGCGTTACGGACCCTTTATATACAATGTTGAAAAGGCGGACCAGCCGGATATCGATAAATATATCGGAAGGGAAATGTTGCAGGCGAGATGGCGTCCCGACCTGCTTAACGGGGTAATGACAATAGAGGGAAAGTGGGAAGATGGTACTCCCCTTGTGGCAATCCCGAATTTTGTCAGGAACAACAGAAATAAGGTCAGATCAACTTACCGCCCGGCACAACCCGATCCGGACGAAGGTTCAATTGTCTGGATCAGGAAATAATTGAAGGGACAGGGTTGATAATCGATTGTTGTTGCAGGCGCAGGTCTCAGACACTGCCTGCAACATTACAACTGTGCAATTAGGAACAGGATCATGGCGATAAGTATCGCATATAAAGCAATTTCGAATATCCTTAATGTTCGTCTGTTCACTCTTTTCAAATATCAGATTTCTACGGATAAATTAATATCCTTAAATTTATGACGTATTACAGGAAACATACTGTATAATTTGTTCATTTCTGTACCTTGTTTTGTTAATTCACTGCCTGGTTTGTAATTTTTAAGGGTGTCAAATGTTCATAGCCATGAGGAATTCGCTCCTAATATGCCTCTTAATATTAATTCTTTCCCCCGGCCAGATTTGCTCCCAGGATAACCGGATAGTATTCTCCCATGTTGATGTCAACGACGGTTTGTCGGATAACTGGATCAAATGCATTTTCAAAGACTCCAGGGGATTTGTGTGGTTTGGAACCAATAACGGGCTAAACAGGTTTGACGGTTACAGGTTCGAGATATTTAAAAACAGTATTTCAGATTCGACAACAATTGCCGACAATGTTATAAATGTAATAACAGAAGATAAGAAAGGCAATTTGTGGATTGGCACCAGAAGCGGTATCAGTGTCCTCAATACGGACACTTACAAATTCGAGAGGGTTAACCTTGTGTCATCCCTGCCTCTTCTCTGTCAGGATATAGCATACATTACGGCCATGGCATCTGATGGCGGTGGCAATATCCTGATCGGTACTCATCACGGATTATTCTTTAAGAGTCAGGCAAGTAATTTTTTCAGACATATCCTTGTAGATGAGCATGAATGTTCATCCCAGATTAACAACATTACTTCAATAACCAACGATGGTTCAGGATCTTTCTGGATAGGAACAAGCAATGGATATCTGGTGAGATACAATTACGGATCAAACATGCTTGAAAAGTTCGAATCGTTCAGGGAGAAAAATGAAAGAAGGGAAAGTATTGCCGGATTATTCGTTGACAATCAGAATAATCTCTGGGTAGCTGATATTAACGGACTGAATCTCTTCAATATCGATTCGGTATTCTGGCACCCGGATTTTCATTCCGAATGCGGTGTCAGATTCAGATATATGCAGATTACCGGTATCGACCAGGATATTGATGGCCAGATATGGATAGCAACAGATGGCGGCGGCTTATTCAAAATTGACAGGGAAGATTTCAGCATTTACAATATTACAAATATGCCTTACGCTGAAGGTACACTTTCAAGTAACGGACTTACCGCATTAGTTTACGATCAGACAGGGATATTATGGGTTGGCAATGCAAAGAAGGGCGTTGATTTCTACAAAAAGAATGTCAGAAAGTTCAGGCTTTTCAGGAATTATCCCACCGATCCCAACAGTCTCACCAATAATGATGTAAACTGCATTACTGAAGATGTCAGAGGCAATATATGGATAGGTACTAATGGCGGAGGGTTGAATTGCTATAACAGAAAGACCGGAGAATTCACTCATTACCGTTCAGAACCTGGCAGGGAAAATTCTTTAAGCAGCAATAT
This sequence comes from Bacteroidales bacterium, assembly GCA_019429325.1. Classification (GTDB taxonomy): domain Bacteria; phylum Bacteroidota; class Bacteroidia; order Bacteroidales; family VadinHA17; genus LD21. Next base: position 6,483 of record JAHYJA010000119.1, read on the forward strand.
AATCGTATCACTCTTTGAAGATTCTGAAAATAAGATATGGGCGGGTACCTATCTGGGCGGATTGAACTGCATCGATCCTGTAACAGGCAAGATCCGTATATTCCGGAATAACAACGCAGATTCAACGACAATATCTGACGACCGTATATGGGGTATCTGCGAGGATAGCAGGAAGAATCTGTGGGTAGCTACACTTACAAGCGGGATAAACCTCTTCGACAGAGCAACAGGGACCTTCAGGCGTTTTGACAGCCAGAACAGCGCGATATGCTTTAATTATATCAATTCCATTGCCATTGATGAAAATGATCACCTGTGGCTCAGCTCTGCAAACGGCCTGATCTTCTACGATCCTTTCAGGAACAGATCGAAGTGTTATTACAGCGATCCTGCCTCAGGAACATCCCTGAGTGACAACCATGTCATTTCCACTTTTAAAGACAGCAGAGGTTTGTTTTGGGTTTGTACCAACAATGGCTTGAATGTTATGGATCAGGAAAGGGATCAATTCAGGGTCTTCACAGAAGCGGACGGTTTGCCTTCAAACAGGGTTCTAAGGATACTTGAAGACACCAATGCCGGTCTGTGGATAAGCACCAAAAACGGCATTTCGAAGCTGATTGTTGGCAATAACGGAGAAGAAGGTTCCTTTACATTCACTTTTATGAATTATGGTATCAGCGACGGTTTGCAGGGCAAGGAATTCAACGAAACAGCGGCTTTTGAGTCAGGGGACGGTGAACTCTGGTTTGGCGGGCCGGACGGATTAAATGCCTTTTATCCTTCCGAAATAAGAGAGGAAATGTCCTTTTCAGAACTTGCCCTGATAAACCTGAGGATAGACAACAGGATTGTAAGAACCGGAGATGTTTTAAACAACCGGATTCTTCTCGGAAAGCCCCTCTTTAATATGGGAAATGTTGTGCTGAAGTATAAAGAGAATTCTTTTATCATTGACTTTGTGGTTCTTAACTATTTTTTCCCGGAAAGGAACAGATACGCATATAATCTGGAAGGCTTCAACGAGAAGTGGATAATCACCGAAGGGAGAGAGAATTTTGCCTCTTTCTCCAATCTGACGAATGGTAACTATACATTCCGGTTGAAAGCCACAAATTCAGACGGGATTTGGAACGAAAATGAAATTTCACTGAGAATAAGAATACTTCCTCCTTTCTGGAAGAGCTGGTATGCTTACATAATTTATGCAGGACTTATTTTTACCATTCTTTCAGGATTACGGTATCTTATACTCAGCAGGGAAAGATTAAGGATGCAGATGGAAAAGGAAAGCATAGAATCGCACCACCTTCATGAGATTGATGCGCTTAAAATAAAATTCTTCACAAATATCTCCCATGAATTCAGAACGCCGCTGTCACTTATCATTTCGCCTGTTGACAAGCTGATGGGGCAATGGAAGGACAAGCCTGAAGAAAAATATCTCAATATGATAAGACAGAATGCAAGAAGGCTGCTGTTGATGGTTAATCAGCTTCTCGACTTCAGAAAAATGGAAGTCCAGGGTTTTGGCTTCAATCCCTCATGCGGAGATATTGTAAACTTTATCGGAGAGATCGCTGGTTCATTTACTGACCTTGGCGAGCAAAAAAAGATTAAACTTTTATTTGAGTCAGAGATTGAAGAATTAAATATGTGGTTTGACAAGGACAAGCTGGAGAAAATCATTTTCAACCTTCTCTCAAACGCTTTTAAATTCACTCCTGAAGGAGGCATGGTTACCGTAACGGTTTCCGGTGGGGATCACCGGAGCGGGATCAGCAATGAGAATGAAAACCGCAGGCCGCAACAGGTAAGGATTATTGTAAAGGATACCGGTATCGGTATCCCTTCTGACAGGGTAAACAGATTATTTACATCTTTTTATCAGATTGAACCCGAAGCTGTTGATAATTCAGGGACGGGTTTGGGATTGTCTCTGGTCAAGGAATTTGTCAAGCTGCACGAAGGGAAAATCCTTGTCAGAAGTGAACCGGGAGAAGGCAGTTGTTTCACCATCATTCTGCCGGTAACGGAAATCAGGGAAGCTGATGAGGAAATTCGTACCGGAGAAGATGCTGTGATGCATGAGGAGGTAATGCCGGGACCTGTTACAAGCACCGTGCAAAAAAAAGATACAAGCAGGGAGATGACACGCGAGGAGAGACCTGTAATACTCATTGCCGAAGATAATGATGATCTGCGGTTTTACATCAAGGATAACCTGAAGGTGAAATATGATCTTTATGAGGCATCGGGCGGAGAAGAAGCTCTGGCGATCATCCTCAAGATTGTTCCGGATCTTATTATCAGCGATGTTGTAATGCCCGGGATGGATGGTATTGAACTTTGCCGGAGGGTAAAGGCCGGGAATGATACGAGCCATATCCCGGTAATTCTTCTTACTGCCAGGTCGACGGAGACTGAACAATCAGAGTTCCTTGAAGCGGGAGCGGACGACTGTATAACAAAACCGTTCAGTTTTCAGATACTCGAAGCAAAGATCAATAACTTCATTAGTATCAGGAGGAGTCTAAGGAAGAAGTTCATGAACAATTTCATGATCGAACCAAAGGATATTGAGATTATATCGCTCGATGAACAGTTTATACATAAAACGCTTGACCTGGTGGACCGGAACATGTCGAAAAGCGATTATACCGTTGAGGAATTGAGCCGTGATCTGGGCATAAGCCGGACCCTTCTGTACAAACGGATCCTCGCACTTACCGGTAAGCCCCCTCTCGAATTCATACGTTCACTAAGGCTGAAGAGAGCTGCGCAGCTTCTTGAAAAGAGTCAGCTGAATATTTCAGAGGTTGCTTTTAAGGTCGGATTCAATGATCCGAAATATTTCCGGAAACATTTTAAGGATGAGTTCGGAGAAATTCCTTCGAGGTATTCAGAGCGGTTCAGACAAAAAAAAGCACGAAAAATCAATTGACCCCCAAAACCTGAACATTTCATACTGCTTCCGCAGAAAAGTTAAGCTTAAATTTGGTTGTATCTAAAACCAGCCTGGTTCAAGCGGTATTGTTATGTTTTAATTAAATCAAAATCTATGTAGTATTAAATTATCCTAAAACCCAAAACTATGATTAAACGAGGATTTATTGGGATCTTATTGCTGTTTGCCAATCTTTGTCTGATGGCTCAGGTTAATGTAACCGGGGTTGTAAGGGATGAAGCAAATCAGCCGGTGCCGGGAGTATCGGTTGTGGTAGTGGGTACCTCCATCGGAACTCTCACAGATGCCGAAGGGAGGTATTCCATCAGCGTCCCTGTTGGGGACAACATACTGGCATTCACTTTTATCGGGATGACGAGAGTGGAGGAGCCGGTAGGCAACAGAACCGTGATTAATGTGACACTTCAGGAAGAGATGATGGGACTCGATGAGGTGGTGGTGGTCGGTTACGGCACCCAGAAAAAAAAGGTGGTAACCGGAGCGACCGTCCAGGTAAAAGGAGAGGATATACAGAAACTGACAACAGTCTCTCCTCTGACAGCACTCCAGGGCCAGACGCCGGGTGTTACTATCATTAAGAATACGGGTGAG
>JAHYJA010000120.1 GCA_019429325.1 Bacteroidales bacterium
ATGTGCTCCTTCTCGACGTTACTCCCTTATCGCTTGGTATAGAGACCATGGGCGGTGTCATGACAAAACTGATCGAATCGAACACAACCATTCCTACCAAAAAAACGGAGGTCTTCACTACTGCCGCCGACAGCCAGCCATCAGTCGAGATCCACGTACTGCAGGGAGAACGTCCGATGGCAACCGGAAACAAAACGATAGGCAGGTTCCACCTCGATGGCATACCACCTGCCCCCAGAGGTATTCCCCAGATCGAAGTGACCTTCGATATCGACGCCAATGGGATATTGCACGTGTCGGCAAAAGACAGGGGGACCGGCAAGGAGCAGAGGATAAGAATTGAAGCATCGTCCGGACTGAGTGACGACGAGATACGAAGAATGAGGGAAGAGGCTAAAGCCAACGCAGAGGCCGACAGCAAAGCCCGCGAAAAAGTGGAAAAGATAAATAACGCTGACAGCATGATATTTACCACTGAGAAGCAACTCAGGGAATTCGGGGATAAGGTGCCGGCCGATAAGAAAGGCGCTATTGAGAGCGCACTCGCACAGCTTAAGGAAGCCCATAAGAATCAGGATCTTGATGCTATCGATAAGTCAATGGCAGAGCTCAATTCTGTCTGGCAGGCCGCTTCGGAAGAAATGTACAAAACAGCACAGGCAACCGGCCAGCCTGGCTCACAGCCGGGTCCTGAACAAACGGGCGGAGATAAAGGCCAGTCAGGAAACGACGAGGTAACAGATGTGGATTTTGAAGAAGTGAAATAATCACTATAACTTAATTGATCAAAAAAGGGGGGACGTTGATGCAACGTCCCTTCTTTTTAGGTAACTTTATAGCGAGTTCTCTCGTATCATAAATATGTATCTCAGAATCACAGCAGCCTGTCTATTGATGGCACTGTCAGCCCTCGCTGACGCCCAGACTGATACTCAGATCAACCGGACCGACGAAAAAGGAAAAAAACAGGGGCCATGGATCAGAAAGTATCCTGACGGCAATATTCAGTATGAAGGGTACTTCAGGGATGACCACCCGGTCGGTGAATTCAAAAGATACTTCGAGGATAATACCCTGTGGGCACTCCTCGTGTATAGCGACGATGGCAGGGAAGCCCTTACCACCATGTTTCATCCAAACGGGTACATAGCATCGAGAGGCAAATACGTGGACCAGAAGAAAGAGGGGAAATGGCAGTTCTTTTCCTACCGTATTGAAAATTACCTTTTTAACGAGGAGGAGTATTCCGCGAATATGAAAAACGGGATATCCGTTAAATACTATCCTGACAGCACCATCGCGGAAAAGATCAGTTACCTGAATGATGTAAAGCATGGCGAATGGGTCCTTTACAGGGAGAGCGGAGCACTGATGCTCAGGACCAGTTATGTGAACGGCAGGCTTGACGGCAGGTACGAAGCTTTTTTTGAAAACGGCAAACCGGAGTTCACAGGTGAATATAAAAATGATCTGAAAGAGGGATTGTGGCATATCTATCAGGAAGATGGTTCTGTAAGATTCAGAATAGATTATTTTGCCGGTTCACCTAAGAACCGCGATCTCGATATTTATGAGACTGAGTACATTGACGCCGTAGAAGCAAAGTATAAAGGGAAAATTCCTGACCCGGAAAGAACCGGAAACGTATGGTAACCAGCCTGATCAACAGAAATCTGATCAGAAAACCGAAGATAGCTTTCGCATTTTTGATACTCCTCCTGCCTCTTACCCTGGTAAGTCAGGAAGGCGCCTTCGATTATTTCTACAGGGTTTATTTCGGGGACAAGGGTGAGAATGAGTATAATTTATATTCCCCGGAAGATCTCCTCACAGAAAGGGCGGTCTTGCGTCGTCAGAAGTCGGGCATAGCAACACCTGACTTCAGGGATATTCCTGTTTATCAGGGCTATATCAACCAGATCACCCGGCTTGGCTACTCACTCCATAGCAGGTCGAAGTGGATGAATACCGCCCTTTTTAAAACGATTGGCATCTCTGATATTGAAAGATTACTTGAAATGCCCTTTGTCCGTGATGTAAAAATTGTCAGGAGACCATCCGGAAAGAGTGAGTTCAGCGACAAACTGGCTCCCCTGGTATCGCAGGATGATCCTTCTGCCTTCGACAGGCCTCTGTCAATGATAAACGGTGTACAGCTTCACAATTCCGGATTCACCGGCAAGGGCAGACTTATTGCAGTTCTCGACGGGGGCTTCCAGAATTCAGATCAGATACCTGCCCTGAACGACCTGCGCAGGAGAGGTGGCATAAAAGGGACCTATGATTTCGTTGTGAACAACAGCTTCGTTTATGGATACCATACGCATGGCACACAGGTGCTGTCGGTGCTTGCCGGGAAGATCGTCAACATGCTTGCCGGATCAGCGCCTGAAGCTGACTATCTGCTTATCAGGACCGAGGATACCGGCAGTGAGTTTCCGGTTGAAGAGGATTACTGGGTGGCCGGTGCAGAGTTTGCGGACAGCCTGGGCGCAGATATAATATCATCATCTCTGGGTTACTTCATGTTTGATGATCCGCAAATGGATTATAAGTATTCTTCGATGGATGGAAGGACCGCTTTTGTAACAAGAGCAGCCGGAGTGGCAGTTTCGAAAGGGATTCTGGTTGTCAGCAGTGCTGGTAACGAAAGGAACAAGGAGTGGCTCCATATCATCGCTCCTTCCGACGGCGACAGTGTGCTCTCTGCCGGAGCCGTTGATGCCGGCAGAACAATTTCAGCCTTTTCCTCCGCCGGACCGTCGGCCGACGGCAGGATAAAACCCGACGTTGCCACACAGGGAGTGGGCGTGGTGGTGCAAAGGACCGCCGGGGAAGTAGAACGGGCCAGCGGCACTTCCTTTTCCTGCCCTGTCCTTTCAGGTATGTGTGCCTGCCTTATGCAAGCCGTTCCGTCAGCATCCGTCACCGACATCATATCTGCCATACGCAGTACAGCCGACAGATCCTTCTCACCCGATTCCCTGTACGGATACGGGATTCCCGATATGATGGCAGCAATAAGGGTCCTGCAGGATCTCCTGGTAATAAAACCTGAGAATGAATCTGCGATCGGGCCCAACCCGTTTACAAATAACATTGAGGTTACTTTCAAAAATCCGCCGGGGAGCCTGGCCGTCGAAATAGTTTCAGCATCGGGCAGGTTAATAACCAGACACATTTTTAAAGACTATGTAAGCAGAAAGCTGACCTTAACTGACCTGCAGAATGCGGATCAGGGAATCTATTTCATACGGCTCTCAACCCTGAACGGGACCTTCACCCATAAGGCAATCAAGTTAAAGAGATGAGGACAAGCGAAAAAATCACACTTACCGAGCTGCAGTTTCTGATAAGGGATTCTCTCTACCTGGCACTTCCAGACTGGTACTGGGTTACAGCTGAGATCTCGGAGATAAAAGAGAACTATGCTGGTCACTGCTATCTTGAACTGATCGAAAAGAATCAGGATGAAAAGAATATCAGCGCACGGGTAAAGGCAATAATCTGGAACAAACGGTACTCATTCCTGAGATCCTGGTTTGAGAATAGTACCGGAGAGTCGCTAAGGCCGGGAATCAGGATACTGGTGAAGGTCAAGGTGGAGTATCACGAGATATACGGCCTGAGCCTCACAATTTCAGATATTGACCCGGCTTTTACCATAGGCGAACTGGCTGTAAAAAGACAGCTCATCATCAGGAGGCTGCAGGAGGAGGGTGTGTTTACGATGAACAGTGAGCTTGAGTTCCCTCTCCTGCCACAAAGAGTGGCAGTCATCTCATCAAAAAACGCAGCGGGCTATACCGACTTCATCAATCATCTCAGAGGTAACAGCGCCGGGTATGCATTTTATACTGCGCTCATCGAGACTGCCATGCAGGGTGCCGAAACTGAACAGGGTGTAATTAGAGCCCTCGATTTCGCGGCCATGCACGCAGACCTGTTCGACGTTGTTGTGATCATAAGGGGAGGCGGATCACAGACAGATCTGAGCTGGTTCGACAATTACAATATCGCCTACCATATAACACAGTTCCCGCTTCCCGTTCTCACCGGTATCGGACATGAAAAGGATCTTACAGTAACAGACATGGTGGCTTACAAAGCATTGAAAACACCAACAGCAGTAGCTGACTTTCTTGTCGACAGCATGAATAACGCGGAAGTGATCCTGAGTGAGCTCAGCTCAGGGATCATTGAGAATTCAACCCGCATAATTGAAGATAACAAATCGAGGCTCGGGGCAGCAAAAATCAAGCTTGTACCGGTCGCCAGACTTATGATCTCAGGTATCCGGGAAATGTTATCCGGCAAAATGATCGACATGATAAGCGTCGGGAAAGAGTTTATTGTCAGGGCCGGACTACGCCCGGCCAATCAGCTTTCAAGACTTCTTCCCTCTGTAAGGGGCCATCTTTCAGCAAGGAAATCCGGGATTGAGCATAACCTTCAGAATCTCAAGTCCCTGACTATTAACTACATGAACAGATATAGTATTAAAGCCGAAAGCATGGAAAAGACGCTCAGTATACTGAGCCCGGAGAATGTCCTGAAAAGGGGTTATACAATCACATCTCGGGACGGGAAGATCATTAAAAGACGAGCGTCTTTAAAAAAGGGTGACCATATCGATACACTCTTTACAGACGGATCAGTCAGGAGCAAAGTTGAACAATAATCCAAAAACTAAAAATAACAGCGATGGCAAAAAAAGAATTTTCCTTTAATGAAGCAGTTATTGAGATTGAAAAAATACTGCGGAACATCGAAAGCGGGGAACTCGATGTTGACAAACTGGCTGTAGAGGTAAAGCGGGCCTCAGAGCTTATAAGGCAATGTCAGAAAAAGCTCAAAACCACCGAAGAAGAGATCAACAGCATTTTCAGGGATCTTGCCTGAAAAAAATCAGGGCCTGGCGGCCCTGATTCTCAACTTTACTACCCTAAACCTAAATCCATGAAAAAAACTCTGTAAATTGTTTTACCGTGTTCTTATACATTTAACGTTTACAATATACTAAATGTTTCATCACAATCCAAGTATTTATCAACAATTTTCAGCTATTCCCCAAATTATTTTTCAACACCCAGAACATCGCTGAAAGCCTTGATAAAAGTCTCTTTGGGAAGTGCTCCCATTGCCATCTGAGGCTGGCCTTCCATAGGGATAAAAAGGAATGACGGGATACTCCTTATTCCAAAAACAGATGCCAGTTCCTGCTCTTCCTCCGTATTGATTTTGTAGATATCCAGCTTACCCTCAAAGTCCCCTGCCAGCTCCTCAAGAACAGGGGCCACCATCTTGCACGGCCCGCACCAGTCGGCATAGAAATCGATCAGACATGGTCTTTCTCCCAGAAATTTCCATTCCTTGCTTATTTCATAGTTAAAGATCTTACTAAGAAATGTCTCTTTTGTCAGGTGTTCTGTCATTTTTTTTAACGGTTAAACGTAAAACTGAAAACATTGTTCATCAATCATCGTGCCCGTCAGGCGTATAATGCGTAATTTAACAATAATAAAGGATAAATTGTAACTTTGTCAGCAATAATTACCAAACTGTCATATTCCGTAATGAACAACTGTCTGAATGACAAAATATTTGAGATACTTTCCGGGGTCGTCGGGGAGGAGGGGGTGAAGGCTTATGTTATCGGTGGTTTTGTACGGGATTGTATTCTCAACAGACAACACAGCGAAAAGGATATTGACATTGTGGTTGTCGGCAGCGGTATCCGCACAGCCCGGAAAGCTGCCATGAGGCTCGACAGGAAGATAAAGGTGAATATTTTCAGGAATTTCGGAACAGCCATGTTCCGGTATAAGGAGTATGATATAGAATTTGTGGGGGCCAGAAAGGAATCCTACAGCAGGGATTCGAGGAAGCCGCTGGTTGAGGATGGGACGCTTGAAGAGGACCAGAAAAGAAGGGATTTCACGATAAACGCCCTGGCAATAAGCATTAACAAAGAGAGTTATGGAGAATTTCTTGATCCGTTCGGAGGCATGGACGATATCAGGAACAAGATAATCCGCACACCTCTCGATCCGGATAAGACCTTTTCCGACGATCCCCTCAGGATGATGAGGGCAATCAGGTTTGCCAGCCAGCTTGGTTTCTCCATCGAAAAGAATACTCTCAGATCGATAGCCAAAAATGCCTCGCGTATCAGTATAATATCACAGGAGAGGATTGTTGAGGAGATCAATAAGATCCTGCTGTGCGATCAGCCGTCGATGGGATTCATCCTGCTGGAGCGATCGGGCCTTCTCAGGCTCATTCTCCCTGAGCTTGATGATCTGAAAGGGGTAGAAAAGAAAGAAGGTAAAGGGCACAAGGATAATTTTCACCATTCACTCAAGGTTCTTGACAATATAAGCAGGAACACGGACAACCTCTGGCTCAGGTGGGCAGCCCTCCTTCATGATATTGCGAAACCCGTCACAAAAAAGTATATCCAAGAGGTCGGATGGTCGTTTCACGGACATGAATTTATTGGAGGAAAGATGATCCCCGGGATCTTCAGGAGACTTAAGCTTCCTCTGAACGAAAAGATGAAATATGTCAGTAAAATGGTGGATCTGCATCTCCGGCCGATCGTCCTGTCGCAGGAGGAAGTGACCGACTCAGCTATACGAAGGCTGTTGTTTGAGGCTGGCGACGATATTGACGATCTCATGATGCTTTGCGAAGCTGATATCACTTCGAAGAACGAGATGAAGAAAACCAGGCATCTTGAGAATTTCAGCCTGGTGAGGAAAAAGCTTAAAGAGATTGAAGAGAAGGATGCCCTGAGAAACTTCCAGCCTCCTGTTGACGGCACTGAAATCATTATGACCTTCGGCATTAAGCCGGGGAGGGAGGTCGGAATAATCAAGAACGCGATCAGGGAGGCTATTCTCGACGGAGTGATCCCAAACCGTCACGACGCTGCTGTTGAGCTGATGATCAGGAAAGGCAGGGAACTGGGACTTACACCAGTCAGGGACCCTTCGCCACCCGGATCAGATCAAGAGTAACCGGCAGATGGTCGCTGTATCCGCCCTGATACCTGTATCCCCGGTAGGTTGAAAAGGGTGAAGGACCGGGATATCTTGCATCATTCCTTAAAAGAAATTCAGGAGAAAAGATCCTGAACAGATCGCGGCTGGTAACCAGCCCGTACCGGCCTTTCAGAAGGTTTGCCGAAACGATTATCTGGTCTATCATCTCCCAGGCACCCAGATACCGGTATGTCCCCTTGCCTTCCCCGGAAAGCTTCCCGGCCAGATTGACGAGAAAGTCATTATCGCCTGAACCTTCATCATTTGAGCTTCCCGGAAGAGACTGTATGACCATGTCATGTGGAGTGGCATTGAAATCACCCATTATTATGATCTTGGCACCCCGCGATTGTGAGCGGTACAACGAGTCGGTTTTGTTCCCTACCATTTCCGCGATTTCCGACCTCAGACCCTCTCCGGCCAGTACTCCACCCCTTCTCGACGGCCAGTGATTAACCACAAGAAAAATGGTGTCTCCGTCTATCTGACATCTGGCACAAAGGACACTGCGGGAAGTGAATTTTTCTGTTGCTCTCCTGTCAGGCACCCAGTATTCGTAATCAAGTACCTTAACAATATCCCGCCTGTAAATCAGACAGACGTCAATTCCTCTTGGATCCGGAGAATCTTCATGCACGATCCCGTAATTATGGTTCGACAGCCCTGTGTTGTAAACGAGGTCTTCCAGGACTTTCCTGTTCTCGACCTCACAGAAAGCGGCGATAGCCGGAGGATCCCACTCACCGGCCGCAACAATCGTTTTATAAAGAGAGCTGATCTTCCTTTTGTACCTGCTGAGGGTCCACCTCATCACTCCCTGCGGAAGGAAGTCATTGTCAGCTGTAAGGGAGTCATCATTGATATCGAAAAGGTTTTCAACATTATAAAATAATATCCTTACCGGAGATCCCTTTTTCTCCTGGGAATACCCTGCAAACGTTAAGAATAGAAGCAGCAAAAGGGTTTGGGTTACCCTGACATATATTCCATTAATAAGCATTTATCCAGCGGTATCTCCTCGCACTCTCGCCGAATTTCAATGCCAGCGTAAGTTCGTGAGATCCAAGACTCTGACTTCTAATATCTGTCAATGTGAAGTCGAAAGCGTAAGCAAACCAGAATCTGTCATACTTCAGGCCGATCATCATGATCACCGCATCATTTGTCCTGTAAGAGACTCCTGCCCAGTAATCATCGCGATAGAAGATCCTTGTGGTGAGATCGGCCTGTAACGATTCGATCAGCATATCTGACATTTTCACGAATCCTGACGGTGCAAGGTCCCAGTTGCCGCCCAGCCGGATCTTAAAGCCTCCTGTCAGAAAATAGTGCCCCAGTTCCGATCTCATGTTGCTCGCACTGCCCGAGGTAAACAATACCGATCCTCTCAAAAGGTTCGTCATGGCAAAACCAACATAATACCCCGGTGTGGAATAACTTACACCGAAATTGAAGTCAGGTATAAAGACCGACCTGTCATAGTTGTTAAGGTAAGGATCATTATGGTCGTAAATAAGACCGTCGGTATCGATGGCATACTGGTATGCAGTAAGCGCAAGGCCGAAGGAAAGGTTATTGTTAAAGTCGGATGTCTGGCCCATCGGTATATGGTATGCATAGTGCGCCTGAATTCCTGTGCGCCGCATTATTCCGTTCTGGTCGTTGAAGACATAACCACCCAGCCCCACTCTCCCGCCCCGGGTTGGCCTTACCATTTTCCTGCGCACGACAGTTGCCTTGGAGATGTAGCTGTCCCTCAGTATACGTGTCTGAAAACTCAGGGCATAGGTAGATGGTGACTGAGGCAAACCAACCCACTGCTCCCTGACGGTCAGATTGAATGCAGTGTACCCTTCCTGTCCGGCAAATGAGGGATTGACCAGAAAGCCGTTCATGATATACTGACTGTACATGGGAACCTGTTGTGCCGGTGAGACTGCGGAAATTAACCAGAGGACAATCACTGATATTGCCAGTCTCAAATAACTCTTATCGTTAATCTTCATATCTTAAACAAATTACCTGATAACACTTATCACACCTGTTTTGGGTTCCGAACCATCATTCAGATATAGTATATAATGGTATGAATCCGTCGGGACGAGCCTGCCTTCAGACGTCCCGTCCCATGGATTGGCTGAAATATTCTTAGTCCTGAAAATCAGTTTCCCCCACCTGTTGAACACCAGCACTTCAGCGTTGGGGTAGAGATCAATATTCCTCAGTATCCATTCATCGTTAAATCCGTCGCTGTTGGGTGTAATTATATTCGATATCTCGACACAGTTGTAGGATCCGATGAAACCAACCGCGACGCTGTGACTCTGTGAACATCCGTTCTGATCCGTTACCACCACGCTGTATGTTCCGGGCAGCATGTTGATCCTGTTTTGCATGCCTGCGCCGTCGGACCAGATAATAGTATAAGGCTCTGTTCCTCCTGTGATTGTCAGTAAGATTGAACCATTGGGCTCATCAGGACAGGTGGCATCATTAGCTATTGATTGAATTACCAGAAGATCCGGCTCTGTTATTACCAGCGGCAGATCATACGTATCGGAAAACGCATCCCTGATGGTAATGGTGTATGTTCCGGCGTTGAGTGATGCAAATGTGCCCGAGGCCTGGTAGGGTCCGCCGTCAAGACTGTATTCATAGGGAGGCAATCCGCCAATGCCCTCTGCTGTGGCACTGCCGTTGTTGCCTCCATAACATGAGATATTGGTTTGTGATGAAATGGTTCCTGAAAATGGAGGCAGTGGCTGAGTAATGGTAACAGGTACTTCAACGGTGCACAGGTTATCATCCTGAACGGTTATCACGTAAGAGTCTGCCACAAGTGATCCAAAGGTCCCTGAGGCCTGGTATGGCTCTGATCCGATCCTGTACTGATATGGGGGAGTTCCTCCCAGGCCTGCCACTGTAACACTTCCATCGTTACCTCCGTAAT
>JAHYJA010000121.1 GCA_019429325.1 Bacteroidales bacterium
ATAGCAATTTTTGATTCAAAAAGTTCAATTATTTCAATAAATGTTTCCATGATCTTTTCGGCTTCCCCCCTGGGGCAGTAAGGAAAGGGGATTTTATTAAAAGCGAAGAGGATGGATACTCACATCGATTAAAAATGATTACGTTACCGGGATCGATAGCTACCATAAAGCCCTGGCCCGGATAAGTGGAAATGAACGTTCATTATTATTGCGTGATCTGGGATTTGCATACAAGGATATAGGTTTCTTTGAAAAAGCAAGATACTATTATAATGAAGCCTTTACACTTGACAGCAATAAAGCAGCTCATTATACCCAATTAGGCATACTGGCTGGTGTGGAGGGAAAAATAAGCGACGCAATGGAAATAGAGAAGAAGTACCAGGAGATGGATTCAACCTATATTCCTGCTGGTTTTATTGATTTTATTGATAAGGATGAAGCATATGCCATCGCAACAAGATTAATTGATGATTATAAAAAATCGGGTAAATTAAATCTTCAGGAGTCTCATCGAATTGGCTTTGCCTTGTGGAGGGCAGGGAAGTATGAAGAGGCAGAAAAATATCTGGATCAGCAAATAAAATATTGTGAAGAAAGTATAAACCGCGGGAGGGATATCGCTCATTGGAAGGCTGCTTATTATGATCTGGCTTTAACTTACGCGTTTTTAGGCAACAATGAAAAAGCATACCAGTACCTGGATGAACTTACTAAAGGAAATACCTGCCAGGCAAGATGGATATACTATTTGAAATATGATCCGCCTCTGAACAGCATCCGGAACGAGGAACGGTTTCAGAAGATACTGAATGACTATCAGGTAATTCACCAGGCTGAGCACGAGAGGGTAAAGAAGTGGCTGGCGGAGCAGGGGATGCTGTGAGGAAAGAAGAGGGGAGGGGGAGAGGGGGAGAAGGGGAGACAAGTAGTTTCAATCTGGTAAAGTGAATTGCCGGTTACTTGACTTTTGTTTAAACATGGTGTAACTTTGATAGTGAAACCAATAATCCTCAGATGTCAAGCCTTATTGAAGGATATAACTACGACATCTTCATCTCATACCGCCAGAAGGACAACAAATACGACGGCTGGGTAACGGAATTTGTCGACAACCTGAAAAAGGAACTTGAAGCTACTTTCAAGGAAGATATCAGCGTTTATTTTGACATCAATCCACACGATGGCCTCCTGGAATCACATGAAGTCAGTGACTCATTAAGTGACAAACTTAAATGCCTGATCTTCATCCCTGTCATTTCAAGAACATATTGTGATCCAAATTCATTTGCCTGGCAAAACGAGTTTACAAAATTTGTTGAATTGGCATCAGACGATCGTTTTGGCATGAAGATAAAACTGCCGGGAGGTAATGTTGCCTCCAGGGTACTGCCAATAAGGATTTACGACCTGAACAAGGAAGATATCGGTTTATGTGAATCGTTATTGGGAGGTACCCTTCGGGGCATTGAGTTTATTTATAAGTCTGCCGGAGTGAACAGGCCACTGAGGGCAAACGAGGATCATGCACATGAGAACCTGAATAAAACCTATTACCGGGATCAGATCAATAAGGTAGCATATTCAATTCAGGATATCATAAGTGGGATTAAGGATGCATCTGAATATCCGCTGGTAACAAGAACGCCGGAAGAGCCCATTGTTGAAATAAAAGAGAGGATTAACACTGGCCGGAATAAAAGCATATCGAAGCCATTCCCGCGGAAAAAAATACTTATTGGTTTATCACTCCTTCTTTTATTGGTTCTTTTTTCAGTTTTCTGGTTGATGTTAAAAAGGCCGGACAGTAGTGATATAATTCAAAAAGCGATCAGTAATGCTGATCCGTTTAACAGGTGGCCTGTTTTTGAAGGCAAAATAAGACTGAGGTGTGTTTTTGCATCTGGCGCAGAGTCTGATGAATTGATTGAGATTAACAGATCTATTGACAGTTATAAACGTTCATTGTTTTCAAAAAATCTTACAGATATTATCGGATTTGAAGATGGAAAATATTTTCATGAAATATGGAATAATGAAAATAATACTCTTTTGAGGTCATTTAATGAGGATAGTATTGATTGTGAAGAAATTGATCTGTGGAAACAGCATCAAACTGCTCTGCATTTTGGGGGTTTATTGCTGGAATTGGAGAACTCAGGTCTCAAAATGAATAAAAATGCCAGAAGAGTCAAATTTCAAGGTAACAGGTGCTATTCTGTTGAATTTAAATCCGATTCCGCTTTAAATCTCAATAATTATTTTCGCAACACAAACTGGACACTGTTCCTTGACAGAAAAGATTATAGCATTAAGGGAGGAAGGATGGAGAACATGAAACTGGCCGGACACACCTTTAATGTGTTTTCCGTTTCTTCCGGGAAACTTATTTTTGACAGATTGACCATTCCGATGTGCAAGGTGAATTTCCTTACTCTTCACAATTCATTATTTGATATTGAAATAATAACCAGTCCTGAGTAGATTAAAAATAGCCTGCTTATACCAAATTATTTTGTGGATTTCTAATTTCTCCCATATATGAAAACAAAAGAAATCAGAGACCGTATTGCATGGGTGCCGGCATGGGCTCTATCGTTGTTTGCTGCAATCCTGGCAGCATTTATTCTGAGTCTTCTTAGAAATTATGTGGAAGTACCTCTAACATATGTTATCTGGAGTCTGATGCTGGCCACTGCATCCTTCCTGATTTGTATTGTTCATCCTACGAAGGTTTGGCTTGTACCTATACTTTGCAACATTCTGGTTATTCTTCCTGCCGCCTGCGATAATTCCTTCTGGACAACCTCTTTCGGGATTATCATTGGTTCAGGTGTGGTGTTGTCCTTTTTTGCGGCTCAGCTAGGCGCATTGCCAGGAAGACATAGAATTAATAAAGACAATAACCGATCATTCTGACCTTAATTATTGGGTTTAATCACAAATCAAGACTCACGAATCACAAATCACAAATGGATGAAATCCGATTATGGATTTTTGATTCCGGATTCTGGAATTGTGATTTAAACCACTTCCGCCGCTGCTCAGCTGTTCCGCTGCGCTTTTGAGCCATATCAATTAAATAAGTTAAAAATACCGGATTACCTCCTCTCTTCGTTCGTCGGTGATCCCTCACTGGGGTAGCTTCAAAGCTTAAATTAACCCTTCGGGTTTTGTTCATTTTACTTTCATCCCCTTCAACAAGCAAGCTTGTTTCGGGGATTCAGTAAAATAAACAATCCCGCTGACGCGGGATTAATTTAAGCTTTGGCGGAGAAAGAGGGATTCGAACCCCCGGTCCGCCGGTAGGCGGACAACGGTTTTCAAGACCGCCGCAATCGACCACTCTGCCATTTCTCCGCCGCAAAGATAATCTTTTTTTGTTTTTTCACTATTCTTGCCTGTAAAATGCCTTATATCACAGATAATCAGGTATATGAAGTTTTTATCAACACAATTTGAACAAAACCGGAACATTTAGCTGCTCAGGTCGAGAAATAATGCGGTTGTGCGAATTCTTAAGGAAAATTCTGTTTTTCGGAAAAAAATGCTGAAATTTGCCTTAAAGTGCCATTAATTCTTCAAAAACGACAAAATAAATTTGCACAGGAATTTAAATGAAATAAATTTGTATTCAGATTGAACCATTGGTCTAACCTTTAAATCTTCTATCATGACAAAAAAAGAATTAGTTTCTGCTATTGCTGCTGACGCAGGTCTTTCGATCAAAGATGCAGGAAAAGCTCTTAATGCTTTCGTTGGAGCTTTCGGAAAAGCTATGAAAAAAGGACAGAGGATCCAGCTTCCCAGCATGGGTACCTTTAAAGTTGACAAAAGAAGTGCCAGAGTAGTCCGGAACCCGCGTACAGGTGCAAAACTTAACGTTCCTGCCAAGAAAGTCGTTAAATTCAAGGCAGCTCCCGCACTAAGCAAAGGTCTTTAAATTTTAACTTATTGAGGTTGCTGAGGGGTGTTGTTACACCCCTTTTTTTTTCATACCGTCGTACCGTCGTACCGTCGTACCGTCGTACCGTCGTACCGTCGTACCGTCGTACCGTCGTACCGTCGTACCGTCGTACCGTCGTACCGTCGTACCATCAATCCTTACTCACTGATTTTTTTTAAGAAATTAAAGTTTGAATAAGAATTAGTAAATATTCCAAATTATTTATTATTTTTGATTATTAATCCTGGTCAAAAAATCTAATAATGAATTGCATTATTGTTGATGACGATAAGCTCAGTTGCAAGATCCTGGAAGGATATGTGAATAAATACACATCACTTAATCTCATTGGCTCATTCTGTGATTCTGTATCAGCCAGGAATGAACTGGCACAAAGAAAGGATATTGACCTTGTACTGCTCGATATCCTGATGCCTGAAATGGATGGATTCGATTTTATGGGAAGTCTTGACAATCCCCCTAATATAATTATAGTATCGGCAGCAGAGGAGTTCGCACTCAGGGCATTCGAATTCAATGTCGTTGATTACCTTCTCAAACCCATATCATATTCAAGGTTCTGTAAAGCGATTGACAAAACAATCAGGTATTTCTCGCGCAAGGAGACCACCAGGACAGGAGATGAAGAAATATTCATTAAAAAAGGCTCATCCCTTGTTAAACTTAAGATCAAGGAGATCGTGTTCGTGGAAGCACTCGAGAACTATGTCACGCTCAATACGAACAGCGACAAATACACGATTCACTTTACAATGAAAGCCATTGAGAGCCAGCTGCCGTCATCTGTATTCATCAGGGTGCACCGCTCTTTCATCATAAACAAAAGCATGATACAGGCCATAAAGGAGAATTCACTCGACATTATAATCGGAAATACCGTAAAGAATGTTCCTGTTGGCAAATCATTCAAGGATGGCCTGCTTAACGACATCAACGTTATGGCCAGATAATATCTGATTCTTCTCATGCTTACAAACCGTCAGATTTTCCTTCAGCACATGGGGCAGACCTCTCCTGCACCAATGTTGCTTGAGATCGTAAGGGCTGAAGGTGTTTTTATGTACGGACCATCCGGAGAGAAATATCTGGATCTTGTTTCGGGCGTTTCGGTGAGCAACACCGGCCACTGCCACCCTCATGTGGTAAAAGCGGTCAGGGAACAGACAGAAGACTATATGCACCTGATGGTCTATGGGGAGATGGTACAAAGCCCCCAGGTGAAATACGCCGAAAAACTTGCCGGAATACTTCCTCCGGAATTGAACATGGTCTTTTTTGTCACCTCAGGCAGTGAGGCAGTGGAAGGTGCCATGAAGCTCGCAAAAAGATACACAGGCAGAAGCCGGATAATCTCATTCAGAAACGCATACCACGGCAGCACCCACGGTGCCCTCAGCATTCAGGGCAGCGAATACTACAGAAATGCGTTTCGCCCGCTGCTGCCCGACACATTCCGGATACCATTCAATGATGTTGATTCCCTTGGCGCGATAGACAGGAAGACAGCCTGCGTTGTTATCGAGCCTGTCCAGAGCGAGGCTGGTGTTATTTTGCCGGAGAATGGCTTTCTGAATGCCGTCAGGGAGCGGTGTACCGAAACCGGCGCTTTGCTTGTCTTTGATGAAATACAAACAGGCTTCGGCCGGACCGGCTCCATGTTTGCCATTGATAAGTATGGGGTAGTGCCTGATATACTGGTGCTTGCGAAGGCTCTGGGAGGAGGGATGCCTCTCGGTGCATTCATCTCATCCGGTAAGATCATGTCTGCACTGATTTCCGATCCGCCCCTCGGTCATATCACTACTTTTGGCGGTCATCCTGTATGCTGCGCTGCCGGACTGGCTTCGCTTGAAGTCATTATCAAAGAGGATCTTATCAGCTCAGTCCCGGAAAAATCAGAATTGTTCAGGAGGGAACTTGTTCACCCGCTTATAAAGGAGGTGAGAGGGGATGGGCTGCTTCTGGCTGTCGAACTGCCAAATCATGAATTTGCATCACTGGCAGTATCAAAAGCCCCCGAATTTGGTATTGTACTGGATTATTTCCTGTTCCGCCCATCAGCGTTCCGGATTGCACCTCCGCTCATTATAACAGTTGAAGAGATCATTTATGCATGTTCATGCCTGAAAAAGTTGCTCGACAGCATAATGCCAAATCAAATTGACTGATGAAGATGCCCGCACTCATAATATCAGTCTTTTTTCTGGTCCAGAATTCATATGCTGGCATAAGCAACGATTCACTGGATGTATCAGCAAGGCTGGAGGATCTTTTCACCAGGCTGCACAAGAGCAGTGATGACGAGGTGAAGATAAGAATAAACGACTCTGTCAGGATGATCCTAAGCAGTTACGCGGCCTCAGACACGCTCTTCACCCACCGGTTTGACAACCTTCGTACCCTCGGTCAGATAACCTCTCCCGACTCACTTCTTAAGATCCTGACCTGGAATCTGTTCCTGGCTGACGGGACCAATAAATATCATCTCTATATAATCAGGAGATCGAACGCTCAGGAGGAATGCAGGATATACAATCTTTCCGGACAGTTCAGTGAGGAACCGGTAAGGACCGACACTGTCTATTCGGAATCAGACTGGTACGGAGCATTATACTATGACGCAAAACCCTTCAGCAGCGGGGGAGGGACTGTTTACGTCCTGCTTGGTATCGATTTTGGCAACTCCCTCATAACGAGGAAAATGATAGAGGTGTTGAGCTTTAGGGATGATGGATCTCTTGTTTTCGGAAAAGAATGGTTCATCACTGACAAAATGATAGGTACAAGGGTTGTTATCGAATACGGCTCGTCCGCTGTTGCGTCCATGCGCTTTGTTGATGATTCAACTATTGCGTTCGATCACCTGGTACCCGTTTCACCGGAGCACGGGAATGACCGCAGGTATTACGTCCCCGATTATTCCCTGGATGCCTGGATTTTTAAAAATGGCTTCTGGGAACTGGAACTTGATGTTGATGTAAGAAACAGGGAGTAGTGCAGTATGTTCAGTTAAGTTGCTGGTTGAGAATGAAAATATTTAATGCTTGCATATGCCAAAGAACCTGAAGACCCATATTCTCTGTTTTGATGATCATAAAACCCTTGTAACGACGGGCATTCTTGATGATGTCAGGAAAAGGTTCTCAGATACATCACGGTACAGGGTTATCTCCTTTGCCGACACCAGTTCATTCCTGAAACACATGAGGGAGGAGAGAGACCGCGGTTACTGCAGGGTGGCTCTCCTCGGTGTGCGCGATTCACAGGAACATTTTGAAAATACAGACTTGCTCACCATGGAGATCAGGACCATTGACCCTGAAACCGGACTTATACTTCTCGTTCCGTGTGAAAAGACCGACCAGATCAGGAAAATGATGAGGGTTGAAATAGATGGGTTTATTCCTGGAAACGATAACGCTATCCTTCGGATCCACAATACAGTAAAACGTATTATCAGTGAGCACACTCTTGCAATATATCGCAGAAGAAGGAATATTTCACTATACGTTCTGCTCGTATTCCTGATCCTGTCAGCCGTGCTCCTGCTGATTGCGCGGGTCAGACTACCCGTCTATTTCTGATAGCAAAGCAGCCAGGATTTGCAATAGTGTCCTGATCAGTCTGACAAAAGTGACTATTTGTCAGTATAGTCCAAACGGCATATCTTTTGAATGACCCGCTGTGTCATTATTGTCGAACACTTAAAACCAACCGTTATGCAGACAGGAAAAATTGGAGTAACAACAGATAACATATTCCCGATAATCAAGAAATTCCTCTATTCCGATCATGAGATCTTTTTAAGGGAACTTATTTCAAATGCAGTAGATGCCACGCAGAAGCTGAAGACGATCTCTTCAGTCGGTGATTTTAAGGGGGAAGCCGGAGACCTGACCATCAGGGTTGTTGTCGATAAGAAGAAGAAAACCATTAAGGTATCCGACGGCGGTATCGGAATGACATCCGAAGAACTTGACAAATATCTTAATCAGATCGCCTTTTCCAGCGCCAACGATTTCCTTGATAAGTATAAAGATCAGACCAATGCCATTATCGGTCATTTCGGGCTGGGGTTTTACTCCTCATTCATGGTTTCGGATAAGGTTGAGGTAATAACAAAATCGTATCAGGAAGGGGCTCCCGCTGTCAAATGGACCTGCGACGGAAGTCCTGAGTTCACAATAGAAGAGGTTCAGAAGGAGAACAGGGGCACCGACGTCATACTCTACCTCGACAAGGATTCAAAGGAGTTCCTGGAAGAGTCCAGAATCGAACAGCTTCTGAAGAAATACTGCAAGTTCCTGCCCGTTGAGATAGCCTTTGGAAAGGAGCAGGAGTGGAAAGACGGTAAATACGTCGATACCGGAAAAGACAAGATCATTAATAATACGAAACCTGCATGGACCGTCAAGCCGGCTGAACTGAAGGAGGAAGATTACAACAAGTTCTACCGCGAGCTCTACCCGGTTGGTGATGAGCCGCTCTTCAACATCCACCTGAATGTTGATTATCCTTTCAAACTGACCGGGATACTCTATTTCCCGAAAATCAAAAGCAATATTGAGATACAGAAGAACAAGATCCAGCTCTATTGCAACCAGGTTTTCGTGACCGACTCGGTAGAGGGAATTGTTCCCGATTTTCTTACTCTTCTGCATGGCGTGATTGATTCTCCCGACATTCCTCTGAATGTTTCGAGAAGCTACCTGCAGAGCGACTCGAACGTGAAGAAAATATCAGCCCATATAACGAAGAAAGTAGCCGACAGGTTGAATGAGATATTCAAAAACAACAGGGAGGAATTTGAGAAAAAGTGGGATAATCTCAAGCTTTTCATCGATTACGGTATGATAACGGAGGAGAAATTCTTTGAAAAAGCTTCAAAATTCGCGCTTTTAAAGAATACCGACGACAAATATTTCACATATGAGGAATACGAAAAACTGATCAAAGAGAACCAGACTGATAAAAATAAATCGCTGGTTTATCTCTATTCAACCAATAAGACCGACCAGTTTACCTATATCGAAAAGGCAAAGAAAAAGGGTTATGATGTCCTTCTGCTTGACGGACAGCTTGATGTACATCTGATCAATCATCTTGAAACGAAGTTCAAGGAATCGCGTTTCGTCAGGGTTGACTCGGATGTAATCGATAAACTTATACGGAAAGAAGAGGCAAAGGACTCGAAACTTACAAAGGATCAGCAGGATGATCTCAGGAGTGTTTTTAATGTGAAGGTTAAGTCGAAGGAAATGTATAATGTTGTATTTGAAGTGCTTGACGAAAATGAAGCGCCGGTGATCATAACCCAGTCGGAGTTCATGCGGCGGATGAAGGATATGTCGCATCTGGGAGGGGGCATGAACTTCTACGGTGAATTGCCCGATAGTTATAATCTTGTGCTGAACCCGAACCATAACCTTATTATCCGGATCTCTGAAGATCTGCAGAAGCAGGAGGGCGAGAAACTTACAGAGAATGATATTACCAGGAAGAAGCTTATGGAAGAGGTTGATTTTATGGAGAAGGATCATTCAAAGAAAAAATCCGACGAGATAAGCCAGGTTGAAAAAGATGACCTTGAAAAGCTTCGCAAAGAGCTTGAATCCGTTGAGAATGCAAGGAAAGAGATTCTCGAAAAATATGGATCTGAGAATAAGGTTGTCAAACAACTGATTGACCTGGCTCTTCTGGCAAATAATATGCTTAAGGGAGAAGAATTAAGCACATTCGTTACAAGGAGCTTCGATTTGCTATAAGCTCTGTGCCCAGCCGTCCTCCCGATAAATCGGGACTATGGCTGGCAAAGCCTGCGCCCTGTGCCCCTCTGCCCTCTGCCCTCTGCCCTCTGCCCTCTGCCCTCTGCCCTCTGCCCCTCGCCTATATCATTCTTCCCACCTCAGCCTTGATATAGTCGATTGCTGCACGGG
>JAHYJA010000122.1 GCA_019429325.1 Bacteroidales bacterium
CTCCCTGCTCCCCGCTCCCTGCTCCCCGCTCCCTGCTCCCCGCTCCCTGCTCCCCGCTCCCTGCTCCCTGCTCCCTGCTCCCTGCTCCCCGCCCTTTCCGCCACAAAAGTATAAAGTATGAGCGAAGTATTAAAGAAATATTTAATTTTACAGCATTAATCGATTAAACAAGCTATATGTCAGGTCACAGCAAATGGTCCACGATAAAGAGAAAAAAAGGCGCTGCTGATGCAAAGCGGGGCAAGATATTTACGAAGATAATCAAGGAGATCATTATTGCAGCAAGAGAAGGAGGGGGCGAACCTGATACCAACGCACGGTTAAGGCTGGCAATCCAGAATGCCAAAGGGGCAAACATGCCAAAAGAGAATATCGAGCGCGCAATAAAAAAGGCTGTCGGCGCAGATGCTGAAACATTTATTGAAACGACCTTTGAAGGTTACGCTCCGGGGGGTATTGCGTTTTTTATCGAATGCCTGACTGATAACAACAACAGGACAGTTGCATCAGTGAGGGCAGCATTCAACAAGTACGGGGGCAATCTGGGGACAAACGGCTCATTAAGCTTCCTGTTCGACCGGAAAGGTATCTTTACAATAAAGAATGAAGGGTTCTCACCTGAAGACCTGGAGCTTGAAATGATTGATGCCGGCTCTGAAGATTTCGAAATTGAAGGAGAAAGAATAACGATAACCTGTGCCATCGAAGATTTCGGAAATGTAAACAGAAAGCTCAATGATCTGGGGATCGAACCTGAAGAAGCCAGGCTGGAAAGAATCCCCAATGATACCAAGATCCTTGATCTGGAGACGGCAAAGAAGGTCCTCAGGTTCATTGAGATCCTTGAGGACGATGATGATGTCCAGAATGTATATCATAATCTGGAGATGACTGATGAGCTCGAGGAAGAACTTGCAAAAGATTAATTATTTTTGCCGCATGATCAGAAACATTATCGCATTTCAAATATTATTTTTTCTTTCGGCCAGCCTGTGTTCAGCGCAGGATTTTGTGAGAGCTGCAGATATTATTGGCGGTCCTTACCGCAGTCAGGGTTCCGGCCGGGTTGATATAATACAGGATCCCGGCGTTGATTCTCTCCTGAGCAGATATATTCTTTACAAAAAAAACAATGGTACTGACGGGCATCGCATACAGATTTATGCCAGTTCGGCGAGAAATGCCCGCGAGGAATCCGCTAAGGTAAGGGCTGAGTTTATCTCCCGGTTTCCTGATATCCCGTCCTATTCGAAGTTTGACCCTCCCGGGTATTATAAAATAAGAGTTGGTGATTACAGAACCAAAACCGAAGCCACAAAATACCTGATCGCCGTCCGCCGGGTTTACCGGGATGCATATCTTGTCCCGGATATCATTAATTACCAGGATCCGAATAAAAAATAACCATGAGCGACTCTGTAAAACATGAATGCGGCATTGCACTTCTGAGACTTCGCAAGCCGATGGATTACTATTTAAGTAAATACGGCAGCTGGGATTATGGTTTGCAGAAGATGTACCTTATGATGGAGAAGCAGCATAACAGGGGGCAGGACGGTGCAGGCATTGCCGGAATCAAATTGAATGTTAAACCAGGCAACAGGTACATTTTCAGGCAGAGGTCAAACAAGCAAAACCCGTTGAAAAAGATCTTCGATCTTGTATATGAAGACATTGCAAAAGTCCGCGGGTATGATGCCAGCAAAGCTGATGATCCGGAATTTGTCATGGAGAATGTTCCGTTTGCATGTGACCTGTATCTGGGCCACATGAGATACGGGACCTTCGGGAACTATAATATTGATTATGTTCACCCGGTCAGCCGCGAGAACAACTGGAGATCAAGAAACCTGGTCATGGCCGGTAACTTCAACCTGACCAATGTGGGAGAGGTCTTCAGCAGTCTTGTGGATCTCGGCCAGAATCCTGTCGATTTTTCCGATACCGTAACAATTCTTGAAAATATTGGTCACCGGCTTGATGAGGAGAATGAAAGGGTTTTCAGGATCTTCAAGGATAGGGGATATTCAAAAAAAGAGATTACTCCGCTTATCGAAAAAAACCTCGATCTGGCTACTGTGCTGAGAAAAGCAAGCAGAAACTGGGATGGCGGATATGCAATGGCCGGTATGGTGGGTCATGGCGATGCCTTTGTGATGCGCGATCCGGCAGGTATCCGGCCGGTCTTTTATTATGCTGACGAGGAGGTTGTTGCTGTTGCTTCGGAAAGACCGGTTATTCAGACAATTTTCAATGTAAGGACCGCAGATATAAAGGAACTGCCTCCTGCTTATGCTATAATTATCAAAGCTTCCGGGGAAACCTCAACAGAGAAGATACGGGAAGAGGACGAACCGCGAAAATGTTCATTTGAAAGGATCTATTTTTCAAGAGGGACTGACAAATCAATTTACAGGGAGCGCAAGAAACTGGGAGAACTGCTTACCGGCAGTGTCCTCAAAGCCGTGGATTATGATGTTGACAACACGGTCCTGTCCTATATCCCCAATACTGCCGAGAGCGCCTTTTTCGGACTGATCAAAGGGATGGAGGATTATATTAATCAAGCGAAAACAGACATCATTCTGGAAAGAGGAAATAATCTCTCAAGGGAAGAACTGGAAGAAATAATCAATCGCCGGCCAAGGGTAGAGAAAATCGCAGTCAAGGATGCAAAGCTAAGGACATTTATCACTGAGGACCGGAGCCGAGACGATCTGGTCGGACACGTATATGATGTTACCTATGGCGTGATCAGACGCGGTATTGATAACCTTGTCGTTATTGATGATTCGATCGTGAGAGGGACAACCCTTAAGAAAAGCATTATCAGGATACTCGACAGACTTGATCCGAAGAAGATCATAATTGTATCATCTTCTCCCCAGCTGAGATACCCAGACTGTTACGGGATTGACATGGCAAAGCTGGGTGACCTCATAGCGTTCAGGGCAGCGGTAGCATTGCTTAAGGAGTCAGATAATGAGGCTGTTATGAAGAAGGTATACGAGGAGGCCAGGATAGAAATAAACAAACCGGTTGAGGAAATTCGGAACCTTGTCAGGCGGATATATAAACCCTTCACAGCCGAACAGATTTCTGCCAAAATATCCTCAATGCTGAAAACTGACGATATCAAAGCAGAGGTTGTAATTGTTTATCAGTCGATAGAGGCTCTTCATCAGGCTTGCCCGGGACATACCGGTGACTGGTATTTTACCGGTAATTATCCCACACCCGGAGGAAACAGAGTAGCTAACCAGGCATTCATTAATTATATTGAAGGAAGAAATGTCAGGGCTTACTGACCTTCGCGCGAGAACCACCTGATCTCAAAGTCTTTCTTGTAGGAGGAGAGGTGCCTGTTTATCTTTTCAACGTAAATATCCCTGAGGGTGATCATGATCCCGGTCTCTTCCACATAGCCGAATTTGTGATTGATAAATGTCCCGAAGGTGCGCATCGTTGGTGAAAGATTCATGTAGGCGTTTATAAGCGGAGGTATATTTTCATTCAGGTTTCTGACCTCACGCGACAGGATCTTGTAGTTTTCCTTATATGTCCAGCCTCTGAACAACTTTTTCATTTCCTCCTCATGTATGTCTGTCTGAGCAGGCTCCAGGGGGACGGCAAGCTCATCAGGGTCGCTGAAGTGACGTTTGAGAAAATAGAGGATCATATCCCTTGCCTTCTGGTTAAAATGCTGATACATTGTCACTTTACCAAACAGGAATTTAAGATGGTGATTGTCAATAACGATGGCTGCAAGACCATCCCAGAGGTTATCGAGAGCAAAGAGACTTTTTCTGCCCATGGTCCTGGACTGATAATCGGGCTGAACGAATGATCGTCCAAGTTCCATCATATGAGGATAATACTTCGAAAGGAACTTATCTGAGAACCTGAAATAAACAGATGAGGCAAGCCTCGAGACATCACAATACACACAACCTTTCGGGGGGAAATAGAAACGGTAGCCGCCTACAATCTCCCTGTTATCAGGGTCCCATACAATTAACTGACGCTGAGGATCTTCCTGCGCAGTATCAAATTCATCAATATCAATTTCCTTACCAGTGCCTCCGCCCGCATGACGAAATGTGATCTCCCGGATCCTGCCCACCTCATGCATCAGGGCGGGGGAATTTCTGCTGTCAAAAATATAGACCTCGTTATTACCATTATTTGTGCGGCGAAGAAGCTTATCCTTCGTTAGCTCCGCAATTATCTGATCCTTGGGCAGCGGATCGACTATTGGTTTCATGTATCTCTTTTGACAGGTAAATTTCCGAATATTTTTTAGAATTATTCGGGATTCTTTAAAAAAACGGTTGCAATTTAACTAATTTTTCTGAAAATCAGCCGTGAAGGGATTTTTCAAGACCATAGGATACTGATTTGACCCAGTCGGCCCATTCAGCCGCCTGTCTGGAGCGATCGAATGTCTGCCACGGGATCTTTTCTCCGAATACGAGCGAAATCTCCCTGTTCCTCTGTTTGAACATCTCATCCGCCAGATACATCATCTCCAGATTTGCCTTAATGCCCAGGAAATTGCGCAGATTGGAAAGATTATAGAAGAAGTCAGAGTTCCTTCCGGAAAAAAAAGCTGGGATCACATCCCTTTTGTGCTGAACAGCTTTAGTGATAAAGCTTTTATGCCAGACAAGATCTTTAATGACCCCTTTTTTCTTCCGGGAACATAACCCGGCAGGAAAATAGAGCATCTGACCGGATGATGCATAAGCCTCCTCGATGACCCTGGCAGCCTCTTTAGCCTGGCTCCCGTGCTTATTGACGGGCAGAAAGATTCCCGAAAGATTCGTGATGTTCATCAGAATATCATTGACAGGGAATTTTATGTCGCTGTGGTATTTTGACAGTTCGTATATGAAGACGAGTCCGTCCAGGCCACCGAGGGGATGATTTGAGGCAAAAATATACCTTCCGGACAGAGGAATATGATCGGTACCGTAAGCCCTGTATTTTATCCCGAAAAAGTCAAGGCCCGCCCTTATAAACTCTGCACCATCGAGATGCCCTGCACTGCGGAGAAATTCATTCAGCTCTTCCTGGTGGACGATCCTTTTCAGATAATTGATAACAAACCGGGGGATCCTGTTTTTTAATGAGGGATTCTTTGAGAACAGAACCTTCTCCACATCAAGCTGTAAAACATCCCTTATCTCTGAAGACCCTTCCATTTTATAAGTCATTTGATTATTCCCCAGAATGCAAATTTATCAAAAATATCTTTTCCGGCAGATGCAATGAATGAGCCGGACAGGAGGAAAAGTGACCGCGAAATGTTGAAGAAAAATAGAGCAAAAACAGGGAAAGAATTGTACCTGAGTTCACGATCCCACAGCGAATGATCCTGATATTTTGAATCTTAGTGAAAAAGTTATTAACAAAAAAAGAAAAAAAGTGGAGTAAAGTGGGGCAAAGTGGATATTTTTTCTATAATTTTAGCGTTTAATAGTAAAACAAGAGAATGGCCACATTTATTGGTGATTACGCGTGTAAAGTGGATGCCAAGGGGCGGATAATCCTTCCCTCGACATTCAAGAAGCAGATGCCATCTGCTGCACAGGATCATTTTGTGGTGAGGAAAGACATCTTCGAGAACTGCCTTGTGCTCTATTCCATCGATGACTGGAACCGTCAGCTGGAGAAGATAAGGAAAAGAATTAATCCCTATAACCGTGAGCATAATATGTTCCTGCGAAACTTTTTCAAGGGAACTGCTGAGATTCTTCTCGACAGCAATAACCGGATGCTCATACCGAAGAGATTGCTTGATCTGATAAGTGCAGACAGGGATGTCGTTCTCGCGGGTCAGGATGGAAGGATTGAGATCTGGGCGGCTTCGGTTTATGACAGGATCGATATGCCTCCGGATGATTTTGCCAATCTGGCTGAAAAACTTTTGGGTGGAAGTATTAATGAGTCCGGAGATTAATGGCTTATCATATACCGGCATTACTGAATGAAGCTATCGAAGGGCTTAATATACGCTCAGACGGAGTATATGTGGATGTTACATTCGGAGGAGGAGGGCACTCAATGGAGATTCTCAGGCGACTGACAACAGGCAGGCTTATAGCATTCGATCAGGATGAAGACGTACTTGATCACGTTCCTTCAGACGACAGGTTCCTCTTTCTCAGCCAGAATTTCCGCTTTCTCAGGAATAACCTGCGTTTTAACGGGATTGAGAAGATAGACGGATTGCTGGCAGACCTGGGCGTTTCCTTTCACCAGTTTGATGAACCGGACAGGGGTTTTACCTTCCGCCGCGATACCGGGCTCGATATGAGGATGAACAGAGCCGGCCAGACCACCGCTGCCTATCTTCTCAATACACTCGACGAAACGTCCCTTGCGGATCTTTTCTTCAGATACGGGGAGCTCACCACCGCACGCAAGATTGCCAGGGAAATCATCAGGCGGAGGGAAACAGAGCCGCTCCTGAGGGTCAGCGACCTGATGGAAGCTACGGGTAAAATTGCTCCGGCATGGAACAAAAGCAAGTTTTATGCAAAGTTGTTCCAGGCCTTGCGTATAGCGGTAAATGATGAAATCGCCTCCCTTAAGGAGATGCTTCAGCAGGCGCTTGAAATGCTTGACCACGGCGGAAGACTGGTTGTGATTACCTACCATTCCCTCGAGGACCGGGTAGTCAAGAATTTTATGAGGAGCGGCAATTTTGATTCTGTTGAGGAGAAAGATTTCTATGGGAATGTTGTCACGCCTTTCAGGATACTGAACAGGAAAGGCCTTACCCCGGGAGAGAAGGAGCTGGCAATAAATAACAGGGCAAGAAGTGCGAGACTCAGAATAGCTGAAAAGATCTGATCATGGCAAAAGACAGGAATACAGGAAAGAAAGTCACTACAGGGCGCTTCATTAAGGAGCTGCTGAGCGGCAGTATGTTGTCGGACAGGATCATTCTCAGGAACCTGGGATACTTCCTCTTTCTTACACTTCTGGGTGCCTTCTACATTGGTAACCGCTTCCATGCAGAGAAAGTAACGAGAGAGACTTCCAGGCTTAACAGTGAGGTTAAAGATCTCAGGGCTGAGTCTCTTTCCACATCAGCCGATCTGATGCTGGTAAGCAGACAGTCGGAAGTTTTGAGGATGGTAAGGGAGAAAGGACTTGGGCTTGAGGAGCTTAAAGCCCCTCCGTTTAAACTTGTTGCAGATAAATAGTAACTGATGGTGATCAGGGATGAAATAGTATGGCGCAGCGGAGTGGTTTATCTTGTGATTGTACTGCTGGCTGTTGCTTTGCTTGCCCGCATTCTCGTTCTGCAATATGCTCAAAAGCAGAAATGGTCGGCGATGGGAGAGAAGTATATTTACAGGAGTGCAGAAATGCCGGCCATCAGGGGTGACATTCTCACTTGGGACGGACGGATACTTGCCAGCTCGGTGCCCTATTACAACATCTATTTTGATACCCGCAGCTCGGGTATGTCGCAGGAAACATGGTCGGAGGGGATAAGCGGTCTTTCTGAAGGATTGTCGCGGATACTGGGCGAGCGGTCAGCGGCAGGGTGGAAGTCAGTAATAACTGAAGCCCGGAAGAGGGGCGAAAGGTATTTTCTGATCAGCAGGAAGGTTGATTATGAGACCCTTAGGCGGCTGAAGGAACTGCCTGTTTTCAGGGAGGGCCAGTACAAAGGCGGTTTTATTACCCAGCCCGACAACCGCAGGATCCTGCCGCACAGTGAACTGGCACGGCGCACTATAGGATATCTCAGCCTGGATAGCGACGGGACAGTGGTCGGGATTGAAGGGGCTTTCAATAAAGAGCTCTCAGGCAAAAACGGATCAATGATACAGCAACGGCTCACCGGAGGCGACTGGATACCGATAGGTAATCCCGGTTCGTCCGGCTCGGTCGACGGAAATGATGTAGTCACAACACTGGATATTGACCTGCAGGACGTTGCGTCGAGCGCTCTTGAAGAACAGCTGAGGAAGCATAATGCCCATCATGGCTGTGCAGTTCTGATGGAAGTCGCCACAGGTGATATAAAAGCTATAGCAAACCTGGTTATCGGGAGCGACGGGCGTTATCATGAAACATATAATTATGCAGTAGGCGAGAGCACCGAGCCCGGCTCGACATTCAAGCTTCCCGTTATTATGGCAGCGCTCGAGGCAGGTGTGATCGATACGGGCGACATAGTTGACACCGGAACGGGGAGTATCAAATTCTACAACAAGGTCATCAGAGATACCCGTGAAGGAGGACATGGCAAACTGACTGTCAGGGAGGTTTTTGAGAAATCGTCCAATGTGGGGACGGCAAAGATCATTACCGACCATTTCAGCAACAACCCAAAGGAATTCGTAAGCCGCCTGCATGCCATGAAACTCGATCAGAAGCTCGGAGTACAGATCAAGGGTGAGGGAACACCGCTGATAAGATACCCCGGCGATAAATTCTGGTCGGGGCTCTCACTGCCGATGATGTCGCACGGGTATGAGGTACAGATGACACCTCTCCAGATTCTGACCTTCTATAATGCAGTGGCTAACGATGGCAGGATGGTTCGTCCCCGTTTTGTCACGGAAATCCTTAACAACGGTACAGTAGTAAAAAGTTTTGGAACAGAAGTAATCACCAGCCAGATCGCTTCACGATCGACTATCCGGAAAGCAAGAGCTATGATGGAGGGTGTGGTAGAGCATGGAACGGCAATAAACCTGAAGAATGCGAATTATAAAATTGCCGGGAAGACCGGTACCGCCCAGATTGCCAAGGATAACCTCGGATACCGGCAGGGAGCGGGAATCTCATACCAGGCCTCATTTGTCGGCTATTTTCCGGCGGAGAATCCGCTCTACTCATGCATTGTGGTCGTAAATGCTCCCTCAAACGGTGTCTATTATGGCAACCTGGTAGCCGGATCGGTATTCAAGGAGATATCAGATAAAGTATATGCTACAAATTTCTTCAGGGATTATGCGAGTGAAACAAATACAGATAAGCCTGTGCCTGCCCCGGAGGCCGGAAACGGCTACAAAAGAGATATAAACCGGGTGCTGGCCAATCTGAAAGTAAAACATATAAGTATATCCGGCGACGACTGGGTAGCAACCCGCGAATCAGGCGATACTGTCAGACTGGTAGGTGTTGAGGTCAGGGAGGGCCTTGTCCCTGATGTCCGGGGCATGAGCCTCAGGGATGCAATTTATCTTCTGGAGAATTCAGGCTGCAGGGTGCGATACAATGGCAGGGGCAAGGTTTTGAGACAATCACCTGAACATGGTGCAAGAGTTAATGAGGGGGCAGTAGTAACATTGGATATGAATCTGTAATATGGTCACACTGAAGGAAATCCTGCCAGGTATCGACGTTCTCTCTCTCAAAGGTGATGTGAATACAACCGTGGCAGGTATTGAATTTGATTCGCGGAAAGCGGTACCCGGAACCCTTTTTGTTGCTGTGAAAGGCACAAAGACTGACGGGCACAATTACATCGGTGATGCCGTAAGATCCGGAGCATCTGTGGTCGTCTGCGAACTGCTCCCGGAAGAAACTGAGGAGAGCGTGACCTGGGTAAAGACAAGCGATTCGTCAATGGCACTCGGGCTACTCTCATCCAGCTTTTTCGGAAATCCTTCCTCTTCACTGAAGCTCACTGGCGTGACCGGCACAAATGGCAAGACAACCATCGCAACACTTCTGTACAGGTTATTCAGGGGCCTCGGATACAAATGCGGGCTTTTCTCCACGATATGCAATTATATTAATGATAAGGAGTATCCGGCGACACACACAACGCCCGACCCGG
>JAHYJA010000001.1 GCA_019429325.1 Bacteroidales bacterium
GGGGGGGGGGTCTTGTGTACCGTTCGGTTGCGATCCGTGCTGATAATGTTTACCCGCAGGTTATCAGAACCTGTAAGACAATCCCGAGAATATGCCGAATGAATAGGGATGGGTTCTTAAGCCCGGCACGTTTGTGAAAGGATTAAGATAATATCTGAATGTCGGTTCGAGGTTAAAGGATATTCTGTCAGAAAAGTTATATTCCATTCCCATTCCGAGGGAGCTGCTTATTGTGAAAGGATTGAGCCCTTCCGTTTTTCCGACTGCAAGCCTGCCGGCATCCGAGGTGGTATAGACTGAATTGTTTACCAGCAGGTTATAGGATAATCCTCCTATCAGGTTGAAGTCGATGGCTCTGTTCATCAGTTTATATCTGATAATAACCGGCATCTCTATATAGCTGAAGCTTTGCTGCAGTGAGCTGTTCATATAATCAAGCTCCGATTTGACAGGGTCGAACACATCGTTGGTATAGGCAGTGAGTACTCTGTCGGCGCTCCTGTCAATAAGGAACACATCCGAGTTGTTTGTATAGATTGTACCGCTTGACGTGAGTACCCTGAAGTTGGCATCGCCCTTTGTATAATCGTAACGCTGGAAGCCTGCGTATGAGCTTATTCCGGCGACCTCCTGCCCGACTGAGGCATAATAGATACCTGACTGAATGCTAAGTTTTTTACTAAGTCTGTAAGCAAAACCGACCCCGCCTGAATAAGATACCCGGGTCTGTTCGGATGCCATCAGCTGTTTTGAGAGCTCGTCACCGGAGGCGGCAAATCCGTTATAGTATATAGGGGATGCGAGTGCGGACAATGACCATCTGGGGGACCTCTCCTTTACGTCTTCATAATAGGGATCTGCACCGCGGGTCTCGTCGATTCCCGGGTAACGGATAATACCTGTCCGGTAGAGTGCCGAGACAGGTCCGGGCGGCGAGATCAACTCATTATATGAAAAGTTGTCTGTTGCGGCGGGATATCCGGTCTCGTCCGGGCTTACAATGTTTTCTGCAAGTTGAACAGATTCATTTATTACAACCTGCTCCCTCAGGGGAACTGTTTCCATTCTCCTGTTATCCCTGAAAGTCTGGACCGGGGGAGAAGGATTGCCGGCCATCATCTGATCAGTTAACTCATTAATTGCCGGAAGAAGGTTCTCAGCAGAAACCTGTAATTCCCTGTTGTAGCGGTATACAATTACACTGAGGGATAAAAGCACTGCAATCATCGCGGCAGAGCGGAGAAATAGAAACGGGGCCGCCTTTTTTCTTATCGCCGGCCGGATATTTGCCCAGGCCCCGACGGGAGGAAGTACTTCAAGATCCTTCAGGCCGTTCCTGAACAGGAGATCAATATTTGCTCTGCTGTTATCCATTGACGATCTGTTTTTGAATTCCCGTAAAAAGATTCACTTTCCGCTGAAGAATAGCCCGTGCCCTCGAAAGATTTGATTTTGAGGTCCCTTCGGAGATGTTGATCATCCTGCTGATCTCCTTGTGGGAATAACCTTCGATGGCAAAGAGGTTGAACACCATTCTGTATTTGGGAGGAAGATCCCTGATAATGTCGAGCAGATCGATAGCTTCGAGGCCTGTATTATGCTCATTATAGGTCTCCGATTCGCTCTCCGGCAACAGATCAATATCATCAACCCTGTAGAGGTGGTTCCTGCTGCGGAATTTCTCCAGTGCAGTGTTGACAATAATACGGCGCATCCATCCTTCAAAAGAACCTTCATTCTTATAATGCACGAGATTCTCAAAGATCTTGATGAACCCTTCCTGTAAAACATCCCGTGCCTCTTCATCATTGCCGGAATACTGAAGGCATACAGCATACAATCTTGATGCATGCCGCCGGTACAGAAGCTCCTGATCTCTTCTGTTGCCAGCCAGACAACCCTTTATGATATTTTTCAAGTCTGGCAAGGTCTAAACCTTTAACAAACTATAAAGATATAATAAATCTGTCTGAAATGCCAGCATTCCACACAAGAAAGATGCTGATAATGGAAAAAAGGTTGCGTCGGAGTTACTATAAATGAATAACCTCATCATAAGCTGCTGCTGCTGCTTCCATAATTGCCTCTGACATAGTCGGATGCGGGTGAATCGATTTGATTATCTCATGGGCTGTCGTCTCGAGTTTCCTGGCAACAACGATCTCTGCTATCATTTCAGTGACACTTGATCCGATCATGTGGGCACCCAGCATTTCACCATAGGCTGAATCAAAAATAAGCTTCACAAAACCTTCTTTTGCACCTGCTGAGCTTGCTTTACCGGAGGCAGTAAACGGGAACTTACCGACTTTTATCTCATAGCCTGCCTCCCTTGCTGCAGATTCCGTGAGCCCGCATGAGGCTATTTCGGGGCTCGTGTAGGTGCAGGCAGGAACATTTTTATAATCCAGAGGATCAGGATCCATTCCGGCCATCTTTTCCACGCAGATAATGCCCTCAGCTGAGGCTACATGGGCCAGAGCCGGTCCGTGGACAATATCGCCGATGGCACATACCCCCGGTATTGTGGTCCTGTAATATTCATCAACCACCACCTTGCCCTTTTCCAGTCCAATACCATGTTCCTCAAGCCCCAGTCCCTCAGTGTTAGGCACCACTCCGGCGGCTGACAGAACTATTTCTGCTTCAATAATTTCCTGACCTCCTCCCTGGGTCCTGACAGTTACCCTGCAATTTTCGCCTGAAGTGTCTGCCGACTCAACCGATGACCCGGTAAGTATCTTTATTTTACGTTTCTTAAAGGATCTCTCCAGCTGCTTTGAGACCTCCTCATCCTCGTTGGGAACGATCCGCGGGAGAAACTCAACCAGTGTCACATCAGTGCCCAGTGTCCGGTAGAAATCAGCAAACTCGCAACCAATGGCTCCCGATCCGACGATCACCATCGACGCGGGTTGTTTTTCAAGGCTCATGGCTTCCCTGTATCCGATAATCTTCCTTCCATCCTGTTTAAGCCCGGGCAGCTCCTTCGAGCGGGCGCCGGTGGCCACTATAATATTTCCGGCCGAATAGCTTTTTCTGTTACCCTCCATGTCTTCAACCTCAACGCTGTTCTGCCCGGAAAGACGGCCCGACCCTTCAATGAGAACAATATTGTTCTTTTTGAAAAGGAACCGGACTCCCCTGCTCATTCCTTCCGCAACGCCACGGCTTCTGGCGATAACAGCCGCGAAATCGGCTTTGACCTCTCCTCCGGTCACTATTCCGTAATCTGAAGCATGGTTAATATATTCGAGGACCTGTGCGCTCTTTAACAGCGATTTGGTCGGGATACAGCCCCAGTTCAGGCATACTCCGCCCGGCTCAGCTCTTTCAATAATGGCTACTCTCATTTTCAGCTGTGAAGCCCTTATTCCTGCGACATAACCGCCCGGGCCGCTTCCAATTATAATAAGATCAAAATCCATGGCATATAATTTTTACTTGATTAATTCCTGACTAAAAAAAGCCTTCCGTCTTCGGTCTTCGGTCTTCGGTCTTCTCTATAAATATCCTGAGCATCTATGGCGTACTTTTCACTGTCAGCTTTCTTACTATTTTACCTGCAACCCAGAGCAGAACAAGGGTGAAAATTATTGTCGCACCCACGGGTATCCCGGCCAGGTATGATATTGCATAACCCCCTGCGGTACCCGCGAAGGCCGCGACCACCGACCATACGACGATCCTGCTGTACACTTTTGTGAACAGCATCGCAATATTCGGAGGGATGGTAAGGAGCGAAATAACAAGCACAACCCCTGCCATCCTGATATTCAGAACTATCGTCAGGGCTATCAGGCTGGTGGTAAGATACTTGATTATATTGACATACGAGGAGTAAGTACGTGCAAATTCCTCATCGAATGATATGTAAAGAATTGTACGGTAGAAGATAAGGAAATAGAGGATAAGGACCGCCGACAAAATTCCCAGAGCGATGATATCAGCATTTGTTACGGTAAGTATACTGCCGAAAAGGTAACTCATTAGGTTCGGAGTGTAACCGGGCGTAAGATAAATGAAGATTATTCCTACTGCCATGCCGAAAGCCCATAAGATTCCGATGGCGGAATCCTCCCTGATCTTCTGTTTAACCGCAAGGTATTCCACTCCCAGGGCCGACAGGATCCCAAAAATGGCGGCGCCGGCTATGGGATTGAATCCCGCAAAATAACCGATCCCTATTCCTCCGAATGAAGCATGTGTTATACCACCACTCAGGAAAACCATTTTGCGTGTTACGATATATGTTCCTGCCAGCCCGGCTGTAATACTTGCAAAAATGGCGCCCAGCAATCCTTTTATGATAAATCCGTATTGAAAAATATTTTCCTCCACTATTGGTGATATTTGAGAACTGTATGAGGAACATCACCATGAGTTATCAGCTGTATCGGGCATCCGTATGCAAGCAGCTGCTCGTTGGTTATCTCCGAAGAGGGATGATAGTGAAGCGTCTTGTTCACACAGGCAAACGATTTGACATAAGATGAGATCGTTCCTATATCATGCGAGACCATAAGAATGGCCATACGGTCGTTGAGTTCGCGCAGTTTTCCGTAAAAATCATTCTCGAAATTGGCATCCACGAAATTTCCGGGTTCATCGAGCAGAAGCAGTTTCGGGTCCCCTATAATGGCACGGCCAAGGAAAACCCTCTGAAGCTGACCGCCCGACAACTCGTTCAGCGGCGAAAGTGCCATTTCCGACAATCCGAGCTCCTCAATAACTTCAGAAGCCCTGTTCCTGTCTGCTGACGACATGGCGGGTACAAAGCTCTTTCTGATCATCAGCCCTGAAAGCAGGACATCTTTTACTGTAACCGGATAGCTTAGATCACCGGTCTGCAGCTGGGGCAGATACCCGATGCTCTTGCTGCTGACAAGGCTGCTGTTGAAACTGATACCTCCCTTAAATGGTTTTACCAGTCCGAGAATTACTTTCAGCAGAGTTGTTTTTCCTCCGCCATTGGGCCCGATAACTCCGACAAAATCATGCTCATTCACTTTGAAATCGACATCTTCAAGAACAGCACTGCCATTATATGATACTGATAAAGAGCTTATTTCAAACAGGTACGCCATTCTGTCAAATTGGTGTTCATCTTGTAAAGCTAACGTGCAGGGCATTGATAATATCCATTGTTGCATTAAGCCAGTCCTCCGACAGGGGATCAATAGTCAGGATCTCAGCGCCCGTCTCACCTGCAATTGTCCTCGCATTCCTGGTATCATGCTCCCGTTGAATGAAAATTGATCTGATATTTTCCTTCCTGGCCCTGTCAATCAGTTTCTTCATGTGTGATGGAGAGGGTTCTTTCCCTTCATGCTCAAGGGATATCTCCTCAAGACCGTAATCCCTGGCGAGGTAGCCCAGTGAGGGATGAAATATCATAAATGCCTTGTTCTCAACATCCTTAAACAGTGCTACAGCTATACTGTCCGCCTCTTCGATCTTTCCGGCCAGGCGCTCGTAATTTGATCCGTATTCATCAGCTTTTTCCGGATTGAGCTCCTTCAGCATATCCCTGACCGAGACAGCAATGATCAGGGCAGACCGTAGGGAGACCCAGTAATGCGGATCGGCTCCTTCAACATGGTCGCCGGAATGTTCATGCTCAGCAACAATAGGATCGATCCTGTCGCCAATATTGAGCTTTTTCATTCGGGTATTAGCCTCATAGAAACGGTCGAGCCATGTCATCTCAAAGCCAAGGAAACCGTTGCTGACATAAGCCACTGATCTGCGAAGATACCTCATCTGCCCCGGGTAGGGCTCATAGATATGGGGATCTGCCCCTGCAGGGACCATCACATTCACAGAGAAATCATTGCCGCCAATCTGTTCGATAAAGTACTTAAAGGGAGCAATGCTTACTGAAATTACAGGATCTGTAAGCGCCGGCCCCCTACTGCCGCACGACGTCATAAAGATAATTGCCGGAATTATCAGAATCCGGAGCATCATTCTATTTAAATTCATTACAGGTACAAATTTAACATATAACACTTCAAAAGGATTAAGTGTTGCAAATAAAATAATATAAGCTATTTTTGGTTTCTCAATATTTAAATTCCCTCCTGAAAGATGAAGATGAATTCAAGAATTCTGATCATGGCATTGATTGTCATTCCTCTGCTCTCCGGCACACCGGCCGCAGGGCAATACAACAATTACAGCCGGATGACGCAGATCATTAAGAATCTTGCATCGGAATACTCTTCCGTATGCAGTGCGAGATCGCTTGTAAAAACTGCCGGAGGCAAAGATATCTGGCTTTTGTCGGTAGGAACAGGCGATCGCGATAATAAACCGGCAATAGCAATTATCGGAGGCGTTGAAGGAAATCACATACTGGGAAAAGAGCTCGCTCTCGGTTTCGCCTCTTCGCTGCTGAAGGATTATCAGACACCGGAGGTAAGGGATCTTCTTAACCGCCTGACTTTTTACATAATTCCCGACGTAAGTCCGGACGCAACCGAGCAGTTCTTCGCCGGCCTGAAATATGAAAGAATCCTTAATGCCCGTCCGGTTGATGATGACAGGGATTTTTCGGTCAGTGAGGATCCCTTCGAGGACCTTAACCAGGATGGTTACATTACTCTGGTTCGCATCAGGGATCCCTCAGGTTCATACATGGAAAGCCCTGAAGATAAAAGGATCATGGTGACAGCTGACCTGGCGGAAGGGCAGGCGGGAAGCTGGCTTGTGATAAGCGAAGGGATTGATAACGACAAAGACGGAAGGTTCAATGAAGATGGTGAAGGCGGGGTCTGTTTCAACAGGAACTTCTCCTTCAATTATGAGGAGTTCGGACCCGGCGCCGGCCTTCATGCCGTGTCAGAACCTGAATCAAAAGCCGTTGCAGATTTTCTGTTCGACAGATTTAATATTTATGCAACTTTTTCTTTTGGCCCTCAGGATAATCTCGGACAGCCGATGAAAGCCTCTGACCGTCCGGCACAGGGAAGAATGGTTACAAGCATTACTAAAAGCGACGAGACAATAAACAAACTCGTATCGGATAAATATCACGAGATCACCGGAGCGAAAGGGGCCCCTGCAGCACCAGACTCAAGGGGTAATTTCATGGAATGGGCATACTACCACTATGGGAGATACAGTTTCAGCACTCCGGGCTGGTGGTATCCCGTGGAAAAGGGCAAAAACAACGAAGCAGCTTTCCTGAGATTTGCTGAAAAGAACAAAATGAACGATGTGTTTGTTCCCTGGACCGCCATCAATCATCCGGATTTTCCCGGGAAGCAGGCTGAAGTGGGAGGTATAAAGCCTTTTGCAATGATCAATCCTCCTGCTGATACACTCCCTGACCTGATCAGTGCAAACTACAGATTCATAAAGGCCATTGCGGAATTGCATCCCGAACTGGAGTTCCTTGATCTTAAAACAGAGAACCCCGGAGAGGATGTCTACCGGCTGACACTGAAAGTACATAATAAAGGTATTTTCGCAACCTGTGCAGAGGTCGGGAATCAGAATATCTGGACAAGAATTATGAGAATTACCGTTGAGCCCTCTAAAGGACAGACGATCCTGAGCGGACAGAAGGTCCAGAGGATCCCGAGGCTCGGGGGTGATCAGTCGGAAGAGTTCTCCTGGCTGATCTCCGGAAAAGGGAATGTAACGATCAGGGCCGGTGCAATCAATACCGGTACAATAACCGAAACAATAAACCTGAGATAATCCTTTATAAAACGATCATCATGAAAACCACGATAATAAAATCTCTTCTGATTTTCTTTTTCTCATCACTATCTCCTGCACTCTGTTCCCAGAGCGCGGAGTTGTTCTTCAAAGCGGCCGGATCTCCTGC
The DNA here is from genome assembly GCA_019429325.1 of Bacteroidales bacterium. Lineage (GTDB taxonomy): Bacteria > Bacteroidota > Bacteroidia > Bacteroidales > VadinHA17 > LD21. The sequence continues at coordinate 7,838 of JAHYJA010000001.1, forward strand.
AAATCCGAAGGTTCAGGTCTCCTGGAACAAGTATTATACATACCAGGGAATTACCGATCTGTGCCGAAGACTTGAAAAGGCTTATCCCGATCTTGTTACAATGGAATCTGCAGGCAAATCATATCAGGGAAGGGACATCATTGCCCTGACAATCTCCTGCAAAAAGAACATGGACCCCGGCCTGAAGCCAGGTTTCTATATCGACGGCAATATCCACTCAAATGAGATCCAGGGTACCGAGATGGCTCTCTACACAGCCTGGTACCTTTGCGAAATGTTCGGGGAGAACCAGTTCATCAACAAGCTTCTGAAAGACAAGGTGTTCTATATATTACCGACCATAAATCCTGATGCAAGGGAATACTTCATGCACGAACCGAACACCGCGAGTTCACCAAGATCGGGTCTGGTACCGGTCGATAACGACCGCGACGGCCTGTATGATGAGGACGGATATGACGATCTCAATGGTGACGGGATGATCAGCCAGATGAGAAGAAAAAATCCCGATGGCCAGTACAGGGCCGATCCGAAGGACCCCCGGAGAATGGTCCGGGTTGCTCCCGGGGAAAAGGGTGATTATGAGCTGCTGGGGCTCGAGGGAATTGATAATGACGGCGACGGACTGGTTAACGAGGATGGTCCGGGAGGATATGATCCTAACCGCGACTGGGGCTTCAACTGGCAGCCTGCCTATGTTCAGTCGGGTGCAGGAAAATACCCTTTTACCTTTCCTGAGAATCAGGCGGTCCGCGATTTTGGGTTAAAACACAGGAATATTGCAGCTTCACAGTCTTTCCATAACTCGGGAGGAATGATCCTGCGGGGACCCTCCATTCAGGGAGGAGGAGCGGAGGTTTACAGCCGGGCCGACGAGGAGGCAATAAACGCAATAGGAAAGAAAGGGGAACTGATCATTCCCGGATACAGATTCCTGACAATCTGGAAAGACCTTTACACGGTTTACGGCGGGGAAGTGGACTGGTGGTATGGCGCCATGGGATCGTACGTCTATTCCAACGAACTCTGGACCAGCTATCTTATGTTCTACGACACTGCAAACACCGACCAGTATGAGTTTGACAGGCTTCTCCTTTTTGAAGATGCCTTCATACCATGGCAGGAGGTGGATCATCCAGTCTATGGCAAGGTGGAGGTTGGCGGGTTCAGCAAGAATTTCGGCAGAACGCACCCCGGGTTCCTTCTGGAATCGGACGCTCACAGGAACGCTGCATTCTGTATATATAATGCATGGGTGACCCCTGAGCTGGTGGTCTCGGATGTAAAAGTAAAGAATCTCGGGAGCGGACTTAAGGAGGTCACAGCCACCGTGTCAAACAGGCAGTTGCTCCCAACCCATTCAGGAACCAACCTGCGGTATAAGATTGATCCTCCGGATTATTGCTATATCGAAGGCGGGACAGTTATTGCAGGGATGATCGTTATTGATGCTGACAGGAACATCAACGCAGAACAGAAAAGGAATCCCGCGAGGATTGAAATAGAAAATATTGCCGGCTACCAGAGCATTAAACTTAAATGGCTGGTAAAGGGCGGCAATAATTTCACTGTGCGGGTTGAGAGCGTAAAGGGGGGACGTGCCTCAGCCCGGTCCGAATAGCTCAGATTAATATGTCTGCAGGGAGATCTTGAACTGGCCGGTAGCGTTCCGGGCGCTGATCTTAAATGTCCATTCACCGGTTTTGTCCTTGTTCTCCTCTTCGGTGATATTGAAGGATTTTCTCCAGTTAAGGTTCCCGAATTCATCAATAACGATATCAGAATAGCTCTTGCCTCCCGGCATAATAATACTGACCCTGATCTCGCCCGATTTACAGTCGCCGTTAACCGACATAACCACGGTGCGGGCTGTTTTCTCCACATCGAAGGAATAGCTCTTTGTAAATGATGCCCCCTTGACCGACCTGAAGAAGTCCCATGTGGTTCTTTCCGAATCGCCCCCGAAAGGTGCTCCGTGAATAAATTCGCCCCCGGGTGTGAAGATGAACGGTTCGCCGTAACTGAAAGATCTGCCGGAACCCCTGTAGGTACGCATCATCTCATTTATTTTCTCCGTAGCTTTCTCAATATTTACTTCGGCTTCCTTCATAGCTTTCTCCTGGGCTTTCTCCTGGGCCTTCTTCTGTGACTCTAACTCCTTCAGGTCTCTGAGCTCCTTTTCTTTCTCACCAACGCTCCTCTCCTGGGCGGTGGCGGATTGAACGGCAATCACTGCTGTGATCAGGGTGATTGCTGCTAACATAAATACTTTCTTTTTCATGACTGCCTGTTTTTTAATTCCTTATCCAAAGATAGTGCCCTTTATGCAGGAATATTGTTAATGCAGGGTTAATGCAAGGTTAATGTTCAGCTCAATGCTCAGATATAAGATTAAAATGAATAATTTTGAGAATGTAAATCTTCACGGATGAAAAAAAGAAATACAGCCCAGCTTCTTGGGATCTTTTCGATCGTAATACTTATTCTGGTACAGATATTTATTATCAGGGGTGTTTGGAAACAAAAGGATGAGATGTTCAATCTCAGGTACCGGATGCTTTCCCAGGAAGCACTGACGGCCATGAGCAGGCGCTGGAACACGGATGGTTTTGATACTGCGCGTTATATTCTTAGTGAGTTCTCCCGTCAGATCGTCAGGGAGGTCGCTGCAATAAGCAATGATTCGGTGCTGAATGAAAAAAAGAAGGATATTCTGGAGTTCGTTACAGATGTCCTTAATGAAGAGCAGTTCCTGTCGTACTTCCTGTCGGGTTACTTTGAGAGACAGGGCTTTGAGAAGGATTTCAACCACAAGATCATCGTTAATTACTTTGAACTCATTGATTTTGACACCCGGATACCGATCTACGTAAGTGAGGAGTATGCCAGCAGAAGACCCTTGAGAACCGCCAGGCCGGAGTCCGGACAGGTACAGGGACCGGGGTCAGGGCCCGGATCAGGAGCCCCTCCGCCAGGTATGGGCCGCAGACAGACCTCAGAGATCCTGGTAAGGGACGATCGTTCGGAGGACAATAATTACAGGCTTGATTTTGAATACTATATTGATTTCTCCGACAAACAGAAGGTTATCCTGAAGGAGACATCAGCATCCCTTGTATTAAGCATACTCAGCATCCTGGTTGTGGCAACCCTTTTCCTGATTACATACCGTAACCTGATGGAAGAGAAGAGATTGTCAGACCTCAAGACCGATTTTATCAATAATATGACCCATGAGCTGAAAACCCCGCTCTCCACAATCACTGTGGCTGGCAGGACACTTGAAATGGAAAAGATCAGGAGCGACGATTCAAAGATCCTCGAAACGGCAAAACTGATCGGGAAGCAAAGCGTGCATCTTAACCAGCTCATAAACATGATACTCGAGATCAGCATGTGGGAAAGGACACAGTTCGAGCTCGATAAAAGAAAAATCCCGGTTGAGGAGCTTATGAACGATATTGTCGGGAGCTTTAAAACAGGCAGCGGCAGCAGCGTATCGCTCATGGAGAAATATCATCTTGAAGGGGTGAAGGCTGACCTTGATATAGTGTATTTCACAACCCTTATCAACAACCTTCTCTCGAATGCTGTCAAATATTCAGATAAAGATCCTGTTATCGAAATTGAGGGCTTTAAGGAGAATAACAGCATCATGATCAGGGTAGCCGATAACGGGATAGGAATAAGCAAAAACGACCAGAAACACGTGTTTGACAAGTTTTACAGGGCGTCTTCAGGGAATGTCCATAAGTATAAAGGCCTCGGGCTTGGCCTCTACTACGTAAAAAGGATTGCCGAAGCCCACGGAGGAGATGTTTCCGTCGCCAGTAAACCGGGAAAAGGCAGTATATTTACAGTAACAATACCTTACGAATAAATCAGAGCAGTTATGAAAGTACTATTGGCAGAAGACGACAGGGATTTTGGGAATATCCTTTCGCAATATATAAGCATAAGCGGCTTCGAAGTTATCCTGGCGCGTGACGGGAAAGAAGCATGGGAACAGTTTGAAAAGAACAGGCCCGATCTGTGTGTCCTGGATGTTATGATGCCTGAAATGGATGGCTTTACGCTGGGTGAAAAAATCAAGGATGCTTCACCCGGAGTGCCGGTCATATTTCTTACTGCAAAAAGCCTGAAGGAAGATATTGTGCGCGGGCTGAAGATCGGCGCTGATGACTACATCACCAAACCCTTTGATCCCGAAGTGCTTATACTTAGGATCAACAATATACTGAAACGCGCCTATTCCGCTTCGAACGATGAGTTCCGGATCTCGTCGACAGTTCTTAAGTTCAACACGCTCGAACTGATCAGCGGAAGCAGGAAAGAGAAGCTCACCCTGAAAGAGGCCCTGCTGCTGAAATATTTTATAGTGAACAGGAATAAAATTCTTGCCAGGGAAGATATCCTGACTGAAATATGGGGTGAGGATGACTATTTCCTGGGAAGGAGCATGGATGTGTTCATCTCGAGATTAAGGAAATACATCTCCGACGACAAGCATATTGATATACGTACCGTCAGGGGCACCGGTTTTATCCTTGAAGAGATCCAGAAGGGAGAAGAGTTCAAAAATGAAGAACTCTGATAATTTCCGCCTATCTGCTGCCCAGAACCTCGTTCACCTTATTGTAAAGAGCCTCTCCTCTCAGGTTACGTGCTATGATCATCCCGTTTTCGTCGAGCAGGAAGCTTGCAGGGATCGCGTTCACCGCGTAGGCTTTTGCTGCTGAATTGTTCCAGTACTGAAGGTCCGAGACATGCGTCCATGTCAGATTGTCGTCGGCAATGGCCTTCACCCAGTCCTCCTTTGTCCTGTCGAGTGAAACGCCGAAAACGTCAAATCCTTTCTTATTGAACTCTTTATAAACCTTTACAACATTGGGGTTCTCCTGGCGGCACGGACCGCACCAGGCTGCCCAGAAATCGAGCAGGAGAAGCCCCGAACCGACTCTGGAATAGAGTGTCACCGGATTTCCATTCACATCATCCATTGTAAAATCAGGAGCTTTCTTTCCGACAGAGACAGCCTTCATCATCTCCGTTCTCTCCAGAAGGCTTATGACTGCCGGGGTAGCGGCAACACCCGGGTCCATGGCTTTTATCATCGCTTCGATCTCCTCTGCTTCCATCTCGTAGCTAAGGCCCTGAAGAAGGGAAGGAGCGAAATACGATGAAGGATTGTTCCTGATAAATTCCTTCTGAAGGTTATTCATCTCTGCCTGAATCTCCTCAGCCTGTTTTTCAAGCTCTGCCACCCTGGCCAGGTCCTTGTTCTGAATCGCGATCTGATATTCATTGTAAAGATTTGAATACCTCTCGCTTAACGGTTTGTTTGACTCAAGAAAGGAGACATATTCATCATGTGTCCCGGAGCCGGTAATCTTTGCATCAGGCAGTGAGTCGAGAGTACCCGTAATGGTAATCTCCGAATTTTCAAGATAGAAGGAGGCCCGTGTTCTGGTCTCTTTGGCAACAAGCATGACCATCTGCGGGAACTCGACCGCGCCGCCCTTCATTTTAAAGGACCCCTTGCGGGCCACGGCTGAATCAATGTTCACCATCATACCTTCGTCTCTCTTCTGAAGGTAGAATGTTACACTGTCCGCACCCTCCAGATTGCCCTTAATCACATAACGGGGCTCGGAAGAACAACCAGCGATCAGTATCACTGCAAATGACAACAGGATTAATTTTTTCATAATGATGATAATTGGATTTTGCTAAGCTTGAATATTTTGTGACGCAAAGATATTAATTATTGTCAGCCGTGCATCCTTTTATTGTATTTATCAATTAATCTGAGTGCAGCGTTATACGAGGTTACAGAACTGTTAAACAGTTGTTTCTCCATTTCCGGCAGCAGGAGCCGCACTTCACTGTTATTATAGAACGATTTGCTTAAATATTCGGTGATGGTGTCATGCATCCTTTCGACGGCCTGATGCTTTCTCCTTTCCTCAAGGTAACCGGTTTTTGTGGTAAACTCAATATAGTCCCTGATATTTTTCCATATTTCGCTTATTCCCCTGTTTTCGTGAGATGAACAGGTAAGCACTTCCGGTCTCCGGCCCGACCCGGGTGGGGGAAACATCGCGATTGCGTTCCTGAACATACCTTGTGTCCTTTCGACAGCCGTTATATTCTGTCCGTCGGCTTTTGTAATAACAATGGCATCAGCCATTTCCATTATACCCCTCTTTATTCCCTGCAGTTCATCGCCGGCTCCCGCAAGCATGAGCAGAAGGAAAAAGTCGACCATCGTGTGGATGGCTGTTTCTGACTGTCCCACGCCGACTGTCTCCACCAGTATTGTATCAAAACCTGCAGCTTCGCAAAGTATAATCGTTTCCCTGGTTTTACGGGCGACGCCTCCCAGGGTCCCGGCTGAAGGTGAAGGCCTTATAAATGCATGAGGGTGCACGCTAAGCCTTTCCATCCTGGTTTTATCTCCAAGAATACTGCCCCTGGTCCTTCCGCTGCTGGGATCGATCGTCAGCACAGCGAGGCGTCTTCCCTCTTCAAGGACAACCATTCCGAAGGCATCTATGAAAGTGCTCTTACCGGCCCCCGGAACACCCGTGATACCTATCCTTACCGACAGGGCACTGTGTGGCAGGCACTTGCCGATAATCTCCTGTGCAATATCATAATGCTCAGGCAACAGACTCTCGGTCAAGGTTATAGCCTGACTGAGAATGGTCCTGTTACCCGACAGGATGCCATCGACAAACTCATCGGCAGAATAGATCTTTCGTTTAGCCCTTTTCCTGCTCTTAAGTATCTCAGGATTAATATTGGGCGTAGGTGGCACACCCTCAGTCACCTTAAGGGCGCTTTTATTTTCTTTTTTCGGGTTTATTGTGCCTGAGTTTTGGGAACAACGTTTGCAGTAAGCATCAGTACCACTTCGCTGTTTTTGGGATCGTTCGTGTAAACATATATGGCTTTGGTGGTCTTCCCTTTATAACTGCCCGAATTAAAAACTGCCTTGATAGAGCCAGTCTCGCCTGCCTTTATCGGGGCGTCTTTCACTCCCTGCTGTACTGCAGTACAACCGCAGGTCGACCTGATATGCCTGATCTCCAGATCGTTTTTCCCGGTATTGGTGAATTTGAATTCAAACTCTTTTGAAGTTGCATCAGCCATCGTACCCAGATCGACGGTCTTGGACTCTACGTTGAAGACCGGTGCGTTGGCGAGGTCGTCCTTTGAGAGCTTTGAGAAATCCTCTACGAGGTTTGCTGACACGTAGTAATAGATTTTCGGGTCAACAGTGCCGTTTACCTTTACCTTAATCAGATCGCTGACATTTCCCCATCCGTTGTTTTTGGTTGCATCGTAAGTGCCCTCAATAATCCCCTTCTGCCCTGGCTTCAGGGTCTCGGGATTGGCTTTCAGCGAGAGATGGGCAGGTACATTATCGAACTCAATCTTTGCAGGGGCATCCGAGGTGTTAACCACCTGCATCACCCTGATCTTCTTCTCATTCTTTTTAATACTTGTAAAAGCGAGATGATTGCTTTCGAATCTTACTCCTGCGACAGGGAATGTAAACAGTTCCTCCATCGTCTTTTCCCTTGGAACTACCTCCCCCTTTATCGTGAGCACTGCCACCTGTGGCTTTGAGTTTGTATAGACCGAAAGGGTCTTGTTAAAAGCGCCGGGCCGGTTTGCAGGGTCATAAATGGCAGTTATCTTACCCTTCCCGCCGGGAGGGATCGGCGACTTGGTCCACTCAGGCGTTGTGCACCCGCACGATGCAACAATATTCTGAATAACCAGAGGTGTATCACCGGTGTTTGTGACCGTGAAATCATAAGTCTGCCTGCCTGCCTCCTCCTTGAATGTTCCGAAATTATGATCATTTGATGAAAGTTGCATCCTTGGCTGTCCCCAGGCTGTAATAGCAAAAGATGTGATCAACAAAATAAATAATGCTCTTCTCATATCAGATAATTTTAAGATTAACCTATTGTCACGTTTCTGAGTTAAACGGTTGCTAAACGATAAAAGTTGCATCAATAACTACAAAAATCAGACCAAAAGCGTTTATCTTCATCAGGATACAAATTTAATAAAGTTTGTCATTTTTTGCGAAATATAAATGATAAAATTTTAGCTTTGCTCCCTGACATTAATTGTTTGGAACAGAATTTGCTGATCAATCTCCGGCCTGTCTCTTGAAGGAATATTTGATGAAGATTACCAATAAACTGATTATCATAACTATAGGCTGCATTCTTTCTCTTGATGCAGGTGCTCAGTTTTATAATGGACATCAGATGCCATTTGGCAAGAACAAAGTCCAGTATTATGATTACTACTGGTCGTTCTACAGATTTGATGACTTTGACTGTTATTTTAATGAGTTTGGCCGTGACCTTGCACAATTTACAGCTGATTTCGCGACCAGGAAGATAAACGAGATCGAGGAGTATTTTGACTACACTCTTGAGAAGAGGCTGATCTTCATTATTTACAACAAGCAGGGCGAGTTCAGGCAGTCCAACATCGGACTGATTACCTTCGATGAGGATACTTACAATACCGGGGGCTTCAGCAGGATCATCAAGAATAAGGTTATGCTCTATTTCGAGGGTGATCATGTGGCATTTCAGAAACAGATATCTGCATCGATTGCGGAAGTGGTGGTCAATGAGATGCTTTACAGCGCTGACCTTAAAGACCGTATAGCCAGCTCATCAGTCATAAACATGCCCGACTGGTACCTGAAGGGGCTGATCAACTATGTCGGGTTCGGCTGGGATTTCAATGTTGAGAACAGGGTCAAGGATGGACTCAGCACCGGGAAATACAATAAGATTAACCACCTCGAATACAATGATGCCATATATGCAGGGCAGTCATTCTGGAGATTCCTTGGAAGGGAATACGGGGATGCAATTATTCCCAATATCATATATATCACCAAGATCTACAAGAATATCGATGACGGATTCCTGTACGTGACCGGTAAGAAGCTGAAAGAGCTCCTTGAGGAGTGGCGCGGGTATTACAGCGAAGAGTATGCTGACGACAGGAAAAGGCCAGGGGATGATGGCAACATTATCCGAAAATCGAGGAGGGAACAGATATTCCAGCAGATTAAGGCCAGCCCTGATGGCGGCCATATTGCCTATGTCTCCAACGACTGGGGCAGAAAAAGGATCTGGCTTTATGATCAGACTACCGGCAAACAGAAAGTCATCTTCAGGGCTGAACCCAGATTTGAACAGAAAACAGATAATACCTACCCTGTCCTTGCCTGGCATCCCACCGGAAGGATCCTTACATATATCAACGAAGAGAAAGCCGGACTGGTAATGTATTTCTACAGGACTCAGGAGGGAACAACTGAAGAGAGAAATCTGCTCTATTTTGACAAGATCCTGGATTTTTCTTATTCCCCTGACGGGACAAAACTTGTTTTTTCTGCCGTAAAAGACGGTTTTTCAGATATTTACATTCACACGATCGCTTCCGGAACAAATGACCAGATAACAAGGGACGTTGCTGACGACCTGAATCCTTCTTTCCTGAGGGAATCACCCGGAGAAATAATTTTTTCATCGAACCGGCTATCCGATACTCTCACCAATACAGGCAGTCCTTTTGAAAGGCTCTCTCTTACCTATGACCTCTTCCTGTACGACACCGAGGGCAGAAGCAATATCCTGACAAGGCTGACCGAAGACATGTTTTCGAGCAGGTACCAGCCTTCAGGTGTAGCAAAAGGCAGATTCTCCTATGTCGGCGACCAGAACGGGGTCCTCAACAGGTTCGTCGCCTCCTACGACAGTACGATAAGCTACATAGATACTATTACACATTTCAGGTATTTTATCAACTCCGTACCTGTCACCAATTACGACCGCAACATTATTGATCAGTCCGTTGTGAGCGGTTCAGATACATACGGCGAAATTCTATTCAATCAGGGTAAATATCAGGTCAGAAAAGGGTCATTAAGAGAAGCCCAGCGTGTTCCGGAAAACGAGATCAACATTTCCAGGTTCAGGGAAGAGAGGAACGAGTATCTCCACAAAGCCGACAGTATAGATCAGATAAGGCAATGGCTGATCGCTGAGGACAAAAAGAGAAGGGATACACTCACCAAGCCTTTTTATGAATACTTTCTGACAGACGAACCCATTGATATCAATCATTATATCTTCGAAAAGGAAAAACAGAACTATTACGATCAGCTGTGGCGGCAGGATTATATGGATATTGATCTCGATACGGGTACTCTGAAACTGCCCCTCATAAGGATCTACGAAACGTCCTTCTACAACAACTATATAGCTAATCAGATCGATTTCACATTCCTGAATAATTCTTACCAGGTGTTCACCGGGGGTGCCCCATACTTTAATCCCGGTACAAATCTACTGACCCGGTTCGGGATAATTGACCTGTTCGAAGATTACAGACTGACAGCAGGATTCAGGTTCTCAATGAATTTCGACAGCAATGAATATCTTCTCAGTGCCGAGAGCCTGAAAGGAAAGTTCGACAAACAGCTTATATACCACCGGCAGGCCTTTTTCAGTTCCGACGGCTACGATTATTTCAAGTCCCATACCCACAATATTCAGCTATCCTACTCATATCCCTTTACCCCTGTTCTTGCCCTGAAAGGGACGCTTGGCTACAGGTACGACAGGCATGTCTATCTTGCGACCGACATGATGTCGCTGATGAGCGATAATATCTCAAGACATTGGGCCAGCCTTAAAGGTGAGGTGATATATGACAATACCCGCAAGAGGGCTGTAAATATTTATTTCGGGACAAGGTTTAAAGTATTCGGCGAGTATTACCGCAAGATCGCGGAGAGCAAGTCCGACATGATCGTTCTTGGCATCGATTTCAGGCACTATACAAGGATACACCGCGAGCTGATCTGGGCTAACCGTTTCGCCGCCAGCACCTCGTACGGTCCGACCAAGCTGGTGTATTATCTTGGAGGGGTTGACAACTGGATGGGATACCTTTTCAGCAACCGCATTCCCATGTTTGACTATTCAATTTCGGTAAGCCAGTCTGAGAACTATGGCTTTCAGGCGCTTGCAACAAACATGAGGGGATTTAGCCAGAACATACGCAACGGAAGCAGTTTCGCCCTGATCAACAGTGAGATAAGATGGCCTTTCGTAAGATATTTTGCAGGTCATCCCCTGAAGTCAAACTTCCTGAACAGCCTTCAGGTTGTCGGATTCGGAGATATAGGCACGGCATGGGCCGGAAGGAGTCCCTGGTCAGGGGAGAACGCCTACGATACTGAAGTGATAAGAAGCGGGCCCGTGGTTGTTACGCTCGATTCGAACAGGAACCCTATTGTGGCAGGGTTCGGAGCCGGACTGAGAGCTCAGCTTTTCGGCTATTTCATCAGGGCCGACTGGGCTTGGGGAATCGAGGACAATTACCTGCTGCCCAGAATATTCTACCTTTCCTTCAGCCTCGATTTCTAGAGTTGCCGCACCAGTCATCCAGATTACAGGCTCACACGAAAAATTCATATAATGATAAAGATCCTTTTTCATTTAGAAAAATTAGGATACTTTTGGCGATTAAAATAATTCAGTAAACTTAAAACAATAGAAATGGCTTACCAAATTAATGACGATTGTACAGCTTGTGGAACTTGTATTGATGAGTGTCCGGTTGAGGCAATTTCAGAGGGTGATATTTACGTGATTGATCCGGATGTCTGCACTGATTGCGGTGCATGCGCTGATGTTTGCCCGGTCGAGGCAATTCATCCCGCTTAAGTTCCCCTGCTCCGTAGATTTAAGGGCTGTATTGAAGAATATGGCCTTTTTTTATTGGGGACTATATTTAGCCTGATCCAGGATCTTCTGTATGTCAGTCTCATTCATCAGCTCCTCCAGGCTTGTACCCGGATTCTTCATCATGTACGATTCGACAATCCTGAAACCTGTCCAGACAGCAGCCCTCCCGGGTGATTCGCTGGTGAACCATCCGGTGAACGGTGCCTCTCCCGTAAGCTTCCGGATCGTAAGATGATCTGTCCTGAACAGAAGATCATTGCTTACAAGATACTGCCACATCTGTCCCTCGTTGTTTACGCAGAACTTAAGCTGATCGCGGGTAAAGCCGAATATTATCTCATCAGGCAATTCCGGGAGCATGCACTTGGCAAAGTATTTGAGCTTCCCTTCATGTATCATCCTTGCTATCACATTCTCCTTTCCGTAATTCAATTCATTGAAATCCCATTCAGATGATGCCCACCCGTAAATACAGTCTGGCACAATATAATCCGGTGTCATTCTTGCTGCAACGTACCTGTAAATCTGCAGACGGGGATAATATTCACAATCGGCCCCCAGATACCTGTCAAGCCCTATCCCGAGAACCGAATCGCCGGCTATAATGCTGGAATTAAACCCGGTAATGCAGGTAAAAACAGCCGGGACATGCTTTTCCGGAAAATACCTGATATAATGGCGAAATGCCCTCTCCAGATCCCCTTCAATTCCAGTGAGGTCGGGAAAGATTGTCATAGCCATATCATAGACCTCATTGTTAAGCCTGTCGGTGCAAAAAGCTGTCAGATATTCTCCGAAAGCCGGATCCTCAATGTCGCCCGTATTAATAACGTAACTGAACAACTGCAGGAAAGAACCATATTTTTCCTTAAGGTCCGGTACATTTTCAGCAATCTCATGCGGATCAATCGAAAACAGGTCCTTCTCAAGCCTGCTGATCTCAAGCTTAAGATCAATTGAAGAGATGTCAATCCGGTATGGGTTCTTCCTGCACGATGTGGCCTGCAGTAATCCCAGCACGATCATTGATAAACAAATAATACGCCCTCTCATATCATTCATGGATTTTATCCTGACCCTTCCTAATTAAAGTTATTACTAATTTATTGTATGCCTTTGTGTTACTTAGTGTAAGCCTTTGAGTCCTTTGTGGTTAAAATCTTTTTACTACAAAGTTCACAAAGTTAGGAATTAATCAGGCAAAAATTAAGCACACAAATTTATGTAACAACATTTCTGCCTTCAGGTATAGTTTTTCTTAATATTTGTTAATTTTACGTAGATATATGAAAAAAATTATCCGGACATAACGTTTCATCTAAATTATTTCAGTCATGATAACCTTTGCAGCCTTAAACCGCTTCCGGAAAATTCTTCCGGTGATACTCCTTGTTATGATCTCCACCCAAATCTCAACCGCCCAGAATTTAAAGTATGGAGTATATCTGGCTCCGTCAATAACCTGGTTTTCATCAGATATCACCGAGGTGGACAATCAGGGATCAAGACCCGGAATGGTTTACGTTATCAATGCGGAGAAGCCACTGAATAACAACTTCTTCCTCACTGCCGGCCTCAGTATTGTGAACGCAGGCGGCAGGCTCGTTGGGCGGGACGCTGCACCCTTCAAGTTCCAGAATTATACTGCCATCGTGGCCGCAGGTGAACCAGTCATCTACAGAATTCATTATCTCTCTGTTCCGGCGGGGTTCAAGGCCAGGACAAACCAGATCGGATCAATATTCGTTTTCGGCGACATCGGGATCGACCCTAAGGTTGTGGTGCTCGGCAAAGTAGATGTGCCATCGCTTGATGTTGAAAAGGAAAACGGCATGGCCGAGATAAACAGGTTCAACTTTGGATGGCATCTTCATGCCGGCATCGAATATCCTCTCGGAGACAGAACATCTGCGGCACTTGGACTGGGATTCGAAAACAACTTCGCTGACATTACAAAGGATGTGGGGACACAGGTCAATGACAGGATCGCTCACAAGATTCTGAAATTTATTTTCGGAATAAATTTCTAAAATCCGGGGGATGAGGATCACTCTTGCGCAACTCAATTATCATGTAGGAAATTTCACACGGAACAGGGAACTTATCTGCCGGGCCATAAGAGAAGCGAAGGATCAGGGATCCGATCTTGTAATATTCTCCGAACTCTCAGTAAGCGGCTATCCCCCGCTTGACCTTCTCGACCGGTACGACTTCATCCGGGAATGCGGCATCACCGTTCAGAAAATAGCTGATGAGTGCGCCGGCATAACGGCCATAGTGGGGGCTCCGGTTATAAACCAGAGGCCTGAGGGGAAGAAATTGTTCAACTCAGCACTCCTTCTCTCCGAAGGAAAAATAATCTTCTCGGTTAACAAGGCACTTCTGCCAACATACGATATCTTTGATGAATACCGGTATTTCGAGCCTGAAACGAGTTTCTCAACATTCACATTCAGGGGTCTGAAGATAGCTCTCACCATCTGCGAAGATCTGTGGGATGAACAGCCTTTCGATAATGAGTTCGAAAAAACCAGGCTGTATACCATCTCCCCAATGGAAGAACTGGCAAAACAGAATCCGGATCTTGTTATCAATATCTCCGCATCTCCCTTTTCATACTCAAAGGTAAAGGCAAAGGTTGACATCTTCAGATCGAAAGCGCTCAAATACGGACTGCCTGTGATTACTGTCAACCAGACGGGAGCCAACACCGAGCTTATTTTCGACGGTGCTTCATCAGTCATCAACACCAGGGGGGAAATTGTATACCGTCTTCCGTTTTTCGAAGAGCAGATATTCACTTTCTCACTTGATGAAGCTCTTTCGCAGGAGAAAGCCGTAGAAGAAACCGGGCCTCCTGTCATCCCTCTGATTCATAAAGCTCTTATCACGGGGATACGCGATTACTTCGGCAAGATGAATTTCACCAACTGTATCCTCGGACTTTCCGGTGGCCTCGACTCGGCCGTAACATTGTGCCTGGCAACAGAAGCTCTGGGAAAAGAGAATGTCAGGGCCCTGCTTATGCCGTCTCATTTTTCATCCGGACATTCCGTCTCCGACTCGGAGGAGCTGGCTGACAGACTGGGAGTCAGATACGACATTCTCAGCATCGCCGGACTTGCCGGGGCTTTCTCGGAGACCCTGACTCCCTTTTTTGAGGGAATGGAGGAAGATATAACGGAGGAGAATATTCAGGCAAGAATAAGGGCAGTACTCCTTATGGCCTTCGCAAACAAGTTCAACTATATTCTGCTTAATACTTCGAACAAAAGTGAAGCAGCCGTGGGGTACGGGACCCTGTACGGCGACATGGCCGGCGGGCTTTCCGTGATCGGCGATGTCTACAAAACCGACGTTTACAGGCTGGCTCGTCATATCAACGCAAACGGTGAGATCATTCCCCGGCATATCCTCGAAAAACCACCCTCGGCAGAACTCCGCCCCAATCAGCTTGATACTGATTCACTTCCCGATTACAGCATCCTGGATTCAATTCTTTACCAGTATATTGAACTGCAGAAATCCCCCGGGAACATAACGGTGCCGGGAGCAGATACTGAACTTATCACGGAAATACTGTGGAGGATCAATGCCAATGAATATAAAAGGTATCAGGCTCCTCCGGTACTGAGAATATCATCGAAGGCGTTCGGCGCCGGAAGAAGGATGCCGCTCGTGGCCAGGTTCTGAATTGGCGGCTCCGGCTCTTAAGCCTTGATCATTCCCTGTAAAAGATCCTCTTCACCCTTGCAGGTATTGATGTGAGCATCTCGTAAGGAATAGTACCGCAGATCTCTGCAATCTCCTCTATGCGTATGTTCTCCCCGAATATCTCAGCCTCATCCCCCTCAGCCAGGTCGATGCCGGTAATATCGGCACTGCACATATCCATGCAGATATTTCCTATCAGGAGAACTCTTCTTCCTTTGATAAAGAGGTTTCCTTTCCTGTTTCCGAGTTTTCTGTTAAGCCCGTCAGCATAACCCACCGGTAAGATTGCTATTATCCTTTCGTAATCGGCCACATCCGCACAATTATATCCTACCGGCTCTCCTGCGGGGATCCTTTTTATCTGGCTGATCCTCGTCTTGAAGGTGCCGGCCGGCTTCAGGTTAATCCCCTTATACCTTCCTATCCCATAGAGTCCGATACCCGGACGGACCATGTCAAACTGATATTCGGGGAAACGGACAATCCCTGAAGTATTAAGGATATGAATAAGGAAAGGATACCCGGCCATGCTCCTGATCTTTTCCACCGATTCAAGGAAAATACCGGCCTGCCGCTGCGTAAATTCATCAAGTGAAGGATCATCACTGCCTGCCAGATGTGAGAAGACCGAAATCACCCTGACGCATTCATTATCCCTGATCATTTCGCCCAGTAGTCCGGTCTCTCCGGGTAAAAAACCCAGACGGTGCATGCCGCTGTCGATCTTTATATGTACAGGATAATGCAACAACCCGTGCTTCGAGGCAACCTCGATGAATCTGCCAAGAGATGAAAAATTATAAAGCTCAGGCTCAAGGTTGTACCTGATCATCTGACCGAAAGCAGACGGATCGGGGTTCATGACAAGCACCGGCAGGGTAACACCGGATCTCCGAAGTTCCATGCCCTCATCCGCGCAGGATACGCCGAAATATCCCACCCGGTGGTATTCGAGAAGTCCGGCAATCTCCGAAGCTCCCGCACCATACGCAAAGGCCTTCACCATTGCCATGATGCCTGTGCCGGGGTTCAACAGCTTGCGGAATTCATTAAGATTATGCAAAATGTTGTCGAGGTTTATCTCAAGAACCGTGGAATGTGTCTGCAGCTCGAGGAGGGATCCTATTCTTTCAAATTCATACATCCTCGCTCCTTTCAGCAGTATGGCTTCATCCCTGTGATCAGACGGGTTAAACCGTTGTATGAACTCATCCGTCGACCAGTAGAACTTCGAACCGCTGTCAAAGTTCCTGCTGTTCCTTACCAGAGTCTCTCCTATCCCGATAAACTTGTCGATGCCTGCGCGCCTGATCAGTTCCGCCACTTCACCATAAAGCTCCTCCTCATTCCTCCCGCTCTGAATAAAATCGGAAAGTATCAGGGTCGTCTTTGGCCTGTTTTGCAGTTTCATGTACTCAAGTGCCATCCTGAGCGATCCGGGATCTGAATTATAGTAATCCTCAATAAGCTGGCAGTTATTGATCCCGCTCTTGATATCCATTCTCATGGCAACCGAAACGAGCCCGGAAACACCTCTCTTTATGATGTTATTTTCTATCCCCAGGGAGAGGCATACCGCAATCACAGCAGTGGCGTTCTCAACCGAGGCCGGGTCACTGAAGGGTATGGTAAATTCACTTGCTGATCCGTCAAATGTAATTTCGGCACGGGACGTACCCTCCGCTGAAGGCAGTTTTCGCACAAATATCCTGGCTGCCGGATCCTTGAAGGACCAGTCGAATATCTCTTTTGACCTGAAGTCGTCGTTTTTCATAATCGCCTGACGGACAGGGTTATGATCCCTGCAATAAATCAGCACAGGGGTCTTTTTGAAAAGTTTTAGTTTCTCTTCAACCTTCGATTCCTTGTCAGGGAAATTCTCATCGTGGGCATCTCCTATATTTGTAAAAACACCAATATCCGGATCCATTATTGCAGCAAGCTTTTCCATTTCACCTTTCATGGATATCCCTGCCTCAAAGATCCCGTATTCATACCTGTCATCGAGTTTCAGCAACGAGAGAGGAACGCCGATCTGGGAGTTGTAGCTTCTGGGGCTTCTCACAACAGGCACTGCAAGCCCGAGAATATCTGCAAGCCACTCTTTGACTACAGTCTTTCCTGCACTGCCGGTAATGCCTATCACAGGCGCTCTGAACAGTTTCCTTAAATGACCTGCCAGCCTCTGCAGCGCTTCAACCGTGTCTGAGGCAAGTATGAAGGCGGAGCCGGGATACCGGTCAATATTATCCGGCATTTTGGCTACAATGAATACTTTTACCCCCCTCGCAAAGAGAGGATCAATGAAAAGATGGCCATCGTGATGAATACCCTGTATTGCAATGAATGCAATCTCTCCGGTGTAATGCAAATTGCGGCTGTCGGTTATTATATCGGTTACCGGCAGGTCCGGCCTGCCTGTGATCCGCCCTCCCGTAATACCTGCAATATCTGATGAATAGTATCTCACCGACTAGCTTTTTGTGGCTTTATTGAAACACGACCGGCAGAGCGGTTCGTAAATATTCCCTGAACCAAGGAGGACAACCTGCGGATCATCTGATTTCCTGTATGAATAGTGCGCGAGACTGCCGCATCTCATACAGATAGCCTGCACTTTTGTCACAAATTCGGCAATAGCCATAAGCTCAGGCATCCGGCCGAAAGGCTTAGCCATGAAATCCATATCAAGCCCTGCAACCAGCACTCTGATGCCATTATCAGCCAGGCTCACGCAAACATCAACTATCGACTCATCAAAAAACTGGGCCTCATCAATTCCCACCACATCTACATTTCCTGCCAGCAGAAGGATCGATGAGGGATTATCCACAGGGGTTGATACGATCGATTTGTTGTCATGCGAGACTATGCTTGTTTCAGAATACCTCCTGTCAAGCGAGGGCTTGAATATAGCTACCGTCAGTCCGGCAAACTGGGCTCTTCTCAACCTTCTGATAAGCTCCTCGGTCTTACCGGAAAACATACATCCCGTGATAACTTCCACCGAACCCCTTTTTCCTGCTGTCCCTGCCCAATTCCCGTGAACATCCATACCGGTAAAATATATCGTTACTGCAAAGCGTTATTTTGTTTTCCCCCTGCTTGAGGAAAATGGTTACTTTTGCAAAATAAAGATAATGGTTTGTTTAATATCATAAAATTATGGATTTCAATGCCACCATCGACCTGATCATTAAAGATCTCAGGGAAGCACAGGAGATTATTGACGATCTGAAGAAGTATCCGGGAGTTCCGGTTTTACAGGTAGAGCTTGCCAAATCGAGGTGTAAGAGTGCAGGAGAAGTCATAGCCTGCCTTAAGGATATTCAGTCGCGGGTCACGGCAGAAACTGTTTCAGTTTCCACTGCCCGTGAACAGACAGAAGAGCCTTCAATTGTTTCGGACAACACAGCCGGTCAGATACCTGACAAGCCGGAGATCGTTCCCGAAGTTCAGAATGAACTGATAGAGATGGTTACTGAAACAAGGGAAGCAGTTCAGCAACCTGCCAGAAAGCCGGTTGAATCTACCATAATTGCCGACAAATTCAGTCATCTTTCGAGCCGGTTCAACGAACAGCTGGGAAGCAGCAGGGGCCCTGATGAGGTAACTGAGATGCTGAAGTCCAAGCCACTGAAAAATCTTTCGGACGCAATAGGATTCAATGATAAATTTCTCTTTATCAGGGAGATATTTAACGGCAACAAGGATGTCTATACCCAGGCCATTACCAGGCTCGAGAGTGCCGGAAGCTTATCTGAAGCCAGGGGCCTAATAATGAATTACAAGGGAGATGATGAAGAGAATGAAGCCGTCATCCAGCTTCTGGATATTTTAAAACGTAAATTTCCTGCCCATGGGTAAGCTTATCCTGGTCCCGACTCCCATCGGTAATCTGAAGGATATTACTCACAGGGCCCTGGAAGTGCTGGCAGACGCCGACCTGATACTTGCGGAAGATACGCGCCACGCGGGAAAGCTTCTTTCCCATTTCAGGATCTCCACCCCTCTGCAGTCTCACCATATGTTCAATGAACACAGGACCGTTGAATCGGTCTGCGCAAAGATCATCTCGGGCCTTACTGTCGCACTTGTCTCCGATGCAGGCACTCCCGGTATTTCTGATCCGGGCTTCCTGCTTGTCAGGGAATGTATCAAAAGAGAGATCCCTGTTGAGACACTGCCCGGACCCTCTGCCCTGATTCCGGCACTGGTCAATTCGGGGCTCCCCACCGATCGTTTTTGCTTTGAAGGCTTCCTGCCGGCAAAAAAAGGGAGACAGAAAAGGCTGGCCTCACTGGAGTCGGAAAAAAGAACAATGGTGTTTTACGAATCACCTTACAGGCTGCTTAAAACCATTGACGACATGGCGCTGGTTTTCGGACCCGAAAGGGAAGCAAGCGTCTCGAGGGAATTGAGCAAAATCTTCGAAGAGACCGTCAGAGGCTCGCTGGCTTATATCTCAGAATATTATAAGGGAAAACCACCAAAAGGTGAAATAGTAATAGTAGTTGCGGGCAAAAAGGAACCAGCACCTTGCAACCTGAGTTAATTAATCGCGGTATTGTTTAATGAAATCTTTTATCCTTTTACTTATCCTCTTCATCCGTTTTTCACCCCTGGCAGATGCACAGGTGATCAGGGGGAAGGTCACCAGCACCTCCGGCGAACCTGTCCCCTATGCAACAATCTATATACAGGAACTGAAACAGGGAACAACAGCGAACACAAGGGGGGATTACGAGATCAGACTGCCTCCTGGAAAATACATGCTTATTTGCCAGAGTCTTGGCTTTGAGCCGCTGTTCGCAGAGATCCTCCTGGCAGATAAGGATATCGCGAGGGATTTTGTTCTCCCCGAACAATACTATGAAATACCGGAAGTGCGGATAACTGCCTCGGGTGAAGATCCTGCCTATGTTATAATGAGAAAGGCCATCGGTCTGGCTCCCTATTATCTGAATCAGATAAGCCACTATAAAGCAGATGTTTACCTCAAGGGCAACCTTGTAATCGGCAGGATCCCGAAAATAATGGAGAGAGCTATCAGAATGGAAGCCCGCAGCAGCTCGGGAGGATCCTCAGTCAGCAGCAGCAGGATGAAAGAAGGGGATTCATTTTTTATGGAATCATTCAACGAGATAGAGTTTACGGCTCCGGATAAATATGTTCAGAAAGTGATCTCTTACAACAGCACCTTCCCCGATGAAGGGAACGAGATATCACCGATGGATTTCATTCAGGCAAGCCTCTATCAGCCTCTCATTGCGGATCTTGCGATCTCCCCCCTCTCCCCCGATGCATTCTCGCATTACAATTTCAGATACATGGGTTCTTCACCTCAGGGCAACTACGTTATAAACAAGATCGGGGTAAGGCCCAAAAGGAAAAGTCAGCAACTCTTTTCAGGAACAATTTTCATTATCGAGGACCTCTGGTGCCTTCACAGCATTGACCTCACAAACGAGAACATAGTCGGAAAGATAAGACTGCAACAGTTGTTTATACCTGTACAGGAGGAGGTCTGGATGCCGGTAAGCCATACTTTCGACGTGGATATCTCCATAATAGGGTTCAGGGCTGTCGCAGGCTATGGAAGTTCAGTCAGGTACAACGAGGTTATTCCGAACACCTCCCTCGCCAGACCCTCTTCCCTGACCACTGATTTCAGAATGAGGAACATTGACACCGACACCATCGGATCCGGATCGAGGCAGCAGATTGAGAAGATACTTCAGAAAGAAGAGCTTACAAACCGCGACATGGCAAGACTCTCGAGGCTGATGACGAAGGAATCTGAAAGGAGTGTCAGCGACAGCACCAGGAATAGTCTCGAGGTCAGGGACAGGACAACATATGTTATTCGGGATGGCGCTGCTGCGAAAGACAGTGCCTGGTGGGCCGGGGTCCGTCCCGTTCCCCTGTCTGATATTGAAAAACGAAGCCTGAGGGTGGCCGACAGCACAAAGGCCCTACTCAGGAGAGCCGGAGAATCAAAAACGGATACAGTCCCTGAAACTGAGTCGCGGAAAAAAAACAAAACAATTACTGCAGTAAAGAATATTGCCTTCGGTCACACCTGGACTGACTCAAAAGGATTCAGGTTCATGGCGGGTGGTCTTATCGACCTTAAAAAACTATCTTTCAACACTGTCGACGGATTTGTTTATGGCACTGATTTCAGGTTCTCGAAGGCCTGGAAGGAGAAGGGGACACTGTCGCTCTATCCCGATTTTCGCCGGGCTTTCAGCCGCCAGTCCCTGATGTGGCGTGTCAACACCAATTACAGCTTCAGCGGGATGAAGCAACGACAGATCTTCATCAGGACAGGCGTTACCAGCAAGGATCTTAACAGCAACGGAGGAATAAATCCGTTTCTGAACGCCGAGGCATCGCTGCTTGTGAAAAGTAATTACCTCAAGCTGTATGAGAGCAGGTATATTCTGGGCGGGTACAGCAGTGAGATCGCCAACGGACTTAATATTGAACTGACAGCAGGCTATGAGGACCGCAGGGTGTTGGAAAACACCACCAGCTTCGCTCTTTTCGGTTCCTCACGAGAATATACAGCCAATGTTCCTGTAAATGAGTTCCTCGATCCCCCGGTCACTTCCTATGTTTCGCTGAGGGATCAGAGACACGGGGATTTCGCAGTAAGCTTGCAGTATACTCCATATCAGAGATACAGGATCGCAGGAGGTAACAAGATACCTGCCGGTTCAGACTGGCCTACCTTCAGGCTGACCTGGAAGCATGGAATAAACGAGTTTTCGGATCTGTCAGATGATCTCCTGCACTACGATATGTTCAGGTTCGAAGTGTCGAAGAGGCGCAACATCGGTGCATTCAGCGAATTTGTCTGGAGGCTTAGGACAGGAGCATTCGCCAATAATACAACCCTTCCCTGGTACGATTTCTTCCACTTCAATACGCAGCCCTTACCCTTTCTTATAGACAATTATGAAGATGCGTTCAGGCTGCCGGATTACTATTCCTTAAGCACCTCCGAACTTTTCGGTGAGTTCCACCTGAAATATACCACACCCTACCTGCTTCTTAAATTGCTTCCGGGGCTCAGCAACACTCTTATGCGCGAGAACCTCACACTGTCGTGGCTCGGATCGCGGTATCACAGCCACTACACGGAGATAGGTTACACACTGAGCGAGATATTCCTGCTTGGAGAGGCGGGCATCTGGGCCGGATTTGACAACCTCAGGTACAGGAGCCTTGGCTTTAAGATAATACTGCGTCTCTGAAACCACCCCTTATCATGCAAACGGGGGCTCATCGCTCAGATCATTTTCATTGTCGAATCCGCCGCCCAGCCTTCTCATGTTGTCGTGATTCATTTTTGAACCAAGGGTTATGCTCTGTGCACTTTCCCTGAACTCAGCATCAGTATCGATCTCAAAATCGTCAATATCCACGAACTGGGCCTTTTCTTCGCGAAATCTCAGTCTGACATCATCAACGGGGCCGTTACGGTTTTTCGCCAGGATGATCTCGGCTATCCCCTTGGTGGAGGAGCCATCCTCAAATGCCGGTATTCCGAATTTATCCTGGCGGTGAATAAATACAACCATGTCAGCATCCTGCTCGATGGCGCCTGATTCCCTGAGGTCGGAAAGGAGGGGCCTCTTGGTGCCGCCTCTCATCTCCACCGATCTGTTCAGCTGCGAGAGAGCAAGAATGGGAACATTCAGCTCCTTGGCGATGCTTTTCAGCGAACGTGATATGTTGCTTACCTCCTGCTCCCGGCTGCCTGCATTCTCGGGCCCCGACATAAGCTGAAGGTAGTCAACAATGACTATGTCAAGCTTATGCTGGGCAACCAGGCGCCGGCATTTCGCACGCAGCTCGAAGATCGAGATTGCCGGCGTATCATCGATGAAAACAGGTGCCTGTACCAGCTTCTTGATCCTGGAATCAAGTTGCTTCCACTCCTCCTCCGACAGACGGCCATTCTTAATCTTATCTCCGGGTATGTCTGTCTCAGCTATTATAAGCCTGTTTACCAGCTGGATGGAAGACATCTCGCACGAGAATATGGCCACCTTTTTACCATGATCGATCGCCATATTACGCGCCATGGATAGTGCAAATGCCGTTTTACCCATCGACGGTCGGGCAGCAATAATGATAAGTTCCGATTTCTGCCAGCCCGATGTAAGACGGTCGAGCTTCGTAAAGCCGGAAGGGATCCCTACAAGAGCATCCTCCCTCTTCCCCGCTTCCTCAATCTCCCTGATCGCTTCCTTAAGCACTACATTTATCGGGGATACCTCCCTCTTTATATTGCCCTCGGCAATCTGGAAAAGAGCATTCTCGGAATAATCGAGTAACTCGGTCACATCGTATGTGTCATCAAAAGAGCGGTTCTGTATTTCAGTAGCTACCCTGATAAGCTCCCTCTGAATGTATTTCTGTGCAACGATCCTCGCATGATAATCGACGTTTGCGGCCGATACCACTTTCGAAGTAAGCTGAGTCAGGTAAACGGGGCCCCCGACGCTGTCGAGCTCGTTATGAGCCCTCAGCTCCTCCGTTACGGTGTACAGGTCAACAGGATATTCCCTCGAAGAAAGATCTGAAACAATCTTGAATATTTTCTGATGAGCCTCCTTGTAAAAACTCTCCGGACGAAGAATGTCCAGAATTGTAATCACGGCCTCTTTTTCCAGCATAATTGCCCCGAGAACCGCCTCTTCCATATCAATGGCCTGAGGCGGCACTTTGCCAAAATCAGGAAGAGCTGCAACTACGGGCCTTGCACTTGTTCGTTGTTTTGCCATTAAGCTTATATCGCTGATTTAATAATGATTAGGAGATAAAAGATTGCTTACTCAGCATCTTCAAAGGTATGAATAACAATATGCAATAATCAGACAGGTGTTCATTTATTACAAACAAATTAATGTTTAAAACTTGTTGAAAAACTGAAAAAACGGAATATTGGATTTTTATTCGAAACCATTAGGTATTTTTGCATGAAACGGCTTAAGATGGTTAGTTTTCCGAAAGCTAAGATAAATATCGGGTTGCGGGTAAGGGCAAAACGCAGGGACGGATTTCATGATATTGAAACAATATTTTATCCGGTTCCTCTCTGTGACGCACTCGAAATTGTTGAGGCAGACGATCCATCATCAGGCGACAGTATTACAGTTACGGGGCTCAATACGGGGGGCAGACCTGAAGATAACCTGGTAATCACGGCAATAAAGACTCTGAGGAAGGAGTACCCCATCCCGGCCCTGAAGATCCATCTGCACAAGGCTGTTCCGGCCGGGGCAGGACTTGGAGGGGGTTCCTCAGATTCGGCCTTCACTCTTTCTTTGCTTAACAGGCAATACGGGCTCGCCCTTGAGGCAAGTGAACTCCGGAAATTTGCACTTGAGACCGGAAGTGACTCTCCATTTTTTATTGATCCTGTACCCTCCTGGGCCACAGGAAGAGGAGAAGTGCTGAATCCTGTTGATCCTCTTGCTGATGGCTTCCACCTGCTTCTTGTTAACCCCGGCATAAGGATAAACACCAGGGAGGCTTACGCCCATTGTACACCCCGGACTCCGGACATAACGCTTAACGAGCTCTACAGCCAGCCGGTCGCGGAATGGAAAAACCTGATTTATAACGATTTTGAAGAAAATATTTTCAGGCAGTATCCGGTGATAGCCGGCATTAAAAGAAAACTGTACGAATCGGGAGCAATATTCAGCTCAATGTCGGGCAGCGGCTCAACAGTTTACGGTATCTACTCAGGTAAGCCGGCAGTTCCGGAGGAAATAAAACCCTGGGTGATCTGCAAAGGATTGTTATAATCTCACTCCATCTCCAGCAAAAGGGTTCCCTTCGATACCTTGTCCCCCTTTTTTACTGCAATGCTCTTTATCCGTGCATCGGTACTGCAGATAAGGACGTTCTGCATTTTCATGGCATCGAGTATCATCAGTTTCTCTCCCTTACTGACATCCTGCCCGACTTTTACCATGATGTCGAGGATGGTACCCGGTATAAAGCTCCTGATGATTTTCGGATCAGCAGGCTTGTAGGGCTTACGACTGGCAAATCTTTTGCTTATCCTTGTTTTGTACAGAGTTGTATCGATATTAAGTACGCCCAGTTCTTTATGCTCTTTCATAATCTGTCTTCTGATATGGAACCACCCGAATTGATCAGAACGGAGGTAGACCGTGCTTCTTATTAGGCATTACAACATCTTTGTTTTCAGATATTTCAATCCCGTGCAACAGCAGTCGTCTTGTTTCGCCCGGCACAATCACGGCATCTATATATCCCCTGGAAGCGGCAACGTAAGGATTGGCGAACTTTGCTTTGTATTCTTCGACTTTCTGTTTTCTCATACCGTCAGGATCGTCAGAGGACATTATCTCTTTTCTGAATATAATATTTGCGGCTCCCTCAGGTCCCATAACAGCTATTTCAGCAGTCGGCCAGGCAAAGACAAAATCAGCCCGGAGGTGTCGTGAGCCCATTGCTATGTATCCGCCACCGTATGCTTTCCTGAGAATAACAGTCAGTTTCGGGACCGTGGCTTCGCTGTAGGCATAGAGTACTTTTGCACCGTGCCTGATCACCCCTGCATGCTCCTGGTCAACTCCCGGGAGGTACCCCGGCAGGTCAACGAGCGATATGATGGGTATATTGAACGAGTCGCAGTACCTGATAAACCTGGCTGCCTTGTCAGATGAATCGACATCAAGAACCCCGGCCATCTCAAGTGGCTGGTTGGCGACAAAACCCGTTGTCCTTCCTCCCATTCTGCCAAAACCGATCACCATGTTCTTTGCATAGTGTTCCATTATCTCAAAAAAGTCGGATCTGTCGATTATCGCCCGTATCACATCCCTCACATCGTACGGAAGGGTCGGGTTGTCCGGAACAATTTTGTCAATATTGTATTGCGGGTCCGGTTCTCCGGGTTCAAAGCTTCTTGCTTTGCGGCTGTTGTTCCACGGGATAAAGGTGATAAGCCTTTTTATCTGCTCGAAGCACTCTTCCTCGGTTGCGGCAAAAAAATGAGCATTTCCTGTAATCTCGCTGTGAACCCTCGCCCCGCCAAGATCCTCCATCGAGATCTCTTCGCCAAGGACGGTTTTGATAACTTCGGGACCCGTGATGAACATCTTGGATATGTTGTCCACAACAAAGACGAAATCTGTCAGAGCCGGTGAATAGACTGCTCCGCCTGCGCAGGGGCCCAGAATCACCGAGATCTGGGGGATGACCCCGCTGGAGATGGTGTTCCTGAAGAATATCTCCCCATACCCGGCCAGCGAATTGACCCCTTCCTGGATTCTTGCTCCTCCTGAATCGTTGATCCCGATAAGCGGAATCTTCATCTTCAGAGCATGATCCATTATCTTGGTGATCTTCCTCGAATGCATCAGGCCGAGCGAGCCTCCGGCAACTGTAAAATCCTGTGCGTAAACAGCTATGGGAGCTCCGTAAATGGTCCCGGTGCCAATTACAACACCATCGCTTGGAAGCGATTTCTTGTCCATGTCAAAATCGCGGGCATCATGCTCGACAAAAAGATCATACTCACTAAAGGTGTTGTGATCGAGAAGGGCCATGATCCGCTCCCGGGCAGTGCGTTTCCCTAAAGCCTTCTGCTTCTCAATAGCCTGTTCACCCCCGCCGAGTAAAACCTTATCACGTTTCTCCTGCAATTCGCGGATCTTCTTTTCAAGTGGCATAACTCTTTTTATTTGTTTGTTTCCTCAGGACCAAAGAATTGAGATATGGTAAAACCAGGTGGCAAGTTTAATGAAATTGAATGATTAAAAAAAACTATTTTGGCGCTAATCGGTATAATACCAGTGCAACAACCGCGTAGATAATATTTGGCAGCCACATGGCCAGCATCGGATCAAGGTTCCCTTTCAGGGAAAATTGCGATGAAAACTGCATGAAAAGGATATATGTAAAACTCAGACCGAGTCCTATCCCGATATTCATCCCGATTCCTCCCCTTACTTTACGTGAAGAGAGCGAGACCCCTATCAGTGTCAGTATAAATACAGCGAACGGACTTGAGAAGCGCCGGTGCTTCTCGATAAGGAAAAGCTTTATCTCATCAGAGCCCTGGAGCCTCAGAAGGCTGATATAACTGCGGAGATCATTATAGGTCATGGTGTGAACAAAATCCGGGTCCCTCGACAGATCATCCGGTCTTATCGTCAGGGTCGTATCGGTCTGCATGCCTCTGGTTATTACCTCCCCTTCACTGCTTATCTCCCTTATATAATAATTACCAACCGTCCATCTCTGCGTCGCAGTATCCCACCTTACCCACATCGATGATAGTTTGGACCGGAGCATCCCGTCATCATCAAACTTCTCAATAGTGAAATTACGTCCCGACATGCTTAAAGGATTGAACGACTCCATGTAAATATAAATGTTCCTGTATACCTGCCGGTGAACATTCATCACCTGCACCCGGCGGCTGGTACGCCTGTAATACTTATCCTCAAAATTCATCCTCTTCATGTTCGCATCCGGAATAACAAAATTTGTAAGGAGGTAAATGAAGATCGCAATTACAAGCGCTGAGAGGAAATAGGGCCACATCATCCTCCTGTAGCTCATTCCGCTGTTGAGTATGGCAATTATTTCAGTATTAACCGACATTTTCGAGGTAAAGAAGATGACGGAGATAAACACGAACAGCGGAGCGAAAAGGGTGGCGAAGAAGGGTATGAAGTTCATGTAGTAGTCAAGAATGATGGCCTTTACCGGGGCCTCTTTCTCCATGAAATTGTCGATCTTCTCCGCGAAGTCGAAGACTACGGCAATCGTGAGGATCAGTATCAGGCTGAAGACAAACGTACCAAGGAACTTCCTGATAATGTACAGATCGATTATCCTTATCCGTAAACCCCCTAAAGTCTCTCTGAGACTCTTCTTACTGTAGATTCTTTCCATCTCTTGAAGTCACCTTCTATGATCCTTTTTCTTGCCTCTTCGACAAGGCGCAAATAAAATGCCAGGTTATGAATGCTTGCAATCTGGGCCCCGAGTATTTCCCCCGATATTACCAGATGCCGCAGATAAGCTTTGGAATAATACAGACTTACGGAAGAGGGCCCCTCAGGATCAATAGGACTGAAATCGGTAGTCCATTTCCTGTTCTTGATATTGATTATTCCCTCATGCGTAAAGAGCATTCCGTTCCGGCCGTTCCTTGTGGGCATCACACAATCGAACATATCTATTCCCCGCTCGATTGATTCGAGTATGTTTGCCGGTGTACCCACTCCCATAAGGTATCTCGGCTTATCCCCGGGAAGTATCTCATTGACTGTTTCAATTATCCTGTACATCTCTCCTGCAGGTTCTCCGACCGATAATCCGCCAATCGCGTTCCCTTCCATCCCCGCCTCTGCTATTACCTCAGCAGAGTGCCGTCTGAGATCGTCAAATGTGCTGCCCTGCACAATGGGAAACAGATACTGCGCATTACCCCACAGGGAGTCTGTTTCGTCGTATCTTTTAACTGCCCTGCCGAGCCAGTGATGCGTCAGCCTCATCGACTTCTCAGCATATTTGTATTCGCATGGGAAAGGGGTGCACTCATCAAAAGCCATAATGATATCAGCACCGATAATGCGCTGAATATCAATTGTATTCTCCGGCGTGAAGATATGGCTTGAACCATCAATGTGCGATCTGAAATGTGCTCCTTCTTCAGTGAGCTTCCTGTTTTCCGACAGCGAAAAGACCTGGTATCCTCCGCTGTCGGTAAGTATTGGCCCCTTCCAGTTCATGAAAGGGTGGAGCCCGCCCGCTTCCCTCAGCACCGTGGTGCCCGGACGGAGATAAAGATGGTAGGTGTTTCCCAGAATGATTCCGGCCCTGATATCCTCAGCAAGATCCTTCTGCAGTATCCCTTTCACCGTCCCTGATGTGCCTACCGGCATGAATACCGGCGTCGGGATATCACCGTGAGATGTGTGCAGAAGGCCTGCACGCGCCATGGTATCTTTATCCCTGCTCTCTACTTTAAACATCAGTTATGGTTAATTTTGGAAGCACAAAGGTAGCTTATCCGTATTGCATTATAAAATTATTCATTAATATTGCCTGATATTTGGAAGTCAGATGATACCCCCGGATAATATTTTCCTTTTTGTTGTTTTTCTGATTTTTAGTCTTTCAACAGCGATACAGCTATTCTACTATCTGTACTTCTATCTGGCAGCGGGCATTTACAAACATCCTGACTTACAGGGATCAGATGCTCCGGTCTCAGTGATTGTATGCGCAAGGAACGAGGCGGAGAACCTGAAAAAGTTCCTGCCTGCAATACTTGAACAGGATTATCCCGATTATGAAGTTATTGTGGTAAACGACTGTTCAGAAGATGACTCCTTCAATATCCTGGGGAACTTCCTGGCTGAATACCCGCACCTTAAGGTTTCAACTGTACATAAGGACCCTAAATTTACCCACAGTAAGAAATTCGCCCAGTTCATCGGCATCAAGGCAGCGAAGAACGACCTTCTTCTTTTCACCGATGCCGATTGCCAGCCTATGTCCGACAAATGGCTTGCCATGATGACATCGCACTTTGACGAAAAAACTGATTTTGTTCTTGGCTTCGGGGGATATCTGAAAGAAAAGGGATTGCTGAACAGATATATAAGGTACGACAGCATGTTTATTGCCATGCAGTATTTAGGAATGGCCATCCGCGGCATTCCCTATATGGGTGTCGGCCGGAACCTCGCATGGCGCAGGTCGCTCTTCTTCAGGAACAAGGGTTTTGGATCGCACAGCCACCTTATTTCAGGTGATGACGATCTGTTCGTCAATAAGATAGCTACAAAGGAAAACACCTCTGTCGAATTCAGGAAGGGGGCTCATACAAGATCCGTACCTTCATCAGGGATCAGTGAATGGTTCAAACAGAAAAAGAGGCACATGACAACGGCACGCTACTACAAGTCCGGGAATAAATTCCTTCTTCTGATCGAGCCTGCTTCAAGGATCCTTTTCTATGCCTCCTTCATCCTGCTTCTCACGGATCTTTATCTTTGGCCCTATTTAGCCGCCGGTTTCGGTGCAAGGTTCGTTATTCAGGTTATTGTACTTTCGCTCGCGCAGAGAAAGCTAAATGAACCCGGAATGCTGCCATTCTCATTATTTTTTGATATCTTTTCGCCTTTTATTAACGGAATAGTTTATATAAGCAATTTCAGGAACAGACCGGGCACTAACTTATGGAAGTAACGAATGGATTATCGGAAAAGGCCAGGAATGATCTTCTGCTTGTGGAGAAGGCTAAGAACGGAAGTGAGCTTGCATTCGCCAACCTGATGAGCCGTTACAGGGATTCCATCTATTTCATGCTCCTGAAAATGGTGAACAACCCGTCTGATGCCGAGGATCTCACGATAGAGGCATTTGGAAAAGCCTTCCGTAACCTCGAATCCTTCACACCCGAATTTGCATTCAGCACCTGGCTCTTTAAAATAGCCACAAACAATTGCATCGATTTCATCAGAAAAAAACAGAGTTCCCCTTCACCGATCGATCAATGGCATGATGATATCGACAACCTCACCATCAACATACAATCTGATCTCCCCGACCCGGAGGAATCGCTTATCAATGATCAGAAGATAGCTGTCCTCAGGGGAATAGTCAACCAGCTGAAGCCCCGTTACAGAACCCTTATTGAACTCAGGTACTACAAGGAATATTCCTACGAAGAGATCTCATCGGAACTTAAACTCCCCATTGGAACGGTTAAAGCGCAGCTCTACAGGGCAAAATCCCTTCTTTACAACATCTTCGTTAAAACAGGCAACAGGTAGTGCCAGAGCGTATCTTCAGATATTTCCCGTCACTTTCAGAAATCCAGGCCGACAGAATCTCGCGCATGATGGAGATCTACCGTGAATGGAACGACAGGATCAATGTTATCTCGCGAAAAGACCTTGAAAATTTCTATATTCATCATGTTCTTCATTCACTGTCGGTTGCCAGGATAATCTCCTTCCTGCCATCCACGCGTATTCTGGATGTCGGTACAGGAGGGGGCTTCCCCGGCATACCCCTTGCCATACTCTTTCCCGCATCGGAGTTTACCCTTCTCGACTCTGTGGCGAAAAAGATAAAAGTGGCAGACGCTGTGATCGGCGGGCTTGGTCTGAGTAACGCCTTCACGGCAAGGAGAAGGATTGAAGAGGAAAAAGGAAAATATGATTTCGTCGTCAGCAGGGCTGTCACCGGCTTTCCCGCCCTGGTGAAGCTGACGGCAGGAAAAATCTCTGACAACAGCAGGAACAGCCTGCAGAATGGCATCATCTGCCTGAAGGGAGGCTCCATTGAGGATGAGCTTGCTCCTTTCAGAGACAGGGTCAGAATTTGGGACATAAAGGACTTCTTCTCAGAGCCATTCTTTGAAACAAAAAAGATTATCTTTCTTCCGTCAGCTAAAGCTGACGGCAATTGAATTTTCCTGAAACAGGACTAAGGTCCCGGACTGAGAAGGAGGGAGCCTCATCTGTCCGTCAGCTAAAGCTGACGGCAATTGAGCTGCTTCAATTGCCGTTGGCTTTAGCCAACGGATGTGGAAGCTTTTACTGCAGCCGGGCTTTAGCCCAATAAAGCGAAATTCAAAAAAATTATCCCTTCAGCCTCAATTTTCCAAAAAAACACTATATTTGCGGTCTCAAATAAAAACAGCAACAATTAAATAATTATCAATATGAAAAGGACATTTCAGCCATCCAGGAGAAAGAGAGTGAACAAGCATGGTTTCAGGGAAAGGATGTCCACCCCTAACGGCAGAAGAGTGATTTCAGCACGGAGGGCAAAAGGGAGGAAGAGGCTGACAGTCTCTTCTGAAATGAGGTTAAAATAATATTTACCAAGCCTGTAATCCATAAAGGGTGTCTGCTGAAAGGACACCTTTTTTTTTCTACCTTTGCCTGCATCATTTCATGCGGTTTCAATGAACGGACTGGCCGATTATATTGATAATGAAGCATTGAAGCAGATATCCGCCAGGATAGATGCCGGTGAGAGGATAACTCCCGCGGAAGGCTTGATGTTATACGAAAAGGCAGGCCTGCCTCTCCTGGGGATGCTGGCCGGAAGAGTCAGAAGACGGCTTAACGGTAATTCAGCCTTCTTTAACCGTAATTTCCATATCGAACCAACAAACTTATGCATTCACAACTGCCTCTTCTGCTCGTATCAAAAGAGCGAAGGCGATCCCGGGAGCTGGGATTACGGACACGATGAGATACTCGAAGCATTAAGGCGTTTTGATGAAGAAAAAATTACAGAGGTGCATATTACAGGAGGAGTACACCCCGGCCACGGTCTGGATTTCTACTGCAAGATGGTCCGTATGATCAAACAACACAGGCCATCACTGCACGTGAAAGCATTTTCCGCAATTGAGATCGATCATATGATCAGCAGGGAAAACCTCACAATGGAAGAGGGTCTCCGCAGGCTTGTCGATTGTGGAGTTGACTCCATACCAGGCGGAGGCGCTGAGATATTTGATGAGAAACTGAGGGAGAAGATTTGCCCGGGAAAAACCTCCTCTGAGAAATGGCTGGAGATTCACGAAACAGCTCATAAGATTGGAATTAAATCTAATGCCACAATGCTTTACGGGCATTTTGAATCGTACAGCCACCGGATAGACCACATGGAACGGCTCAGGAAGCTCCAGGACAGAACCTCCGGTTTCAATGCTTTCATACCACTCAGGTTCAGAAACGCGAATAACCGCATGGAGCACCTTGGTGAGGTGAGCGTAACCGAAGACCTGAGAAATTACGCAGTCGCAAGACTCTTCCTTGATAATATCCCCCACATCAAGGCATACTGGCCGATGACAGGCAGGGAGGTCGCCCAAATGGCACTCTCTTTCGGTGCTGACGATCTCGATGGCACAATCGGAGATACTACGAAAATTTACTCCATGGCCGGGGCAGGTGAACAGAATCCCGTCATTACCGTCGAGGAAATAACGAGACTTATCTGCGAAGCAGGCTACCAGCCGGTAGAGAGAGACTCCGCTTACAACCCGGTCTGATCAGCTCTCCACTTAATAATTTTATCATTACATTTGCGTTATATCTAATGTTCAATAAACCGGTATGAGCCTGAAGAACTTCCTCCTCAGTAAGATTTTCCTGAAAAACCTGGTCCTGGCCGTTGTGATCGCAATCGGCCTGATAATTCTTTTGCTTGTATCGCTTAATTTCTATACACGTCACGGACAGGCCCGGCCTGTACCGGATTTCACCGGCCTGAATCTGGACGAGGTCGCTCAGCTCGCCAGAAAGAACAGGCTGAAATTCGTGGTAATCGATTCTGTGTATACCTCAAACGTGCCAAGAGGTTATATTGCGGAGCAAAATCCTCAGCCCGGGTTCAAAGTAAAAAAATGGAGGAACATTATTCTTACTATTAATGCTTTTCACCCCGAAATGGTGGCAATGCCCGACCTGGTTGACCTGCCCAAGAGGCAGGCTCTGGCCCTGATTGAGAGCTCGGGCCTGAAAATGGGGGAACTCAGGTATATACCCGACCTTTCTGTTGATGTTGTTCTCAGACAGTTGCTTAACGAAAGAGAGATCGCTGCAGGTGATTCCCTCCAGAAAGGCTCGGTAATCGACCTTATCCTGGGAAAAGGATTGAGTAATCTGAGGACCCCCGTCCCCAACCTTTCCGGCATGACTCTTGAACCTGCCAGAAACAGGATTCTCGGAGCCTCCCTTAACCTCAGGACCTTCATTTATGACAATACCATCAGATCCGGAAGTGATTCTGTCAAGGCTTTCGTCTACCGGCAAAATCCTGAGTTCAGGGAGGACCTGACACTTCAGCTTGGTTCCGATATTTACCTCTGGCTGACGATTGATTCTGCCAAACTGCCCGGTGAGCCAGGCATGATGCTGCCAGACACCATTCCCGGGATTGAACTGCCTGAGCTTTAGAACTGATAATCTGATGTTTAAGAAAATTGTCCCATACCTGCTGATTCTCAACCTGTTTTTTTCAGGTTCGCATGCCCAGGAGGTAGTGACAGGTTTGCCATCCCAGATTCAGATCATTGAGAAGAATTCCGGCAGCTTAAGGACCAAGGGAATCTCAGCCGATATGATCCCCCTTCCGTTTTTTGACGATTTCTCAGGCAGTTCAATATTTCCCGACCCCTCGCACTGGTCAGATGATTTTGCATTCATCAACAACACCTATTCCGACCGCCAGATAACTACCGGTGTGGCAACGCTGGATGCTATCGACAATTACGGAAGGCTTTATGAATCAGCGGCAACCACAGTATTCAGGGCCGACCAGCTTACATCCCAGCCAATTGATCTTGCTTATCCTGCATCCGACAACATCTGGCTCAGTTTCTGGTATCAGCCTGGCGGTCTGGGTGATCAGCCTGAACCTAACGATTCGCTTACACTTCAGTTCCTTGCCCCTGAAGAGGGAATATGGTATTCGGTCTGGAAAGCGGAAGGGTCGGACCAGCCGGATTTCAAGCCGGTCATAATCAGGATCGAAGATGCACGTTATCTTATGGAAGGATTCAGGTTCCGTTTCGTCAACTATGCCAGCCTGACCCCAAATATTAGCGATCCTGCAATGACAGGCAATTGTGATCACTGGAACCTGGATTACGTGCTGCTCGACCGAAACAGGCACGAAGCGGACACTCTCTTCAGGGATGTTGCATTCACTAACGGATTACGTTCACTTCTGAAAACACACGAATCAATGCCGTGGAATCAGTTCCGGCAGGCCTCTCTGCAGGAAATGGGCTCCTTTATACCAATCAGCTACCGTAACAACGACAATATAATCAGGAACGTTACACGTAATTTCCGGATCCGGGATGTTTACAGGAACCAGCAGTCACACTCATTCTCCGCTGGAGCAACCAATATAGATCCTCAGACAAACGTGGATTATAACGCCAGTCTGATATACACATTCAATACCACCGGCAGCGATTCAGCGCTATTCAATATCACAGCCTGGCTGATAACCGATGATTTCGACCCGAAAGCAAACGACACCATAAGGTACGAACAACGGTTCAGCAACTATTTTGCTTTTGATGACGGATCAGCCGAAGGGGGCTACGGAATAAACGGCCTCGGATCGAGAAATGCCATGGCTGCCTACAGATTCAAATCTTTCATCCGCGACACTCTCAGAGCTGTTCGTATATGCTTTAACGACAGCTATATGAATTCAAACAGAAGATCTTTCGACCTGATGGTGTGGGACGATAACCTGGGATCACCGGGGAATGTGATCTATTCACTTGAGGAAGTGATGGTTGAACAGGGACCAAGGATCAATGGATTTTACACATATCTTCTGCCAGACGGGGTTATGGTGGATGATGTTTTTTATGTCGGATGGCGACAGCGGTCCGAGACTTTCCTGAATGCCGGCTATGATGTCAACACCCCGCATGGAAACAGACAGTTTTACTGGCTTAACGGCTCATGGAACCAGTCGCAGGTAAGTGGAAGCGTAATGATCCGGCCTGTCGTCGGGGAACCCCTTAAAACCACTTCAATCGACCCTGTGCCGGAAGAAGGTGAAAACACCTTCAGAATAAGGATATGGCCCAACCCCGCTTCCGGTTTCATCAATCTGGGATATGACGAATCAATCATGCCTGTCAATGCCAGCATTACCGTCATTGATCTCCAGGGCCGCGAACAGATGAACGTAAAGCTCGCCAGTCGCATCGACATCTCCTTCCTTCCCGCAGGAATCTACATTGTAATTCCCAGGCTGAACGGGAGGCCGGCAGCTCATTACCGTCTGGTCAAAACAAGGTAATCGCGGTAATGGCAGAAGAAGAACTCCCCGATCAGCAGGAACTATTTGAACATTTCAGATTTAATGTTGAGCCCGGGCAATCCATGCTGAGGCTGGACAAATATCTTTTCTCCAGGATCGAAAATATTTCAAGGACACGTATCCAGGATGCTGCCGCAGCAGGCAACATACTGGTTAACAACAAGCCTGTCAGGGCAAGCTACAGGGTAAAACCCGGTGATATGATCCAGATTGTACTCCCTGCGCCACCCCGAGAAATAGAGCTTATTCCCGAGAACATCCCCCTGGACATCGTTTATGAAGATGATGATGTGATTGTGGTGAATAAGAAACCCGGCATGGTTGTTCATCCGGCCTATGGGAATTATACCGGCACACTGATAAATGCACTGATGTGGCATTTCAGGGATCTTCCGCTGTTTCAGACCGGCGAGCTCAGACCCGGACTGGTGCACAGGATCGATAAGGACACTTCCGGCATAATTGTCGTGGCAAAAAATGAGCTCAGCCTTAACCGCTTATCGCGCCAGTTCTATGAACGTACCACTGACCGTTTGTACACTGCCATCGTCTGGGGCCGGCCGGAACCTGCCTCCGGGACCATCACGGGCCATGTCGGAAGGAACATAAGAGACAGAAAGATCATGCAGGTCTTTCCTGATGGCAGTCAGGGCAAACCTGCGGTAACACATTATAAGGTCATTGAGGATCTTGGCTATATTTCAGTCGTTGAATGCAAGCTTGAGACCGGAAGGACTCATCAGATAAGGGTCCATTTCAGCTGGTTCAGACATCCCCTGTTCAATGATGACGAGTATGGTGGTGACAGGATACTAAAGGGAACCGTCTTCAGCAAGTATCAGCAATTCGTCAGAAACTGCTTTGAAATTTTGCCCCGTCAGGCGCTTCACGCACGGTCGCTTGCATTTGATCATCCTGCTACCGGGGAGAGGCTCTCCTTCGTATCTGACCTTCCCGGTGATATGCAGACAGTGATCGATAAATGGAGGGCATATATCTCAGGAAGGGCTGAGGGCTGAGGGCTGAGGGCTGAGGGCTGAGGGCTGAGTGCTGAGGGAAGATTTGTGAGTTGTGAGTTGTGAGTTGTGAGTTGTGAGTTGTGATTAGGCTGAGCTGCCATCCCTTGTAATACGCCTGAATGACTATTGAATGACTATTGAATGACTATTGAATGACCAGATAATTCGCTCCATCGCTTTGTCGCTCCATCGCTCCATCATTCCCTGCTTCCTGCTTTGCCAGCCGTCTTCGTCGGCCGTAGGTCGACTTCGACGACCGAAGGCCGAAGCCTTGCTTTGCCAACCGTAGCCATGCGGAGGTTGGGCGAAGGCTGGCTCCCCGCTCTACGCTCTACTCTATCTCACCATCTGCCGCCGGCACCACCTCCTCCGAAACTGCCTCCTCCGAATCCGCCGAATCCGCCGCCAGACCCTGTTCCTCCTCCTCCCGAGAATCCTCCCCAACTGCCGCTGTGCCTGCTGCTGCCTGAATTCATCATTGCCAGCAGCATCCACACAGGAAGCCCCTTTTTGCTTATATGCCTCTGGTTCGAGCCTCCCTTTGTACGGATAAACAATATCGTCACCAGTACGATTATGAAAATAACAAAAGGTATGACATCACTTACATTGCCCCTCATCTCTTTGCTATACTCGTCCGCAGTAAACTCCCTGGCTGCAAGCGACATGATGACGTCAGTGGCTTTGTCGAGGCCATTGTAAAAATTTCCAGCCCTGAACTCTGGCAGTATCTCGTAATCTACTATCTGACCGCAGACAATATCAGGGATTACCCCTTCAAGGCCGTATCCCGGCGCAATAAAGACCTCACCAACCGGCGACACTGTTGTTTTTGGCTTTACAAGTATCAGAACGCCGTTATCCAGGCCCTGACGGCCTATTCCCCACTTTTCAGCAAGACGGTGGGCATAATCTGCCACGTCGTATCCCCCGAGATCTGAAACAGTAACAACAGCTATCTGGGTTGATGTGGTGTCGCTGAATGCGACAAGCTTGCCCTCGAGCATGTTTATCTCCCCTGATGTCAGCATCCCGGCAAAGTCGTTTACAAGCCTGGGGGGAGATGGCTTATCCGGGATTGTCTGGGCTGCAACATTGCCGGTGATGCCTGTGCCAGCAAGCAAAACATATATGATCAGAATAACGTATCTCGTTTTCATTTATCGGAAAACTTATAGGGATCGTCATACGATATATCATCCGGCAGTTCGTTGACATCATCCGGCATTCGGGGGAAATGATCCTTAAGCTGTTCACCTGCAAGCAGGATGGCTTCCGCCAGCCCTTCAGCAAATCTTCCCTGGTTGAAACGCTCCTGAAGAAGCTCTTTTATCCTGTCCCAGAAATCCCCGGCGACCTGCGCGTTTATTCCCGAGTCTCCAATAACGGCAAACTGTCTGCTCCTGACAGCCAGATAGAAGAGGACCCCATTTCTCAGCTCCGTCCGGTGCATACCGATCTTTTTGAAGATCCATGCCGCCCGGTCCATAACATCTCCCTCCAGAGCCGTCTCAATGTGAACCCGTATCTCTCCCGAAGTGGCCTTCTCAGCCTCCCTGATTGCAGAAAGAATATAATCCTGCTGATCACGCGAGAAAAAATCCGAGGCTCTGATTTCCATGCTCTTCCCTGTTTCAGAATTTTACCTGGGGCGCTTTCTCAGTGCCGGCGTCCGCTTCGAAATAAGGTTTTTCGTGAAATCCGAACATCGCCGCAAGGATTCTCTGGGGAAACTGTTTAACAAATGAATTGTAGGCTAATGTCACTTCGTTGAATCTTCTCCTTTCAACGGAGATCCTGTTCTCGGTCCCTTCCAGTTCGATCTGGAGATCCCTGAAATTCTGAGTGGCTCTCAGTTCCGGATATTGCTCAACAACCACCATCAGCCTCGACAGGGCAGAACTCAGACCCTCCTGTGCCTGCTGGAACTGCTGCATGTTCTCCGCAGTCATGTTTGCAGGATCAATATTAACTGAAGTAGCCCTGGCCCTTGCTTCAATAACTTGTGTAAGTGTTGATTGCTCAAAAGCGGCAGCTCCCTTGACCGTTTCCACGAAGTTTGGGATCAGGTCCGCCCTGCGCTGGTATTGAGTCTCAATATTACCCCACTGGCTGGTGACAGCTTCACTCATCGTAACCATGTTGTTGTAGATCCTGGTACCCCAGAGAACAATGCCAAGCGCAATGAGCAAGAGAAAGCCGGCTAAGATTATCCAGATTAAACAACCTTTCTTCATCTTTCTGATATTTATTATTTATTCAAAGATACTTAAACAGCAGATTATTACAAATGACTAAATTTGGAAATCAATAATTGTGGCCAGGATGAGAACAATAGCAATAGTTGCCGGAGGTAATTCTTCTGAATACGAGATCTCTGTAAAAAGCGCGAATGAAGTGAGTAAGACATTGTCTGCCAGATATATAACCTATATCATAATGATCCGTGGCATCAA
Source organism: Bacteroidales bacterium (assembly GCA_019429325.1). Classification (GTDB taxonomy): domain Bacteria; phylum Bacteroidota; class Bacteroidia; order Bacteroidales; family VadinHA17; genus LD21. The sequence goes on from JAHYJA010000001.1 coordinate 47,726, forward strand.
CTGGTACTGGGAGGATCCCAAAGGGCGCTTCCACGCTGTTGACAAGAATGATTTTTCCCTGATGACCGATGATGCCAGGATAAGATTTGATGCCGTCTTCATAGCCATACATGGCACCCCGGGTGAGGACGGGCTACTGCAGGGTTATCTCGACATGCTGGAAATTCCGTATACAAGCTGCAGCTCTTTTTGCTCAGCCCTCACCTTCAACAAACAGGCCTGCAAGTCATATCTCAGAGAATACGGGATTCCTATGGCTGATTCAGTCTTAATAAACAGGAGGGAAGTTCCCGCTACTTCTGAGATTATCAGCAGAACCGGATTGCCCTGTTTTGTCAAACCCAACGCGAGCGGGTCGAGCTTTGGGGTAAGCAAGGTCACAAAGGAGGAAGAGTTATCATCTGCCATCGAAAAAGCTTTTCATGAGAGCCCGCAGGTGATGGTGGAAGCGTTTATGGAGGGGCGTGAGGTCGGATGCGGAGTTGTAAAATCCGGGGAAAAAACTTTGGTATTGCCTGTAACCGAGATCATCAGCAAGAATGATTTTTTCGACTACGAAGCCAAATACACTCCCGGGAGGTCTGATGAGATCACTCCCGCCGACCTGCCGGTAGAGATCACAGATGAAATTCAGGAAATGAGCTCAGCTGTTTATGACATCCTTGGCTGCAACGGGATTGTCAGGGTTGATTTTATTATCGTCGGCACGAGGCCATTTTTCCTTGAGATCAATACTGTCCCCGGGATGACGCCGGAAAGCATAGTGCCAAAGCAGGCAGAGGCTGCGGGGGTAGCGCTTGAGGAGCTCTATTCGATGGTGGTCGAAGACTGTATAAGAAGGGGCGTTACGGCGTAGGGGCGTTACGGCGTAGGGGCGTAGGGGCGTAGGGGCGTTACACGTTGTGCCACTATGCAGCTGTGCCGCTATGCCGTAATGCCGTTTGTTATTCCAGTGCTTTTTTAAGGGCGCTCGTTGTTGTGTAATATTTCGTTATCATTCCCGGCACTTCCCAGTCAGGCAGTTTGCCTGCTTCCATGTACTCCAGGAACTTTCCGGTAACCTGGCCGAAATGAGCCTCATGTCCGACCCTGTAGCTATCCGGGATATTGATCTTAAGTGTCTTTGCATTAACGGCCTCAACTATAAGGTTTTCGTAGGGCAGGGATGCCAGTGCACTCTTTAGTTTCTCAGTGAAAAGATCCATATTAATACCCTTTACATTTTCAATGTAAAAGGTAGGTACATATTTCTCATCAGCCCCCTGTTTGATCACAAGATCGCATTGAGTTCCCCGCATCACCGAATAATGAGTATCTCCTGCTCCGGGAGGTGCCTGGTAATTCCATTCAACAGATACTTTGGCATATATTCCTTTTAACCGGTAGACCATCTCTCCGTTGGCGTAAACATTCAGCTTCCCATCCTTCACATCCTTCTGGAGGTAAGGAGGAAAATCCTCAATGCCGGTAACTCCCCTGAACTCCTCCTTCGACATTACTGTTGGCCATCTCCTGGCTTCAATCATCTCCACGTCTGATATGCTCAGGATCTGCTCAGGGAAGCACTCCCACTGAATAAGATCTACAAGGTGTGTCGTCACATCAACTATTCCTTCCCCCTGCTGATCAACATCAAAAAACCAGGCCGGACGTATCAGCGGGGCTCCGGAAACAATCTTTGAGAAATGGTGAACACTTACCTTTGTTACTGCAGGATCCTCCTTACTGCCGGTTACAAGTTTCCCAAAGACCTCTTCCTTTTGTGACAGAAGCTTCTGAAGTATTGTAGTTATCTCATACCGCTCAGTCATGATATCGTAAAGCAGGATGCCCTTCTCCTGTGCAGCGCGGAATGCTTTCTCAAGTCCTGGAAAATCTTCCGGAAGAATGATCATTGGTTTGTCTGCAAGCACGTTAAGGCCTCCGGCTACTGATCTGCTTATATATTCGGCTTTTTTTCTGTTGTTACCTGAAAGAACAACCACATTACCGGGCTTTTCCGAAAGCATCTTTTCAAAGAAATCATCTCCCCGGTAAATGACTTCATTCCAGGCTGTCGGATCGGCCTCCCTTGCGTTGTACGACTCTATCCTGTCGAGATGTTGCTGAACATCAGGACCTTCAGGAGCATAAACATAAACATCTGGGGATACCTGATCGTACATGATTTTCTGAACAAGGGCGGCATGAAAATGCCCGGGATCGACAGTGATTAATTTAACCTGATAATCATTTTTCATTGAGTCTGCCGGTTTTTTCTGTGAGCCTCCTGAGCCGCACGAACTCAGCAAAACTACAGCTGTGAGTATTAACAATAAGATCTTCTTCATTTCTCTGTGATTTATATTATTGCCGGTTGTTTATCAAACTCTGAAACTCTGAACCGAGGCGCTCCGCGCCGAGCTCGCCGTAGGCAAACTCTGAAACTCTGAAACTCTGAAACTCTGAAACTCTGAAACCTGTTTTAATGATTCTTTACTGCTTCAATAAATGCCATGATATTTTCGCTTTTAACATCAGGCGGCATCCCTCCACCTACGGACCATATAACATGACTGTAGTCATCCGTTTCACTGAAAGCCCTGGCAACTGCACTTTTCACATCCTCCGGTGTTCCGGCAGCCATAACATCCCTTGGCGGAACGTTTCCGACAAGTATTACATCCGGACCGGCAAGCTCCCTTATCTCACCCATGGTGTGTGTGAATGAAAAATTAAACATATTGACACCCATTTCAGTCAGGTATTTTGCTGTGATCAGCCCCTCAGCGTCATTGTGAAGAAAGCGGACCTTTGAGCCTGTCGTGGCGAAAATCTTACTGAAGTATGGCAGCACAAATTCTCTGAATTCATCTTCTCCGACAAAACCGATTATATCATCAAGTATCAGCACTCCATCAATGGACGGGAAACACTCCTTCTGCCAGCTAATCCAGTCGCATATAAAATCCGTGATCTTTCTTATCAAACGGTGAGAACCCTCGGGATCCATTGCCAGTGCCATCATAAACTCTGTTGTGCCCATCAGGAAACTGGCAATGTTCAGTGGTCCCCTGGCGATTGCAAACCTGATCTGATGACCGGCATCCCTTATGGCATTTTCGTTGTTCCTCAGTCTGCTTATCATGAAGGGAAGCAACCCGTCAGTTTTAACGTTTGGCTGTGGCAGCGAAGCCGCCTCCGAGATATCTGAAATGATCCTGTCAGCATGAGGAAGGTTTTTCTCCAGGAACACCATCCTTGAACCAAAAGCAGATGGTTCGGTACACATACCATACTCCGACCAGAAGCCGGGCATGAACCATACATCGGGAAATGTGTTCACCGCCTTGAGGTTAGCCTTGAGCCACATCTCGTCAGATGCGTAGAAATCAACATTGGATATACCATACCAGCCTGGTATCCAGGGGCTGTCAATAATAAAGCCTGATGGTTTGTATTCCGGCTTAATTCCGTTGATCATCCTGATCAGATCATCCCATGATGAGTTTCGCATATTCCCGGGGATAAATAATGTAAATCTGCTTCGACTTTAAAATTGAGAATTATTTTTCAGGAATTAAAATTAAATGTCTCCATTCTGTACGAATCGATCGGATCGCATATGCAAACCAGGTTTCTGTCGCCGTACCCGTCGTCGACACGCCCGACTGAAGGCCAGAACTTGCTCTCGACAATCCATTTAAGAGGAAAGGCTGCTTTCTGCCGGCTGTATGCATGGTTCCATTCATCAGCCGTTACCACTTTAACTGTATGAGGGGCATTGTGAAGAACATTATCCTCCTTGTCCGCCTTGCCTTCACTTATCTCCCTGATCTCCTTCCATATCGATTTCAAAGCATCAATGAACTTGTCAAGTTCCTGTAACGACTCTGACTCAGTGGGCTCAACCATCAGCGTGCCATGCACCGGGAATGAGAGCGTCGGGGCATGAAATCCATAATCCATGAGTCGTTTGGCGATATCCGCTTCGGTTATACCTGCTTCAGTCTTGAAATTCCTGCAGTCGAGTATCATCTCATGCGCAACAAATCCTGTTGTGCCGGAATAAAGTGTTTTATACCAGTTTTTCAGTGATGCGGCAATATAATTCGCATTAAGGATGGCGTATTCCGTAGCCTTCGTCAGTCCGTCAGGACCCATCATCATAATATAGGCATGTGAAATTGCCAGGATCAGCCCACTTCCGAAGGGTGCAGAAGCGACCGCTGATATAGCGTGGCTTCCTCCTGTTTTTACATGAGGGTGCGATGGCAGAAATTCCGACAGTTTGTCATTCACGAGTATGGGTCCCATCCCTGGGCCACCACCTCCGTGGGGAATAGCAAATGTCTTGTGAAGGTTAAGATGGCACACATCAGCGCCTATGTGACCGGGATTTGTCAGCCCGACCTGTGCGTTCATATTGGCACCATCCATATATACAAGACCTCCGTTTTCGTGGATGATTTTGCACATCTCCGTCACCTCTGCTTCGAAAACACCGTGCGTTGAGGGATAGGTAATCATAAAGCATGAAAGGGCCTCCCTGTTCTCCTCAGCCTTCCTTCTAAGGTCTTCCAGACTGATATTCCCTTTCTCGTCACACTCCACGACAACAACCTTCATCCCTGCCATTACCGCACTAGCAGGGTTTGTACCGTGAGCCGATGAAGGGATAAGGGCTATGTTCCGGTGCCCCTCCCCTCTGGTCTGGTGATACTCCCTGATCACAAGCAGTCCGGTATATTCACCCGCTGCTCCCGAGTTAGGCTGGAAGGAAATGGCCGGAAAGCCTGTGATCTCCTTAAGGGCTTCACCCAGCTCATCCATAAGCTGGTAGTAACCCTCAGCCTGATCTTTGGGTACAAAGGGATGAATATTCGCAAATTCCGGCCAGCTCAGAGGAAACATTGATGTTGCAGGATTCAGCTTCATCGTACATGATCCAAGCGATATCATACTGTGTGTCAATGAGAAATCCTTGCGCTCCAGCATCTTGATATAGCGCATCATCTCTGTCTCGCTGTGATACCTGTTAAAAGCCGGTCCCCTGAGGAAGGTTGATTTTCTTATAAACTTCTCTTCGAAACAGTTGCAATCACACAACGATTCGATCTTCTCAGCCTGCCTGCCTGCCGCTTTGGCAAATATCCCGGCAATAATGTTTATCTCATTCAGGGAGGTCACTTCATCGGTACTTATAATAACAGTGTCATCCTCCGGATAATAGAAATTCATTCCTGCCTCTTCTGCTTCTCTTCGTATTTCGTCCGGTTTAATACCTTCGTGCAGGCCAATTTTTATAGTGTCAAAGAACTGGGAGTTATGCTGAATATACCCGAGCTTCCTTAGGGCTGTACCAAGTGTGCAGGAAGACTGGTTGATATGGTTGGCTATTCTTCTGAGGCCCTCCGGCCCGTGATACTGGGCATACATACCCGACATTGTTGCCAGCAGCGCCTGTGCCGTGCATATGTTTGATGTTGCCCTCTCACGCTTGATATGCTGTTCTCTTGTCTGAAGCGCCATCCTCATCGCATGATTGCCCTGGGCATCGACCGAAACGCCTATTATGCGCCCGGGCATATTTCTTTTAAGCTCCTCACGGGTGGCAAAGAATCCGGCATGAGGGCCGCCAAAACTCATTGGCAGTCCCATACGCTGATTGGAACCCACAACAATATCCGCTCCCCATTCACCGGGAGGAGTGAGCAGGGCAAGGCTCATCAGATCAGCTGCTGCTGCAACAAGGAGACCGGCTTTGTGCACTCTGTCAGTAAATTCCGCGAAGTCGCGTATCATCCCCGAAGCTGACGGATACTGTATGAATGCTCCGAAGAACGATTCATCCGGCACAAATTCGTTAAAACTGCCTCTGACAATCTCAATGCCAAGAGGTTTCGAGCGTGTCTCGATAACAGCAAGCGTCTGAAGGAAGATATCATTGTCAACAAAGAACCTGTTCGATCCTGCTTTGACAGCGGCCCGCGACCGCGCATTGAACATCATTATCATTGCCTCGGCCGCAGCGGTCGATTCATCAAGAAGAGAAGCATTGGCAACCTGCATTCCGGTCAGCTCGATGATCATCGTCTGGAAATTGAGGAGAGCCTCAAGCCTTCCCTGAGAGATCTCGGCCTGGTAGGGAGTATAGGAGGTATACCATGAAGGATTTTCAAGAACATTCCTGATTACTACCGATAAGGGTGCAACACCATAGTATCCCTGACCAATGAACGACCTGTTCATCCTGTTCCTGATGCCGAGCCTCCTGATATGAGTGAGGTATTCGTATTCACTCATGGCATCCGGAAGAGTGAGGGCTTTTTTCAGCCTTATATTGCCCGGAACGGTCTTGCTGATCAGCTCCTCCAGAGAGCCAACCCCTATAACTTTCAGCATTTGAGGAAGATCATGTTCCCGGGGACCGTTATGGCGGTTAACAAATTTATCAGTTGACATATATTATATTTTGAATTGTAAACAACGATCTGAAGAATGAGTTCAGAGATCTGCTAAAATAACAATAAGAAAGCAGTAATAAAAAGAAAAGGGTCAATGTTGATTAAAATACGGATTGGTCTTAATCTCCTTTTCTATGGTCGTCGATCCGCCATGACCCGGATAAACGACTGTATCGGGAGGTAAAGTGAAGAGTTTCCCTGAAATGCTTTTTATCAGCGTTCCATAATCACCGCCGGGCAGGTCGGTCCTGCCTATACTGCCCGCAAAGAGCGCATCCCCTGTAAATACAACTCCCTCGTGTTCAGAGTAAAAAGAGAGGCTTCCCTTGCTATGACCGGGGACATGCAACGCTTTTAGGCTTATCTCTCCGAAAGTGATTATCTGGCCGTCAGAGAGGAACCCTTCCGGTTCGGGGGGAGTCTCCATCCCGAGGCCGAAAAGCATGGCAATGTTAACCGCATTAAGGCGGTTATACTCATCATCCTCACAGCAGAATGAACGGAGCTTATATTTCTCAAGAATGAACCTGTTTCCGAAAACATGGTCAAGATGGCAGTGAGTGTTCAGAAGGAGAACCGGTTTCAGTCTCCTGCTTTCAATGAAGCCGTCGAGTTTCCGGAATTCATTTTCGGTATAACAGCCGCAATCTATAATAGCGCAATCTCCCGATTTGTCGGCCAGAACATAGGTATTGACCTCAATGGGTGAGAAAATATGTCTGTAAACTTCCATAAGCGATCATGTGTTATTAACTGTGCCTTTCAGCATCGGGACAAAAACAAAGTTTCCGTGCGAAGAGTATTCATAAGTATCTTCACCTGTCCTGATGACCACTGTCATTTCCTGCGAAAAGGAATTTCCCAGGGGAACCACGAGCCTGCCTCCCGTTTTAAGCTGTTTAAGAAGGTTTTCAGGTACTTCCGGAGCGGCGGCGGTTATTACAATACCGTCGTAGGGGCCATACTGAGGTTTCCCCTCATAACCATCTCCGAAAAAGAAATCGGCACTATAACCAAGTGAAGAAAGCGTTCTCTGGGCTTTCAGGAATAATTCCCTGTGGCGCTCTATGGTATAGACCTTTGCGCCCATTTCAGCGAGGATAGCTGCCTGATATCCCGAGCCGGTGCCGATCTCGAGAATCTTATCCTTTCTCTTTATCTTAAGCAGAGATGTCTGGACGGCAACCGTGTAGGGTTGAGAAATTGTTTGCCCGGAGGTGATCGGGAAGGCTTTATCGACGTAAGCATGGTTCAGGAATGCCGGGTCCATGAAATCATGACGCGGTACTTTGCCAAAAGCTCTTAATACTTCCTCATCGGTTATACCCTTTTTACGGAGCTCCTCTACAAGCTTTTTTCTTTTGCCTTTTGCCTCGAAATTGTCTGTCATCAGTTGACCAGGTAGTGTGGGAGACAAAAATAAGAAAAATGTAACACAACCTTTCTGCCGTTGGCTAAAAGCGGAGGACGGGGAGTTGTGATTTGGGATTTGTGATGTGTGATTTGTGATTTGTGACCATCGAACCATCGAACCATCGAACCGTCGAACCATAGTACCGTCGAACGACTAACGCTAAAGCCTGAATTTCCCCAGCGGTTTATAAAGCGGCCCCGTTGGCATCAATATGCTCTCATAAAGGATAACCTCATTAACATCCACCCTCTGGATCGCTTTCTCGGAGTAACTGGCAATCAGCACTTTGAGGTTCTCTGTTTCTCTCAGCGATTTTATCCGTCCGATCGTAATATGAGGCCTGAACACGCGCTCCTCAAGCCGGAACCCGTTCTCCTTCAGACCCTCAGCTATCTGCTCATTCAACTTATTCAGCTTATCAGATGACTCTATCCCTATCCAGATTACCCGGGCGTCCCGCAAACTCCTGAAGACGCCTGTCCCCTTAAGCTGAAAGCTGAATTCCCCGAAATCCCGGCATCTTTCCTTCAGCATACCGGACAGAGACTTGATTTTTCCTTCTTCAGTGTCTCCGAGGAAAGCGAGTGTCAGATGGATATTTGCCGGATCTGCCCATTTGATCCTTTCCGCTGCCAGTACAGATTTGAATGTTGCCAGAGTTTTCTGCAGTTCGGGGCCAGCTTCAGCCTTAACAGCTATAAAAATCCGTTTCACAACCTACCGGATTCTATTTCAGTGACTATCAACTCAATAAGCAGATCATTTCCAAACGGATCGTAGCTGTCTTTGAGATTGGTGCCGAAAATCCTGGCGACAGCCTGCCAGAATGTTGCAGAAAAGGTTCCCCTGTACTGTCTTATCAGTTCATAGGATGTGTTCTGTGTTTCCCTGTCAATAAGCTTTATCAGCAGTCTCCCCTGCGTTATTGTCATTTCACGGATATCATCCTCATATTCTGCAAAAACCTCCTTCTCGATGTCCCTGAGATATCTTCTCCTGCTCACATCTTCAGGGATCTTTTCAAGATGGGCATTAACGTCCCCCAGCTTTGCCCTTACGATAATCGCATAAGGATATACCTTTTTCAGGTTATAAACGAGCCGCTGGTACCTCCAGAATGCAAACCTGCCCGTGGACTCTGAGCGCCCCATAATCGTTACCTCCTTTATTGCAATTTCTGGCAGGACCTCACCATCTCTTTCAACCTTGTTAAGTACGTAGCCACGGCCCGGAAGAGAATCGGTTCCCTGCCGCAGAGTATCATTCTGTCCGGAAGCGGCAACAGTTGCAAGGAGAAATAATACTATTGAAATAATGAGCCTCACTGATTAAACAGGTTTTTACAAAGGTATCAAATAACAGGCCATTTAAAATAACCGGAAACCATCCGTAAAATTGTCCGGATATAATCGCTTTCTCCACTCCCGTCTTCGGTCTTACTTGGCTCAGTGCACAGTGCAGAGGGGCAGAATATCTTAAAATACCGATTACTGATTACTGATTACTGATTACCAACTATCTCCTGCTTCCGCTTTCGGTTTTCGTTCTCTCTTGTCTCCCCCTCTCCCCCTCTCCTCTTCTCCCCTTCTTTCCTCCCGTCTCCAAATTTTTCGTATCTTGTTCTGGCATGCCCATTTGGGATAATAATAAGGTCTTATGAAATTTCCGGACTTTGCCAGGGCAGATAAATGGATGACGAAAATCCTGAGTTACCCGGGCATTGATGAAAAAACACTCAGCCAGAAGAAGATCAACTGGATGGCAAGCCTTGCCGTCACTTCAATGATACTGTGCCTTACAATTGTATACCATATCATCTTTCCCCACTTGCGAATTCTGATCTGGTACGGTTTATTTCTTACTATTGTCTTTTCCCAGGGGATCATATATCCTGTAATATTCCGCCGTACGGGGATTTGGATTTTAATCGTTGATCAGGTACTGGTAGCTGTCGCCACATTCATTGTTATACTCAAACTCGGAGGGATACCCTATTCAGGAGGACTTGTAATGGTTGGTATTGCCCTGGTCTTTTTTTCTCTCAATTTCAGGAAAAAGAGCCATTCGATCTGGATCTATCTTATTTACGTTATCACAGTGATCCTTGCGGGTATCCTCCATCCATATCTTACGATACCTCCGGAAATGACTTCTGAGGTCAACATCTCCCTCTTCGTTATTAACATCCTTTGGATATCGGGTTTTGCCATGATCTTTGTGCTCAGCTTCATTTCCCAGCGCGTGAAGCTTGAGCAGGCGGAAACAAGGCGGGTGAAGGAACTGGAAGAGGCAAAGTCGAGGCTTTATACCAATATTACACACGAATTTCGTACTCCCCTTACCATAATCTCCGGCATGACGGACCTCATCCGGAATGAGCCTGAGCGATGGGTCGACGAAGGCACCGAAAAAATCGACCGGAACGTTCATGTTCTTCAAAACCTTGTCAATCAAATGCTTGATCTGGCGAAGCTTGAGGCCGGGGCTATGACTGTTAATATGATCAGGGCTGATGTTTACCTCTATATCAGTTACTTGGTTGAACTGTTCCGGTCGTTGGCTGATGAAAGGAATATTGAGCTCCGGTTCACCCCCCATGATGCCCCGCTTATTATCGACCACGATCCGGACAAGCTTATGCAGATCCTGTCAAATCTGATTTCTAATTCCTTGAAATTCACCCCGGAAGACGGTACTGTTAAGGTAAGCACATCCTTGACAAGCAGCGGAGATTATCAGATAAGCGTAAGTGATAATGGTCCCGGAATACCTGAAGAGAAGCTCCCTTTTGTGTTTGACCGTTTCTACAGGACGAATGAAAAAACTGATGGATCAGTACCCGGATCTGGCTTGGGGCTGGCACTGGTTAGAGAAATGGTAAAGCTTCTTAGAGGAACAATCGAAGTGAGGAGTATATTTGGAAAGGGAACTGAATTCATCATCTCCCTCCCTGTAACATATGAGGCACCCCTTCAGGAGAAACAACAATTAAACGGTCTTGAAGTGAAGGTTTCAACGGATAAAATTAAGTTTAATCATGATGACAGAGCTCCCGGCTCCTCTTATGAATCCGATGCCGGCCATGAAAAACCCTTGCTCCTGATTACAGAAGATAACGATGATGTTGTTCAGTACCTCAGGACTATTCTGGAGGATGAGTATGTAGTAATGACTGCCGCCGACGGAAGGGAGGGAGTCAGCATAGCGCTTGAATATGTTCCAGACATTATCCTAAGTGATATAATGATGCCGTTGATGGATGGCATTGAGATGCTCAGCATCATAAAGGAGGATATGCGTACAAGCCATATCCCTGTGGTAATGCTGACTGCAAAGGCAGATATTGATTCGCGGATCGAAGGACTTGAAAGGGGTGCTGATGCATATATTGCCAAACCCTTTAACAGGGATGAACTGCTGGTACAGTTGAAGTCACTGACGGAATCACGGAAGAAACTCAGGCAGAGGTATGCGGCAACAAGTCCCCCGGTCCTGTCTGAAGAGAGTGATTTTGCTATTGAGGATGCATTTATTAAAAGGGCACGTGAGGTTATGACAGCTAATCTGGGTAATGAAACGTATGATATCCAGAGTCTCTGCGGTGAAGTGGCGATGAGCCGCACACAACTCTATCGGAAGTTCGGGTCCCTGACCGGCACAACCCCGAACCAGTATTTTCTTTCCATGCGACTTCATGAAGCCAGGAAGATTCTCGGCCTGCCCGACGTCACCGTTGCCGAAGCAGCTTACAAAACAGGTTTTAAAAACATCTCCCATTTCAGCCAGGCCTTCTCTCGCGAGTTCGGCACTCCTCCGAGGGAGGTCCGTAAATAATTACCAACTGCTCTCTATGGCTCAGGGCAAGACTGTCGTGCAGGTCGTGCAGGTCATGCAGGTCATGCAAGTCGTGCAAGTCTGAAGAAACTTCTTAATTATGCCCTTGGTATTCGACCTCCTGTCTCCCCCTCTCCATTTTGGTTTGATTTTTGAATTGTGATTTTTGAATTGTGATTTTTGATTTTAAATCACAAATCCAGACTCACGAATCACAAATCACAAATCAATCTTCCTCCTTCGGTCTTCCGTCTTCGGTCTTCCGTCTTCCGTCTTCCGTCTTTCTTGGCTCAGAGCACAGGCTTTGCCAGCCATAGCTGGACGAAGGACAGCGACGGCTGGGCTCAGAGCTTAGGGCAAGAGAGTAATTCTGTTTGCCAACTGCCAACTGCTTTGTCAGCCGTAGCTTCAGCGAAGGCTGGCCAACTGCTTTGTCAGCCGTAGCTTCAGCGAAGGCTGGCCAACTGCTTTCCGTCTTCCGTCTTCCAATTGGTACTTAGACTAAAGAATTTGGGACGCAGAATAAAATGACTCTGGTGCTAATTGAATAATTTGTGTCTGAATTTCAACTAAAACCAGGATCATGAAAGTACATCTCAGAATTTTCGTAATAACTTTTCTTATGGCAGGCTCTGCCCTCTGGCTCAGCTCCTGCAAAAAGGACCCTGTTCCGCCTTCCGTAACCACGGCGGGCGTGTCAGCAATAACCCTTACAACAGCAACTTCCGGGGGTAACGTCACCGCCGACGGTGGTGCCGAAGTCAC
>JAHYJA010000123.1 GCA_019429325.1 Bacteroidales bacterium
TCATGAACGGAGAGATCCTGGATCAGAAGAAATACATCAGGAATCTCTCGACGGGCAATAAGCATAAGACCGGGATCATCGGGGCACTTATCTCCGGGCCGGAAGTGCTTGTACTGGATGAGCCGTTCAATTTTCTGGACCCGAGCTCCCAGATAAACCTGAAACAGATACTCCGGAACCTGAATGCCGAGAATAACTGCACCATGATCATCTCAAGCCACAACCTGAATCATATTACCGAACTATGCGCACGCATAGTGTTGCTTGAAAAGGGAAGAATACTTATGGACCTTAAAAATGATAATGAGGCTGTGCAGAAGATTGAGGCTTACTTCAACCTGCAGAGTACGGTTAAAAACGAAAAATGAAATGAAGCAATCATGGCGGCGGGTACTGATAAGAATTCTGTTTGCAGCAAGTATAATAACTTTCGGTGCAAGTGCTGTCTGTCTGTTACTGTGCGATCTTAATCCTGCCGGAAAGTTTGCGTTCCTTCTTCTGGCTGTTTCGTCGTTTTTCACAGGCCTTTCTTTGCTCTTGCAGATAATCCGCGAGTGAAGGAGGTAGCCTCAAAAGTCTTTCCTAACCGCAAAGAGCACAAAGTCGACGCAAAGGCCGCGAAGATATAAACCATATTATCAATTCTTAGCGTTCTTGGCGTCTCCCCTTTGCGATCTCTGCGGTTAATGGATTTTTACCGGAAAGGTTATTTCCGGTTACGGAACGGAGGTCCGATAAGGTAGAAAAGCTTACCGAGTCTCAGCGGGTAGTGAAGAAGAGCCCGGAGAGTGCTGCTGCAGCGATACCGCTTCTTCATGAAACTGATGGTGGGGAGAATATCACCCGCTACATAGAGGAGCTTCCGGTGAAAGCCCGGTATGACCCTAATGGCCTGACGGTACGATGCCGAGTTGTCGGGAAGGATATTATCGCCGGGACTCTTGAGGAAAAAGATGAAACTGCCGGCTGTTGAGGGATCGTGATGTTTTACTGTAAAATCATCCAGCCATTCCGGCAATTCAATATCCCAGAAGAGCTTCAGCGACTCAAGCTTTTGGGAAAGGATCTTTTCCAGTCCGGCCTCGCCGGCATAGACGAGAAGCAAGGGATTAAGAATATCATCACGGTGATGGTCGACAAGCACTGCAAGATCGGTGTAAAGCCTTAGCTGTGACTCCCTCTTCAGCTCATGCAGGAAAAGATGCCTTACGAGGTAGAGGAAGAATAATGCGGGTTGCGGGATGTAAGCTTTCTGTCCTTCCAGATCAATCTCATAGCTGTTATTTACCAGTACATCTGTGAGGCCCGTTGCTCCTGCGCCAAAGAGTTCGGTGTGTATCTCCACGGAAACGCCGTTCTTTATGAGCGTCGGCAGATGCTTCCCGATGGAGGAGAGGATGGGCCGGTGGAGCACCGATTTCACGGGGAGCGACCGGAAGCCGTTCAGGAGAAGTATATCCCGGGCTTCGAGGCACTGTTCCTTCTTGACAAGTATGTCAATATCAGACATCTGGCGCAGTCCGGTATTGCCATACTCCGACAGCTCGAGCGCCAGTCCCTTAAGCAGAACGGTCTTGATTTTCCTGGCGTTAAGCATTTTCAGCACATCGCCCATGATGCGTGAATGGGTTATATTGCGGCTCAGGCTGATCATCATGGCATTTTTCAGTCGTCCTGCGACTGCTGAAGGGATATCCTGCAGGAGTCCTGCCTTTCCGAGATTCCGGTAAACGAGTGCATCCACACCATGACGTGCAGTAAGATTACTGAAATAGTTCCAGTCGGTTACAGCAGGGCAGAGACTACGTATCTTCGCGGTGGTCTCATCTGTCAGTCTGAGCCTGCAGAGGCTCAGGAGGAGAGCCTCCTCGCTCCTTATGCCGGGGTCGGTATTCATTTCTTATACCTGCTGATCTGTTTGCTGTACATGCCGGCGTAGATCCGGCCTTTTTTCATAAGCTCATCGTGTGTGCCGCTCTCGGCTATCACGCCCCTGTCGAGCACGATGATCCTGTCGGCGAGGCATACATTGGTGAACCGATGGCTGATAAGTATTGAAGTGCGCCCTTTCACTATCTCCCTGAACCTGCTGAATATGTCATATTCCGTTTGTGCATCAAGGGCGCTGGAGGGCTCATCGAGTATCAGCAGGGGAGCATCCCTGAAGAGGGCCCTTGAAAGGGCTATTCTCTGCCACTCGCCCCAGCTTAGCTCGCGGCTGTCGTCGAAGAGGGTGCCTATCACTGTGTCGTAACCTTTCGGCAGGCTGTTTATCAGGTCGTGAACACCGGTTATACCCGCCACGGCTCTTATCCTCTCTTCTGCCTCCCTCTCGTCGATGTTCCCGATCCTTATGTTCTCACCGGCATTCATATTATAGAGCATGAAGTCCTGGAAAACCACTGAGAAGTTCTTTCTGTAAAGGGCGGGGTCCATGTGCCGGATATCGTGACCGTCGTACTTAAGCGACCCGGAATCGGGGTCGTATAGTCTGGCAAGCAGCTTTACGAGGGTGCTCTTGCCAGCGCCGTTGGGTCCGGCCAGTGCGATGATCTCACCTTTTCTGATCTCAAAGGAGATATTATTTATTGCCGGGACCTGGTTGCCGGGGTAGGAGAATGTAAGGTTCTCGGCAACTATTGATGTTTTGAGTGGCGCGGGGATGATTTCCGGTGGGTCAGCCTTGAGGCTCTCAGTGAGGTTAAGGAACTCGAAGGCATCTCCGATGAAAAGAGTATCTTCATAGAGTCCCGCGAGTGATCCGAAAAGATCTTTGATATAGATCATTCCCTGCCGGAAGGCAAGGAGGAACATTGCCATCTGGCCGAGTGTCAGTCTGCTGTCGATGGTACGGCGCGCAATAAAGAGGATGATCACGAGAATGACACCTGCCTTGATGAGGTCGGATACCAGTTCAATCATCGTTCTCTTGCGTATGATATTGACCTCCTCCTCTTTTTGTTTCAGATAGGATTTTCTGAAGAGGGATGTGAAATAATCGCCCAGTCCGAAGAGTCGAAGTTCCCTCGAGGGCCTGTCGCCCGTCAGCAGCCAGTGAAAATAGGCCGATTTCCTGGCTTCAGGTGTTTGTGTTCTCTGGAAGTTATAGAGGATATCAGCATAATGGAGGCGCAGCCATACGGCCGGGATATTTACAGCGATGAGCGCTGCCGCCACGGTCCAGTGAAGCGAGAGGAGGAGTCCTGCCATCAGGATGAGCGAGAGCACTCCCCTCAGCATTGATATGAGATTATTGACTATGCTGTTTGGTCTCCATGGGGCCTCTCTTGATGCGCGGGCAAGGGAATCGTAATAGCCCGGCTGTTCGAAATTGATAAGATCGAGCCTAACGGATTTTTCATGGAGAAGGCCATACATGTATATCTCGAGTGCGAGTGACTGTTTCTTGCGCACGAAATTTCCCAGGTCGGTGGTCGTTTCATCGAGGAACCAGACAACAACCACGGCGATCACTGTTATTATGATAGTGCTGAATGCATTGCCGGGATCGGATGAGACAGCCGCGGTGATGTCGTCGATCAGGACTTTTATGAGGAAGAGGAGTGCCAGGGGCAGGAAACTGCGAAGCACGGAGAGGATGATGTTGAAGGTTGCCCATCCCGGTGCACTCACCCATACCAGTCTTATCGATTCCCTGAACAGCTCTTTCTTCTTCATTTATTCTTTTTCCGCAGAGTTATTTTACCACAAAGTTACTCAAAGGATAACACGAAGGGCACAAAGGATTTATTCAGCGTGCAATCAAATGCCGGATCTTCTTAAGCTTTAACAGCAAAACCACCCTGAAACGATTCCAGGCATAGTGTGGTTTCCCCGTTCCGCCGCTCTTCAGGATCCTGTTCCTGCCGCGGTACTCAATCTGCCCTACCCTGCCGGCTATCTGCCCGGCGCTGACAGGCGGATCCTCCCCGAGGGTGCCATCGCCGCGGGTTATATAGAGAGTCTCATTTCCCTCACTAATGATTCTCACAAGCCGGTGAACAACAAGTCCGGATTCCCTCTTCCATGCTATTATTTCACCCGGCTCCGGCAGTTCACCAGGCTGGTATGGCCTGATATGGATCACTGATCCCGGTTTTATTGCAGGGTACATGCTGTAGCCTTCAGCCCTGATCTTTAGTATCTTGCCTTCCGACAATAAGGTGAAGCCTATCTCTTTCAGTATACCGGTGCCCGTCAGTTCCTCATTCATTTTCCAGGATATATTCGATGATCCTTCTGTCGGGAACAAAGCTAAGAGTGAATACCGGAAGGGTTGAGCACATAATTGAAACGGATCCGAGCAGGCGTGCAATGATCTCCCTGTTCCAGTTCTGCTGTATGCAGTTTGCCATAACGTGGCTCACGGCGGATGCCCCTTTCAGAAGCCCCTGCCTGTTCTCCTTCCCGTGACCGATAAGATAGATCTTATGAACAGGCGATTCCCTCGGTCCATCATCAATATAGAGCGGGATATTATACATAACATATCCTCCGCCTCTATTTCTGAGTATAAGGCGATCGTCGTTGATCACCGCGGCGCCGCTCCTGTACCACAGCTTCGCCATCGTTGTCTTGCCCCTTCCGGAAACACCGCTGAAGAGGTAACCGCGCCCGGCATTATTGATTCCCGAGGCATGGATCATTATGTCGCCGTAAAATATAGTCAGATAATACAGAATGAGTGCATCAAGCGGATATTCCATCGGATCAGCTTCTCCGGAGTCCCCTTTCAGCCAGAGGTCCCACTTCAGTTCGGTAAGGGAAAGACACAGAATGCCTTTAGATTTAGTCGATAATAAGGGGAAGATAGTTTTAACATAAATGTTTGATGAATACCTGTAGACGCTCCAGAATTTATTACCGGATTTTGTGATGTTTCCATCGGCATCCCCGAAATAGGGAGCGTTAAAAACCCGTTTCGCGCCTCCGGGCAAGACCGGCTCATCTCCATGCACCCGTATGAGCAGGTCGGCATCGGCTCTTTTCCTGATGCTGTTTTTGAACCTGGGTGAAGGGATAAGTTCGGGAGCGTTATCCTGCAACTCGAACCTGATATTGTATCCGGCGATATAAAGGGTGAAGTTTCTCATCAGGGTGTTCCGGGAATTTAATTTGGTCCTGACCTGTAGTTAATCCTTTATAATGAGGTATTCCTTCATATTGTCAATGAACTCCAGAACGTCATCTTCCGCTATCCTTTCCGGGATATCGTATTCACGGGTCAGAGCCATGACGATCTGCCGGACACTCTTTTTCCCGTCGATCTGCTCCCAGATAAACGCCCCGGTCTCATTCAGGGTAAAGAGGCTGTCCATGTCGGCAATATTGTTTATTACCGGGACAAGCACATATTCTTCGCCCGTATTTTTCGTAACAATAGCGGGAGAGTGTGATGGTACGGAAGCGAGTGTAATCATCTCAGCAGTTGCTTTAAGCGGGTGATAATTGTTCAATACCCGGCTATTTAAATGTAATAATAAACAAATTTCAGGAAGAATTCAAAAAAATAAGCCTGGTCCGCTTAAGTTATCAAAATGTGGTAACTTGCGTCTTTAAATAATATGAGAAATGAGCAGGAAAGAAAGAGGAAAACGAACTGAAACACGGCAAAAGCGGGGAAAGCATGAACCAAGGGGAAAGCAGAACCCGCAGGGTAAGCGGCAAAAGAGTGAGAAAGCCGGCACGGGGCATATTACCGGTACTGTGGATCTGACAAGGATGGGATACGGGTTTGTAATATCCGACGAGATGGATGAGGATGTGTTTGTAACTGCCAGGAATCTCCGCACTGCACTTCATGGCGACAAGGTAAAAGTATGGCTTTACGCGAGAAGAAAGGGGTCAAGGCCCGAGGGAGAGGTTGTTGAGATCATCGAGAGATGGAAGACTACATTTGTAGGCACCGTTGAGTTAATGCCGAATTTTGCCTTTCTCATACCCGACAACAAGAACATGCCCTTCGATCTTTTCATTCCCTCTTCAAAGCTCAACGGAGCGAAACAGGGTCAGAAAGCGGTGGCCAGGGTCACCGACTGGGATCCGAAATCGAAGAATCCGGTTGCAGAGATAATCAGTGTTCTGGGTGATCCCGGACTGCATGAGACGGAGATGCATGCCATACTTGCAGAGTTCGAGCTCCCCTATCATTTCACGGATGAGGTGGAGGTTGATGCGGAGCAGATACCTGACGAGATAACGGAGAATGATATAAAATCGCGCAGGGATTTCCGGGAGGTGCCGACCTTTACCATCGACCCTGCCGATGCCCGCGATTTTGACGACGCTATCTCCCTCAGGAGGCTCGATAACGGCAACTGGGAGGCAGGCGTACACATAGCAGATGTGACACATTATGTCAGGACGGGTACCCTGACTGAGGAGGAGGCGAGGCAGAGAGCCACATCCGTTTATCTTGTCGACCGGGTGGTGCCGATGCTTCCCGAGCGCCTCTCAAATCATATATGTTCGCTCAATCCCAGGGAGGACAAGCTTACCTTCTCGGCAGTCTTCGAGTTGAACGAAAAGGCGGAGGTTATTTCGCAGTGGTTCGGAAGGACAATCATCAACTCCGACAGGCAGTTCTCGTACAGCGAGGCGCAGATGATAATCGACAGCGGTGAGGGAGATATGAGCGAACAGCTGCCTGTCCTTCACGGGCTCGCACAGAAGCTGAGGACGAAAAGATTCAGTCATGGGGCATTCTCGTTCGAGAAGATTGAGATTCAGTTCGAGCTTGACGAATCGGGGAAGCCCCTGGGAATACGGTTCCGCGACATGGGGACGGCCAACCAGCTAATCGAGGAGTTCATGCTTCTGGCGAACAGAAGGGTTGCCGAGTTCGTCGGGAAGGAGCATAAGGGAAAAACCTTTGTTTACCGGGTGCATGACAAGCCTGATCCTGAGAAGATCAGCAATTTCAGCAAATTCATAAAACGGTTTGGCTATAAGCTTGCGGATGACGGCAAAGCATCACTTCCTAAGGCTATGAACAAGCTGATGAGCGATATCGCAGGCAGGAGGGAGCAGAACCTTATCGAGACGCTGGCCCTGCGTTCGATGGCAAAAGCAGTTTATTCCACTAAGAATATCGGCCATTACGGACTGGCGTTCAGGCAATATACTCATTTCACGTCGCCGATAAGGAGGTACCCCGACATGATGGCTCACAGGCTCCT
Source organism: Bacteroidales bacterium (assembly GCA_019429325.1). Classification (GTDB taxonomy): domain Bacteria; phylum Bacteroidota; class Bacteroidia; order Bacteroidales; family VadinHA17; genus LD21. The sequence goes on from JAHYJA010000123.1 coordinate 7,179, forward strand.
GAGCGCCTACCTGACGGACGGAAGTCCCGGTAAGGCCGAGAAATATGAGAAGCTTTGTGAGCGCTCATCCAAAATGGAGAGGCTTGCCGCTGATGCTGAGAGAGCCTCGGTCAAGTACAAGCAGGTGGAGTACATGAGCGATAAGACAGGGAGAGAGTTCGAAGGGATCATTTCGGGAGTGACGGAATGGGGAATATATGTGGAGATCATTGAGAATCAGTGCGAAGGGATGATACACATAAGAGAGCTTGCAGATGATTACTATGAGTATGACGAGGATAATTACTGCATAAAGGGACGCTCGACCGGCAGGGTATATACGCTTGGAGACAAGGTGACGGTTGAGGTGGTAAAGGCTGATCTCCAGAAGAAACAGTTAGATTACAGACTGGTTTAACCCCCTTCAGGGGGTGGCGCGAAGCGACGGGGGTCTTCATTCTGATCCTGCTCGATTATCTCAAGCAACTTCTCAGCCGCCGACTCCTGCGGGACATTCTTCAGGACCGGCACGGTACCACGGTAGATATGCACTTTTCCTACTGATGCTCCCACGTATCCGTAATCGGAGCCTGCCATTTCGCCCGGACCGTTGACAATACATCCCATTACAGCTATCCTTAGTCCTGTAAGATGGCCCGTGATGGCTTTTACCTTACTGACGGCATCCTGCAGGTCAAAATTTGTCCGTCCGCAAGTGGGGCATGATATATAGCGGTTCCTGGTTATCCTGGCCTCAGTGGCCTGGAGTATGGAGAAAGCGATCTCCCTCACTCTGTCGCCCTTCACCCTGCCTTTATTTGTAATGCAGATCCCGGCGGCCTGTCTGAGTATGAACCATCCTCCCATAAGTGCTGCCGCATGTATCGCAAGCTTTTCCGGATCATCCTCGTTAAAATGAGGGTTCAGAATTAGAGGGGTGTCATCTTTTGGTTCAATGAATGGAGGAGAGTCTGCATCAAATGTGATCATCTCTCCTCTGAACTGCTCCCCGCTCTCCGCAATGAACTGCCCCTTGCTGAACGTTATTACTTCAGGCCTGTAAGCCTTGTCGCTAATCTTAAATGCGGGAAGTATCCGGGGTGTTTCGATCCGTCCGGCGGGTCCGCCTATTATGTCGAGGATCTCTCTTGCTACCGGTATCTCATTTTCAGGATCTTCCGAGAGGGATACCCGTATGGTATCGCCTATTCCTTCGGTGAGGAGGGTACCGATGCCTGCGGCGGACCTGACCCGTCCATCCTCGCCTTCGCCGGCTTCGGTGACGCCGAGGTGGATGGGGTATGACAGGTTGTTCTCCATCAGCGCCTCAACGAGCGATCTTGTGGCCTGCACCATCACTCCGGTGTCGGACGATTTCATTGAGAGCACCAGATCGTTGAAATTCTCTGACCGGAAAATATCAATGAACTCCATTGCTGACCTTACCATTCCTTCCGGGGTATTGCCGTATCGCGTCATTATGCGGTCGGAAAGCGAACCGTGGTTGATACCTATGCGGATGACTGTCTTATTCAGGCGACAGGCTTCGATCAAAGGAAGGAGTCTCCTGTGAATGCGTTCCAGCTCCTCATCATATTGTTTCGCAGTCAGTTCATATTTCTCAAACGAGGCTCTTTTGTCGGCATAGTTACCGGGATTGATCCGTATCTTTTCTGCTATTCCGGCGGCGGCAATGGCTGCTTCGGGATTGAAATGGATATCTGCGATAAGGGGGGTGCTGAAACCGGCTTTATGAAGCTCTTTCCTGATGTTCGCGAGGTTCTCCGCCTCACGTCTGCCCTGGGCCGTCAGGCGCACAAAATCGGCTCCTGCCTCTATAATCCGTATGCACTGGGCGACGGAGGAGCGGGTGTCGAGGGTATTGGTATTCGTCATCGACTGAAGGCGCACGGGGTTAGTGCCCCCCAGGGGGACCGAGCCTATATTAATTATACTGGACTTATACCCGGACCCCCTGTGGTCCCCCTGCGAGGGGGACGAAGAATTGGTATTAAAGTTGTTTCTCATTCGAAAGACCCCCTGTGGTCCCCCTGCGAGGGGGACAGATTTCTGCAATAAAGGTTCTAATTCTGTTTATTGCAGAGTTTAAATCAGATTCAACCTCAGCATTGGAGAGCCGGATAATATTATATCCATTCTTTGTGAGAGTGTTATATCTGGTCTTATCATATTCCTTATTTTCTGTCAATGAATGAATTTCTCCTTCAACCTCAACGATAAGTCTTAATTCATGACAATAAAAATCTGCTATGTAGTTCAAAATTATTTGCTGTCTTCTAAACTTATATCCATCAAGTTTTTTTGATCTTAAGCCAGACCAAAGAATAATTTCAGGAATTGTCATACTGCTCCTTAATATTCTTGCTCTCCTCAATAATTCTCTGTTCCCGTAATTCAACATCTCAGTAACATTCTAAACAGCAACACTTTATCCCCCCTCCGGGGGGATCATAGGGGGGCTGGCCAATTTCCTTACCCTATGGGGGGGGATCATAGGGGGGCTGGCCAATTTCCTTACCCTATGGGGGGGGGATCATAGGGGGGCTGGCCAATTTCCTTACCCTCCGGGGGGATCATAG
>JAHYJA010000002.1 GCA_019429325.1 Bacteroidales bacterium
GCCACGGGGTCTTTTTCCGCAATGAGAATGAGCAGAACAGCGGTCACAGGAATACATTTACGGGTAATACTATTGAAAACAATGGGATGGACAGGGATTCATACGGTTTCTACATAGGAGGCGAAACCCGGGATATTAAGATCCATGACAATATTATCCGTTCGACCGGAAAGGGAAATCAAAAAACGGCAATATTCGTCGGTAAGAAATCGTCGGGGATAACAGTGTCAGATAATACAATCTCCGGATCAAAAGAGATCGAATATGAAAAATAAAATCCTGACAAGGCTAACGAACACTTTGTTAATCTATTAATCTGACTCATGCCTGCGAAAGGCTATTCAATCGAGGTTAGGTTCAGGATCTCTACAGCCAGGCTCTCATGATCCAGGCTGTTACTTTGGCCGCAGCATGCCTCCAAGAAGGGATCCCAGCAAACCCTTGCCTTTTGTTTGCTGACCAGCGCCACCCTTTAGAAGGAAACCGGCCACATCATCAAGGATGCTCCCGTCACCATCAGCATCAAGAAGCGCCCCGATACCTGAGATCCCGGAGCCACCTGAATCCCGTTTCTTTGTAAGTGCTCCCAGAATGATCGGGGTTAGCGCCGGTATCATTCTGGTGATTGTGGAAGCGTCAATATTCATGCTCCTGGCAAGCATCATTGCTGCCTGGGTACCACCACTATCTCCAAGCAATCCCCCCATATTGGGATCGGGCGCCGCGGTTCTAGTCTTTGCAGAGACAAGATCCTTTATATTGTTCAATACTGATGAATCACCATATTTATTCAGGATGTGATTCACCCTTTCATCACCGCCACGTGTATCTTTCTGTCGCTTTAAGCCTGACAGAATAAGTGGAGCCAGCTGAGGGATCAGTTTCTGGACAGTGCCCCTGTCAACATTCAGGCTGGAGGATAGTTGCGAGGTGACTTCCGGTCCGTAACTTTTCATGAATTCATCGATGAAATTTGCCATATCAGATAAAATTAAATGAATAAAAGAGGATATTTAAAATTGCTTCGTCAGGTATATTCTGTTAAAGTTAAACATTAATATTCATCTGACCTAAAGTGTATCTGTATCAAAATTTGTTGCTGAAGCAATATTATCCGGATTCGTCGCTTGACTTTAGTAACAGATATTATACCTTTACAAACGAAGCGTCCTTTTGCAGAATAGCAGTTGATCGACTAAACAATAACCTGATCGAAACAATAATTCACAATAATAACAAAACAATGAAATACAGAAAATTAGGAAGAACAAACCTTGATGTAAGTGAGATCGGTTATGGCATGTGGGGTATGGCAGGATGGACCGGCTCGGATGACGAAGAATCACTTCGCTCACTTCAGTCGGCAGTCGATCTCGGATGCATCTTCTTCGATACTGCATGGGGATATGGCAGCGGTAAGAGCGAAAGCATGCTCGGTAAAATTATAAGGGCAAACAAAGACAAGAGGCTCATTACAGCTACCAAAATGCCGCCTATGAACTTCAAATGGCCGGCCAGACGCGAATATTCACTCGACGACTGTTATCCACCTGACCATATTGAAGAATATGTCGAAAAAAGCCTCAGGAATGCAGGTCTTGACTCTTTCGACCTCATGCAATTCCACACCTGGGAAGACCACTGGCTCGACGATGACCGGGGGATCAGGAAGATGATCGATCTGAAGGAAAAAGGATTGTTCCATGCCATCGGGATAAGCATGAACAGGTGGGAACCATGGAATGGTATCAGAGCTGTGAAAAGCGGTTTGATCGACACCGTACAGGTCATATATAACATCTTCGACCAGAGCCCGGAAGATGAGCTCTTTCCTGCCTGCAGGGAGATGAACGTGGGTGTTATTGCCAGAGTCCCGTTCGATGAAGGTTCCCTGACCGGTACACTCACCAGGGAGAGTAAATGGCCGGAAGGCGACTGGCGCAATACCTATTTTGTTCCGGATAACCTTATCTCAAGCGTGGAACGCGCAGATGCCCTCAAACCACTAGTCCCGGAAGGTTCCACAATGTCAGAGATGGCATTAAGGTTCATTCTCGGGGAACCGACTGTCAGTACGATTATCCCCGGTATGCGCAAAACACACCACGTTGTCGCAAATATGTCAGCCAGCGATGCCGGACAACTGGATCCTTCACTTATGAAAGAACTCAGGAGACACCGGTGGGATCGCAAACCGCAAAAATGGTCACAGTAACCTGCTGAAACTTTTCAGCCCTTGTCGTAGAATGCAGTCTCGACCAGATCGCCGTAGGACGAGTAAGCACTGGATTCAAGAACCATATTACTGCCATCCAGTCTGAAGACCTCCACTATTGTAACATCACCTCCATCGCCAATCGCCAGTTTTGAAGTGATCTTCAGCGATTTTTTGTCATCGGCCCATACAGTAGATGATTTCTTTTGAGAGTCCTGCCACCCGGTATTGATGCACTCCTTACCGTCGAGGGTAAATTTGTCGGTTGTTGTAAACTCCTGCTCCTGAAAGCGTGATACTTTCTCAACGCTCAGATCATTCCCTTTCTGCACAACAGTGATCTTAAGCGGAGCCAGGCTGAACTCCTGGTTCAAACTGCTCTTTGATGAGTTAATCTTCCAGGTCCCGGTGAAATTAACCTCCTGCGACACCAGGGATGCTGAAACCAGAAATGAAATCAGAAATAATAATGCTTTTTTCATGATGGTAATTTTATTAAGAGTTAATAAAAGTAGCTATTTAAATGAAACCGATTACAGCCCAAAAGGTTTTTCTTGATGCTATATGATCAGAAAAACATAAATTCCTGAAAATATTTTATATATTTATAAAATGTTGGGGTGAATCCGGGTCGCAATAAACTATTATCTGTCATACTATGCCAAATTCAGTTTCAAAGATCAGGTCGAAAATCGCTGTTCTGGGAGCAGGACACGGAGGGCTGGCTATGGCCGGGCACCTGGCGCTTATGGGCCATAAGGTTAATCTTTTTAACCGGGGTGAGGAAAGGCTCTGGGGTGTCAGATCCTCAGGGCTGATAGAAGTAACCGGCGAGGTGGAAGGTTTTGGAAAAATAAACCTCGCCACTACAACAATGAAAGATGCAATAAAAGGAGTTGAGCTGATTATGGTAGTGGTTCCTGCCAGCGGTCACCGATGGATGGCTAAACAGATGGCTCCTCATCTGGTTGACGGGCAAATAGTTGTACTGCATCCGGGCAGAACCTTCGGGGCACTGGAATTCATACGGGTCCTGGACGAAATGAAGGTCAAGGCTGACGTTATCGTTTCTGAAGCACAGACATTTATTTACGCGTCGCGTGCAACAGGCCCTTCGCAGGTGCATATCTTCAGGATAAAACACTCTATTCCGGTGGCCTCCATCAAGGCTCATCTTATCCCTACCGTTATCAACAAACTAAGGCAGTTCTACCCTCAATTCATGCCCGGGGACAATATCTTTAAGACAAGCATGGAGAATATCGGCAGTGTTTTTCATCCTGCTCTCTGTGTTTTAAATGCCGGATGGATTGAGCACGATACCGACTTTCAGTTCTACCATGAGGGAGTGACTCCTTCCGTCGCCAGAATCCTGGAAAAAATTGATGAAGAACGGGTAAGAGTTGCGGAAGCACTCGGAATCAGAGCCATTACTGCAAGACAGTGGCTTTACATGGCCTACAGCTCAACCGGACAGACACTCTTCCAGGCAATGAGAAAGAACAGCGGTTACAGGGGTATACTTGCTCCCAGGGCATTGAAAATGAGATATCTTGATGAAGATGTCCCTTTCAGTCTGGTTCCTATAGCGTCGATAGGTAAGATGTTTAAGGTTGAGACACCCACCATCGATTCGGTTATTCACCTTGGATCCGGGATAAACTCTGTTGATTACCGGGCAAAAGGAAGAACAGTCGAAAACCTTGGTATTCAGGGTATGAGCCTCAGGGATCTCAGGCTTTTAGCTATCGGAGAAAAATCGAAGTAATTATGAAGAGTATTGCCGGTGCTGCCATAGGCAGTTGTGTTCACGTTGGTGGTTTACACCACTTTCTGAAGCTTGCTGAGGCTGAGGGGTATAAAACCAACTCCTGGGGCCCGGCTGTTTCTATTGAACGAGTTGTCAGGATCATCAGGGATGAAAAACCTGATATTACTGCACTAAGTTACCGGCTGACACCGGAAACCGCAGGCGAGCTGTTCGCTGAACTGAAACGGGAACTCTCCCGGGCAGGCATCAGTAATGCCAGAATGATTTTCGGTGGGACACCACCTGTTGCGATTGTGGCAGAGCAGTCAGGACTGTTTGAGCGTACTTTTAACGGAACTGAGCCTGTCGAAACAATAAAATCATATCTGAGGGGAGGCACAGGAGAAGTCTCGGAAGGAGCCTTCAGGCATACCCTTGTCAGGAGAATAGATCAGAAATACCCGTATCCGCTATTAAGGCATCACTTTGGCAGACCAACACTCGAAGAGACAATCACCGGAGTTAAAAAGATTTCGGAATCAGGGGTTCTCGATGTCCTTTCAATTGGTCCCGATCAGAATGCACAGGAACATTTCTTCAGTCCGGAGGAGATGGACCGGAGCCAGGACGGAGCCGGCGGTGTGCCGGTACGAAAACCTGAGGATCTGAGAGCCATTTACGAAAGCACCAGAACTGGGAATTATCCGCTTGTCAGATGCTATGCCGGCACCCGCGATCTTCTGAAATGGGCTGAAATGAGTGTAAAGACCATTAACAACGCGTGGGCTGCAATCCCCCTCTGCTGGTATAGTGTGATTGACGGCAGGTCAGCCCGTACGGTCAGGGACGCGATTGGGGAGCATCAGGAGGTAATGCGCTGGTATGCCCGGAAAGGAATACCGGTAGAAGTTAATGAATCACATCAATGGAGCCTTCGGGATGCACACGATACACTCGCAGTAACCATGGCCTTCCTGGCAGCCTATAATGCAAAAAAGACGGGGGTCAGGCACTATGTTTCCCAATATATGTTCAATAATCCGCCCGGAACCTCTGCCGAAATGGATATTGCAAAAATGATGGCAAAAAATGAAATGATAATGGAACTTTCTGACTCTGATTTCACAGTGTTCCGCGAAGTCAGGGCGGGACTCGCCCATTTTTCTGCAGACCCTTCATTTGCACAGGGCCAGCTTGCCGCTTCTGCCGTAATAAGCCTGGCATTAAAACCACATATTCTGCACGTAGTCGGTTTCAGCGAAGGTGATCATGCTATCTATGCTGACGAGCTTATCCAGAGCTGTAATATCGTTCACGGGGTGCTTCACAATACACTGTACGGCATGCCGGACCTGACCGGAAACTCAGCCGTCATCAGCAGAAAAGATGAGCTTAAATCGGAGGCCAGGATTCTGCTCGATGAACTGGCAAAGAGAGGGAGTCACGTTAGCGACGACCCCTGGTCAGATCCTCAGGCAATATCAGATGCGATCAGGACAGGACTCCTTGACACTCCTCACTTTCAAGGTAACCCACACCTGTGCGGGAGAATAGTAACCCGGCTGGTCGATGGCGCCTGGTATGCCATTGATCCTGAAACAGGAGAAAAATTAAGCGAGCCGGCAAGAATAAACAGGTTAGACCGAAGGCAGAAAAGCTGACTATTGGTGCAGTACCGGAATCTGACGGTTAATCGATTCTTCAAGTGAGATCAGTGTCTCCGTCCTTGAAATACCAGGAATATTCTGAATCTTCTTAGTCAGAATATCACGCAGATGTTCATTGTCCTGTGTATAAACCTTTATGAACAGGGAGTAATTACCCGTAGTATAGTGGCATTCAATTATTTCCGAGATATCCTTGAATTTATTAATAACATCACGGTATTTTCCCGGATGATCCAGAAAGATACCGATATAGGCACAGGTTTTGAAACCGACCAGCACGGGATCAACCTTGAACTCAGAACCTTTGATTACGCCTGTTTTAATTAGCCGCTGAACACGCTGATGAATTGCTGCTCCGGATACGTTGCATTCCCTTGCCACCTCGAGATACGGGATTCTTGCATTCTTGGTTATAATATCAAGAATTTTCCTGTCGAGATTGTCGATTTGTATGTTTTCAGCCATTTCCCAGAACATTAATGAATAATTTGAAACAATATAGTTTTCTGCATGTAAAACTAAGTGAAATATAAGGATAATAATTCTAATTATCAAAGAGATTTCTCAGAATAACAGATTATTTTAACCGAAGGGTTATCGTTTTTTAGACGGTTCTGTTGATAAGGCCGATAATGTCGTCAATTCCTGAAAATTTCCCGGCAATTAGGTATGCTTCTATACCTTGCAGTATCTTAACCGCGGCCTGGGGATCAATGAAGGAAGCCGTGCCAACCTGGATCGCCGAGGCACCTGCGAGAAAAAATTCTATAGCATCGGAGGCCGTCATTATTCCGCCTATCCCGATCACAGGGATCTTTACTGCCCTGGCTGCCTGCCATACCATTCTGAGAGCCACAGGTTTTATTGCAGGGCCTGATAAACCTCCTGTTATTGCCGAGAGTGCAGGCTTCATCTTCTTTATATCCACTGACATCCCGACCAGAGTGTTAATCAGTGATATTGAGTCAGCTCCTTCCTCTTCTGCAATATGTGCAAACTCAGTAATATCGGTTACATTCGGCGACAGCTTCACAATAAGAATGCCTGGGAAAACAGCCCTGACAGCTCTTATGACTTCGCGGGCAGAAACCGGGTTCGTACCGAAAGCCATCCCTCCCATCTTTACATTCGGGCATGATATGTTAAGTTCAATGGCAGGTATCTTCTCCAGTCTGCTTACCCTCTCAGCCAGGGCTACATATTCTTCAATGTAATTGCCGTTAATGTTTACCATGACATTTGTGTCATAACCTGAGATGCGGGGATAGATATGCTTCTCGAAATAATCGATACCCTTATTCTGGAGTCCTACGGCATTAAGCATCCCGGAGGGCGTCTCTGCCATGCGGGGATATGCATTACCCTCCCTTGGCTCCAAAGTGGTGCCCTTGACAATAATTCCTCCGAGCTTTGAAACATCCATAAAATCATCGAACTCACTGCCATACCCGAAGGTGCCTGATGCTGTAAGCACAGGATTTTTAAATTCCAGAGAGCCAATGGAAAAGCGAAGATCTACCATTTCAGATCGTTTATATTGAAAACCGGTCCGTCTATACAAGTACACTGATTGCCGTTTACCGTAGCTACGACACAGCACAGACATGCACCAATACCGCATGCCATAAGGTTCTCAAGCGAGACTTCACATTCTATACCCCTTGTTGCGGCATATCCTGCCACTGCCCTCATCATCGCATCGGGTCCGCAACAAAATATTCTGTCGTATTCTGATTCTGATAATACCGGGTGATCTGTTACCAAACCCTTTTCACCCTCCGACCCATCCTCTGTGGTAAGATACACCCTCCCAATCTTCGCATATTCCGCTTCCTCAATGATCCGTGCTCTGTTTCTGAAACCCAGAAGTATATCCGGCGAATTACCGTTTGATTTTAAGTATTTTCCCAGAAAGAGAAGAGGAGCTACGCCACATCCTCCGCCAACCAGCAGAAGTTTTTCTTCTTTCCCGGGCAGGCTGAATGAATTGCCCAGTGGGTATATAAGATTTAAATAATCGTCTTTTCCGAGCCCCGAAAGAACACCTGTCCCTCTGCCAGCTATCTGTACAAGGAGCTTAAGTGTGTTTCTGGCATAATCAACATCATGTATTGAAAACGGCCTGCGAAGAAAGGTTTGAGGACTACCTTCAACTTTTGCCTGAACAAACTGTCCTGGCTTCAATTCAGGCAGATCACTGCTTCCCGCAAGCTCAAGGATAAATAAATCGTTATTTAACCTCTGATTATCAACTATCTTAAAATCTTCAATGCGTTTCGGCATACTGCTTTTCTTTAACGCAAAGATAAAGCTAAAGAGAAACTTTCCGAAATTATTTTCCCGGGAAATATTCTTCGAAAGTGTTGTTGCTATAGAAAAGAACAATCCTGGCAACAACCGGAGGCTTACCCGTTTCCTCTGCATTAGGCAATAACTGTCTCTTTTCTTCAACAGATGGCTTTTCCAGTGGATCTGTCGAATGTTCATCCTCTTTCACTGAAACCGGGGTCCTCTTTTCCTTTCTTTCTTCAGTCTTATCAGGGTAGTTTCCAAACAGATCGGGGATTTCCAGCCGCTTATACATTTCTCCCTTTCCGAATAATAACCAATCTACAGCCAGATATGGATAAGTTTCAAGCATTTTCACCACAAAATCGAGGCTGGGTTTGTTCCTTCCCGACAAGATATGCGAAATACCCGAAGGCTGGACACCAATTTCTTCTGCAAATAAAGCAGACGATTTGTTTTCTCTTTTAAGAAATTCAGAAATGCGCTCTTTCATAAAAAAATATTGTATTACAAATGTAATACTTATATTAATTACACATGTAATTATTCGTATTTACATCTGTAATCATAAGTATTTCGATGATTCATATTGTGCCTGCCTTCTGTTTGCATGTCATTGATAATAAGCTATATACAAAAAATAAGTAGCCTGAAGTCTTAATTAAGTTTAGTTTGGTATTATCCTGGTATATAGCTCGTTATGATTAATATCTAAATCGTTATTGCTGTTTGACGACGCAGAACGCCTGTATACATATACCCATATATAAGATAAATTACATATTGGTGCTGATAAAGAGTGTTTTAAATATCTTCTATATTTTATTGAAAATTAATTCACTTTTGTCAGTTTACTTGTTTGATTTTGTGATTACAAATGTAATTAAGTATGTATTTCTGCTTGGTTTACAGTTGTAACCTGACAAAAATTCCAGTTTAATTGCCCATTTTTTTCAGGACTGGTTCAACAGACTCTTATTCCCTGGTATGACATTCAAATATGGTTTAAGTAAGGTGTCTCCTTCTTTGGACTTTAAGTTCAGGAAAGTTCGAACCTCTTTGGATCCTGGTATTTTTACAGATTTCTTAAACCCTCTGAGGATTGATTATTTATCCATTATCCTGCCTCTCCTCTTTTATTTTAAATTCTCCGGGGGCCTGTTATGATTAAAATACTTACTCATTTAAAAGGAATTTAGCATAAGTTTTTTTTTCTTTACGCAATTTAATTCCAAGCAGATGTCAAGAACCCGCTTTTCGTTTCCTCTTCACTATCAGATATTAATTGCTATCGTCGCAGGAGGGTTTTTCGGTTATATATTTCATGACCAGGTGATCTATACCAACTGGGCAGGTGAAATTTTTCTCCGGGCCCTTAATATGATCATCGTTCCCCTGATTCTTTGTTCGATTACAACCGGAGTTGCCAGTGTCGGGTCGGGGAGTAATCTGGGCCGGCTGGGCTTGAAGACGATTGGATTCTATTTGTTTTCGACCTTTCTGGCAATTGTCACCGGTTTCTTTTTCGTTACGCTTATTAAGCCCGGCACCGGCGCTGATCTGGGCTTCAGGGTGCCTGTGGAAGATCTTTCTGCCGTCTCAGACGGTTTTGGCGGGACGCTTATAAAAATAGTGCCGACTAACATATTTGAGGCAATGATGCAGGGACAGATGCTATCAATAATCTTCTTCGCGATTCTGTTTGGGTTTTTCATGACCAGAGTAAGCGACAACGGGCGCATTATTCTTTTGGATGTGATAAACGCCCTTCTGGACGTAATTATGAAGATCACCCTGTTCATAATCAGGTTCACTCCTATTGGCATTTTCAGCATTACAGCAAAGGTGATTGCACAGCAGATTAACATGGGTAACGAAATCAGCGAGATAATAAGCAGGCTGGGGCTTTACTTTATTACTGTATCCCTTGGATTGCTGATTCATGGCGCTGTTACCCTGCCCCTGCTGGTCAGGCTGATAGGAAAAGCCAATCCCCTGAAGCATTTAAGGAACATGGCTACACCTTTACTGACAGCTTTTTCCACTTCGTCGTCAAATGCCACACTTCCTCTGACGATGGAAGCTGTTGAAACTAAAGACGGCGTTTCAAACAAGATAGCCAGCTTTACCCTGCCGATCGGAGCCACCATTAATATGGACGGAACTGCACTCTATGAGTGCGTTGCTGTAATGTTCATTGCCCAGGCCTATGGAATAGAACTTACAGTTACACAACAGCTGATAGTGGTAATGACAGCATTGCTTGCAGCTATAGGATCTGCCGGTATACCGATGGCAGGCCTGGTGATGATGGCCGTGGTTCTGAAAGCTGTCGGTTTGCCGCTGGAGGGTATCGGGCTTGTTCTGGCAGTAGACAGGATACTCGATATGTTCAGGACAACCATCAATGTTTACGGCGACACATGCTGTGCCGTAATTGTAGCAAAATCAGAAGGGGAGACTCTGAAGATATGAGCGTAGAGCGTAGAGCGTAGAGCGTAGAGCGTAGAGCGTAGAGCGGGGAGCGTAGAGCGGGGAGCGGGGAGCAGGGAGCGGAGAGCAGGGAGCAGGGAGCGTAAAGATTTCAGAAAACGACAGAGATGCGTATTTCAGGGTTGCTGTAGAGGCCGTAGCCTGAGTCGTTAAGGGCCCATAAAACCATAAAATTCAATGCTGACCTGCGACCGATCGGCTGGCTGATCCCGCCTCCGGCAAGGAGTGTGCCGGTAGTGAACCTATCCGACTGATAAGGGGGAAGCTTCCAGAATTCGGACTCCAGACTCAGAACCTCATATTCAGTATGGAGGAACATCCCTATATGAATTCCCAGCGGGACCACCGAATTAAGATCCTGAATAAATAGGAACTGAAGATATGACCTGCCCCCGTAGATAGTCGTCTTCTCATAAGGGTTTTTATAAAACCTGAAATTTGGTCCGGCCGCAACTCCAAGCCGGGGTAATAACCACAGTCCCACCACAGGAGAGATCTGGATATCCGTTATGGTCCCGAACTGAAGGCCAATACTTCCGCCATAGAATAGTCTCTCTTTAAGAGGGGGAACATCCTTTTTGGTTGCCTGTGCACAAAGAACCGACAATGAAGCAATAAATACCAGCATCATAGAAATGGACTTTCTGAAAAGCCGCACCCGGTCCGAGGTATCTCCGTATGGGATCATATCGTCAAATTTGTATCTTTACACATTATCCTGCAAATAAACGAAAAAAAAGAATTTTAAACATCACGGCATATCATGAATATAATAGTTAACGGAGGCACCCGCGGGATCGGAAGGGAGATTGCACTTTATCTTTCCCGCGACAGGGACAACCAGATCGTGGTGACTGGCAGGGATACTGAAGCGCTCGGAAAACTGGCTTCTGAAAGCCTTTACAATAACATATCATCCATCGAGGTGGACCTGTCAGACATTGATAATCAGACCGGATCATTCAGGGATCAGATTTACAACAGATTCAGTCTGGTCGATATCCTTATCAACAATGCCGGTTTGCTGACAACCAGGGAATTCATGAACTTCACTAATCAGGAAGCCAGGCTGATATTAGAGACCAATTTTATCGGACCTGCCACTGTGATCAGATTGCTTAAGCCACTTATGATCAAGGGATCACACATAGTCAATATTGCCAGTATGGGAGGGTTTCAGGGGAGTTCAAAATACAGGGGACTCTCCTACTACAGCTGTTCCAAGGCTGCGCTTGCCTGTCTCACTGAATGCCTCTCCGAGGAATTCAGGGAAGAGGGCATCATTGTTAACTGTTTGGCTCTGGGCTCAGTACAGACTGAAATGTTCGCTGAAGCATTCCCCGGATTCAGAGCCCCTGTCAACGCGGAGGAGATGGGAGCTTTTATTGGTGATTTTGCCCTCAGGGGCAGACAATTCTTCAATGGGAAAATAATACCGGTAGCCTCAAACAATCCCTGAACAGTTATTATTCAGTCATATTCCTTTATCTCAGTTTTACCGTCGAGTGCCAGGAGACCGTTGTATGCGAGGGCTTTCATCTCATCCTCTCCGGGATAAACGATCACTTCCGCGATGAATTGAACCATTTGTTTAATATACCCGGTATGAGATTCCTTATTGGCCATTCCGCCAGTGAGTATTATGGCATCGACCTGCCCGTCAAGAACAGCTGCCATTGCTCCTATTTCCTTTCCGACCTGGTAAGCTGAAGCCCTGGCTATCAGAAGTGCCTTCGGATCGCCATTTTCTGCCAGTCTGCATACTTCCACGAAGCTGTTGGTGCCCAGATAGGCCACCATGCCTCCTTTCCCGGTTAACATTCTTCTGACTCCGTCACGGTCATATTTCCCGCTGAAGCAAAGGTCTGCCAGCTGGCCGGAGGGCAATCCGCCTGATCGTTCCGGAGAAAAGGGTCCGTCGCCGTTGAGAGCATTATTGACATCGATCACCCTTCCCTTCCTGTGAGCGCCGACACTCACTCCCCCACCAAGGTGTACCACAATCAGGTTCAAATCTTCATATCTTCTGCCTGATGAGTCAGCATAAGCCCGTGCAACAGCTTTCTGGTTAAGGGCGTGAAAAATTGATATCCGTTCGATTTCCGGATGTCCTGACACCCTTGCAAGCGGCTGAAGCTCATCCACAACAACGGGATCGACGATGAACGCTGAAGCGGCACCAAGTGATGAAGCTATCTCGTCGGCTATCAGACCCCCCAGGTTGCTTGCATGCTCTCCTCTCGATCCGCTTCTCAGATCATCCTTCATCCTTTCATTCACCCTGTATACTCCCGATTCAATCGGTTTTACAAGTCCCCCACGGCCAACTACGGCCGCGATACGGGAAAAATCAATCCCTCTCTCCTTCAGTTCATCCATTATCAGATCCTTTCTGAAATGAAACTGGTCAGAGATTCTGCTGAACACAGATAATTCAGCTGATGAGTGACGGAGTATTTTTTCAAAAATCAGCACATCTTCCTCAAAAAGGGCGAATTTTGTGGAGGTGGATCCCGGATTGAGTGCAAGAATCAGTCGGTTACTCATTGGATGAATTTGTGATTTGAGGCAAATTACTAAAAAAGAATTATCTATGCCATAAGGCAGGCTAAAGCGATACAGTAATATTTTGAGTTTTCGCTCTCGCTTCTCGACATTACTATTACTGGCCTGGTTGTACCTCTTATGAGTCCGGCAAGCTCACCGCCTGCAAACAGCACAAGCGCTTTGTAGAATGGGTTGCATGATTCAAGAGACGGAAAGAGAAGAATATCGGCATCACCCTCAACCGGAGTACTGACACCCTTTATTGCAGGACTTTTTCTGTCGCAAGCAAGAAAAATGTCGAGTGGCCCGTCCATGGTGCAACTCCTTATCTGTCCGCGGTCTGACATTTTACACATCACTGCATAATCCACCGGGTTATCGAAGTGACGGCTCATCTTTTCAGAGGCTCCGATAAGGGCAATCTTTGGCTTTGTTATCCCAAAACGCTCAGCCATTTCAATAGCATATTCCGCCATCGCAACCTTCTGTTCGAGGTTCGGAAACGGGATCACGGCGGGATCGGTAACAAACAGAAGTTTATGATATGCCGGCATTTCAATTGCGCAGACGTAGCTGAGTATTGCACCGGGAATCATGATTCCCCTTTCCCTGTCCATAACAGCCCTGAGGAATTTGTCGGTTCCCACCTGGCCTTTCATTATAATATCCGCTTCTCCGCTGCCTGCCAGCCTGATGGCATGGGTGCAGGCATCTGCCTCTCCGGATGAGGGAATGATGCTAAAAGCTTTGGCGTCAATCCCCCGTGCCGAACAGATGCTTTTAATCGTGTCAGGGATACCGATCATCAATGCCTCAATGAAACCTTCACTTACGGCTCTGTTTATTGCGCCGATGCTGTTATCGTCGTGTGCCCAGGCAACTGCCACCCGTTGCCTTTTCCCCTGCGAAAGCACCTTTTCCACTATCTGGCTTAGGGAACTTATCATGGTAAACGGTTATTTGCTTGCAGCTGCAGAAAGCAGAATACTGTCGTATTTGGCCTGTTCCGAATCGGATCTCGATGTTAGAACAATCGGCACCAGTGCACCCAGTATTATGGATGCCACTTTTGCTTTAGCGAAGAAGACGAGCGATTTATACAGAACATTCCCTACCTCGATATCCGGCATCAGCAAAAGGTCCGTGTCGCCTGCAACTTCACTTTTTATGTTTTTATGTCTGGCGCTTTCAAGACTTATGGCATTGTCGAAGGCCAGAGGTCCATCAATGATGCAGTTTCTTATCTGATCGCGCTGGTTCATTTTCGAGAGAAGGGCGGCATCGAGCGTCGCTTCCATATTCTCATTTACCATTTCAACGGCACCCAGTACGGCTACTTTTGGCATCCTGTAACCAAGCCTGTTAAGAAACGCCACAGAGTTATTGACAATAGCAATTTTATCTTTCAGGTTAGGAGCTATATTCATGGCGACATCAGTAACTGCGATGAGCTTGTGATAGGTCTCCACCTCAAACAGGGCAATATGAGAAAGAAGATTACCGGTCCTGAGGCCCCATTCCTTGTTGAGTACACACTTCAGCAATGTTGATGTTCCCACTTTCCCTTTCATGAGAATGTCAGCCTGTTTGCTGCTTAGCATCCTTACTGCCATCTCAACGGCCATTTCAGTGTCGGGTTCATGGATAATCCTGAGGCCCGCAATATTATAGCCGTTTTCATCTGAGATGTTTTGAATCCCCTCCTTGTCGCCGATAAGAATCGGCTCAATGATATCATCCATCCAGGCTCTCAGTACGGCACTCAGCGAATGCTGATCCTGCGCGGCTGCCAGAACCAGCTTTCTGCGTGGTTTGCCGGCAACGATACTCTTCAGATCACTCATATTCTTCAATACCATAGCGCTGCTGTATTAGTTCCGGGTTCCGGGTTTATGGTTAAGGGTCAGACTGTATGATGTTCAACTATATATCTGGTGTCAGATGCTATGACCAGTTCCTCGTCAGTGGTGATGGCCATTACAGTTACCTTCGATTCTGGCTTCGATATAATCTTGTCCTTGCTCTTTACACCATTGTTGGCATCAAAATCGAAGATTATTCCAAGATTCTCCATATCAGAACAGATCATTGCCCTCATCTTGAAATCGTTTTCTCCGACACCACCTGTAAATATAAGGAGGTCAAGGCCATTAAGGGCGGCAATATATGAACCGATGAATTTCTTTACCTTATAGGCATACATGTTAAGGGCCAGCAATGCCTTTTCATTCCCTTCTGCCGCAGCCAGTTCAAGGTCGCGCATATCTGACGATAACTGGGAAATACCTGCAACCCCGCTTTTCTTATTAATAAGGTTATTCACTCCGGTTACATTCAGATGCTCCTTGTCGGCTATATAAATAAGGACACCCGGATCTATTTCTCCAGTTCTTGTCCCCATTATGAGACCGTCGACCGGAGTGAAACCCATC
The DNA here is from genome assembly GCA_019429325.1 of Bacteroidales bacterium. Lineage (GTDB taxonomy): Bacteria > Bacteroidota > Bacteroidia > Bacteroidales > VadinHA17 > LD21. Next base: position 15,394 of record JAHYJA010000002.1, read on the forward strand.
GATGTATCTATCGACCGTCCGTTTTGCACGGCCGTAATTGATGCTCCGTTTCCCAGATGGCAGGTTATTATCTTAAGATCTTTCAGATCCCTGCCCAGAAGTCCGGCAGCCTTGGATGCCACAAATTTATGACTGGTCCCGTGGTATCCGTATTTCCTTATCCTGTACTTTTCGTAATACTCATAGGGTAAAGCGTACATATATGCATAATCAGGCATTGTCTGATGAAATGATGTATCAAATACGGCAACCTGGGGGATTCCGGGAATCAGTTTCTCAACCGATAATATCCCTTTCAGATTTGCAGGGTTATGAAGCGGTGCAAGCTCACTGAACAGTTCAATATTTCTTTTAACATCATTATCAACCAGTACACTCTCCTTGTAATCTTCTCCTCCGTTGACCACTCTGTGACCAACAGCCTTGATTTCGTTTACATCATCAATTACTCCGTATTTTTTGTCGGTAAGAGCAGCCATTACCATATTGATCCCGGTTGTATGGTCAGGTATATCCGTAATAACCTTGTAAGGTTCCTTGCCGGTTGGTTTATGTGTAAGGATGCTGTCGTTCAGGCCAATACGTTCAAGAAGACCCTTCGCCATCATATGAGTGCCGTCTGCCATGTTGAATAACTGGTATTTGATGGAAGAGCTTCCGCAATTCAAAACGAGAATGATCATAATATTTATTTTCTTATTAGTTTTTATATTCCTGCTATTTGCCTGCGGCCTGATTGGCAGTAATTGCTATCATGCTCACGATATCATTAACCGAACAACCCCGCGACAGGTCGTTGATCGGCGCCGCCATGCCCTGCAGTATCGGACCGATGGCTTCTGCCCGGGCAAGCCTCTGAACAAGCTTGTATGCTATATTGCCTGATTCGAGGTTAGGGAAGATAAGGATATTTGCTTTCCCGGCAATTTTGCTTCCCGGTGCTTTCTTCTGGCCGATCGATTCGACAAGTGCTGCATCTGCCTGCAATTCCCCTTCAATCAGGAGGTCGGGTGCCATTTCCTTTGCTAACCTGGCAGCATTAACGACCTTATCAACCATCGGGTGACAAGCGCTTCCCATTGTAGAAAAGCTAAGCAAAGCTATTCTTGGTTCGAAACCTGCAATAGCCCTGGCTGTATGAGCTGTAGCCACCGCAATTTCTGCCAGTTGTTTTTCATCAGGATCCGGATGAACTGCGCCATCCGCAAAAATCAGTACCCCTTCCTCACCGAAATTCCTGTCAGGCAATATCATAATAAAGGCGCCGGAGACAACTGAAATTCCGGGAGCAGTTTTAACATAATGGAAGGCAGGCCGCAAAACATCACCTGTTGAGTGATCGGCTCCTGATACCTCTCCATCGGCGTCCCCGTTCTTGATCATCATGACCCCGAGATAAAGAGGATCCTCAATCAGTCGCGATGCCTCCTCTTTTGTCATCCCCTTGTGTTTCCTCAGTTCCACCATCATATCAATATATTGAGACTTCTTATCATGAGATGCGGGATTGACGATAGTGGCCATTCCAATATTCAGTAATCCGAGCTCCTTCGCATGGCTCCTTATCCCGTCGGGATCCCCCAGCAATATTATCTGAGCAAGTCCATCTGCAATAGCCTCATCAGCAGCTTTAATTGTTCTTTCTTCATAAGCTTCAGGCAATACAATACGTTTATTATATTTTCTGGCATTCTGTTTAATCCGATCCAATAACTCCATTGTATATCAATATTTTAAAAAATTTATTCTGTCTAAATGTACGAAAAAAAAGTACGATTACACAATTATCAGATATATGATTATTGTCAGGGTTAACATTATTTCACAAAAAATGCAGCCGCAACGGAGTCCTGTGAAACCTGATCAAATCATTTTCCTAATTTAGCGTTTTTAATTCTGCCCATGGAAGTAAATCCTGTCGTTTTGCGCTTAGATGCACTTAGTGAGACCCTTGAGGGCGACCTGAAGCACGATCTGATAACCCGCACTATATATTCAACCGACGCTTCACCTTATAAGGAGATGCCGTTTGCTGTTGCCTGGCCCCGGGGAGCATCCGACATAAAGAAGATCATTGCTTTTGCCATAAAAGAGGATATAAGTGTAACTGTCAGGGCTGCAGGTACATCTCTTGCAGGTCAGGTAGTAGGTTCGGGGATTATCGTGGATATCTCGAGGTATATGAACAGGATTCTCGAGATAAACAGTGACGGAAAGTGGGCAAGAGTACAACCCGGGGTGGTCCTGGATGAGCTTAATATGGCTGTCAGAGAGCATGGACTATTTTTCGGGCCCGAAACGTCAACATCCAGCAGGTGCAATATTGGCGGGATGGTCGGGAACAATGCCTGCGGAGCACACTCTCTTGTTTACGGATCCACAAGAGATCACACTATTGAGCTGAAAACTATTCTCAGTGACGGGTCAGAAGCAACCTTCGGCCCGGTCGGCAGTGACGCCTTCAGCCGGAAATGCGGTCTGGCAACCCTCGAAGGGAAAATATACCGGAACATAAAGGAAATACTCGATAATCCGCTTAACCGTAAAAGCATCAGGGAAGAGTTTCCGCATCCTTCAATCCCAAGGAGAAATACCGGATATGCTCTTGATCTGCTCCTTGATTCTGAATTATTTGATGAAGAATCAGGCAAAGAATTCAATTTCTGCAAACTTCTTGCCGGATCGGAAGGAACCCTGGCCATAATCACAGAAATTAAACTGAATCTGGTTCCGGTACCGCCACCCCATAAGGTACTTGTCTGTATTCACCTCAGAGACAGGAAAGAGGCCTTCAGGGCAAACCTTGTGGCTCTTAAATTCGGGCCGTCGGCTGTTGAGATGATGGATAACAGAATTCTTGAACTGGCAGCGGACAACCTCAGCCAGAGGAATAACAGGTTCTTTATTGACGGGGAACCAGGGGCTGTGGTAATAGTTGAATTTGTCCGGGAGAGCGCTGAGGAAACCGATAAGGTCGTCTCCGATATGATAAATGCGCTTAAGTCTGCCGGATACGGATACTCCTGGCCTGTCATAAAAGGCAGGGATATATCAAAGGTCTGGGACTTGCGAAAAGCAGGTCTGGGCGTTCTGACAAAAATGAAAGGTGATGCCAAGCCTGTTTCCCTCATTGAAGATACAGCCGTGAGGGTTGAGGAGCTTCCTGATTACATGGATGAATTTGAGAAAATGCTCTCAGCATACGGAAAAGAAGTTGTTTATCATGCACATATCGGGACCGGAGAACTGCACATGCGACCTGTTCTGAACCTTAAGGATCAGGGTGATACCGAACTATTCCGTACCCTTGGACTTGAAACGGCCAGGCTGGTCAAAAAATACAGGGGCTCGATGAGCGGAGAGCACGGGGACGGCAGGTTAAGGGGCGAATTCATTCCCGTAATTATTGGTGAACACAATTACGAACTTCTCAGAAGCCTTAAAAAAGTGTGGGATCCGGCAGAAATCCTGAACCGGGGTAAGATAACCGATACAGGGAGGATGAACACTTTCCTAAGATATGTTCCGGGGGTAAAAACGCGGGAAATCGAAACAATCTATGATTTCACATCAACAGACGGGATCATAAGGGCCGCTGAACAGTGCAACGGATCGGGAGATTGTCGCAAATCAGTTAAAATCGGAGGTACAATGTGTCCCAGTTTCATGGCCACCGGAATCGAGGAGTACAGTACGCGGGCGCGTGCAAATATCTTAAGGGAGTTTCTGAGCAGGGAGGATACCGACCCATGGGATCATCATGAGATTTATGAAATCCTTGATCTTTGCCTTAGCTGTAAAGGTTGTAAAGCAGAATGTCCTTCAGGTGTTGATATTACCAAGCTTAAATCGGAGTTCCTGCAACACTGGTACGACAAGCACGGCGTACCGCTACGGACAAGGCTGATAGCCTATATATCAGTGCTTAACAGGCTGGGGGCATTAGCTCCGGCAATATTTAATTTCTTTGTACGGAACCCCCTTACATCCGCTTTAATAAAAAAGGTCACCGGTTTCGCTCAAAAACGTACTATACCTTTATTATATAAGACAACATTAAGAAAGTGGATAAAAAAAGAACTTGTAAAACTAAATCCGGTAAGCCCGGCAGGCTCGGTCGTGCTTTTCGTTGACGAGTTCACCGATTATAACGACACATACATTGGTATCACAGTCATAAAATTGCTGACGACCCTGAACTATAAGGTAATAATAACTGAACATGACGTCAGTGCCAGGACATTCATTTCAAAAGGCCTTATCAGAAAAGCAAAAAAAATCATAAGAAGAAATATTAATAATCTCGCAGGCCTGGTGACTCCTGATATTCCTCTTATCGGTATTGAACCATCCGCAATTCTCGGCTTCAGGGATGAGTATCCCGAACTGGCAGGAAATGACCTTAAGGAGAAGGCTGAAAGACTCTCCGCCAGCAGTTTTCTCATTGACGAATTCATTGCCGCCGAATTCCGGGCAGGAAGGATATCACGCGAATCGTTCACAGACGAAAAAAGAAAGATATTACTGCATGCACATTGTCAGCAAAAGGCAGTCGCCTCATCGGCATGCACCATTGAAATGCTATCCATCCCTTCCTGCTATTCGGTCAGTGAGATCCCTTCGGGGTGCTGCGGCATGGCCGGATCGTTCGGTTATGAAAAGGAACATTATGATCTGTCGGCCAGGGTTGGGGAACTGGTCCTTTTTCCGGAGATAAGGGAGAGTGAAGATGACACAATTATCGTTGCTCCCGGTACCAGTTGCAGGCACCATATCAGCGATGGTACGGGAAGAAAAGCCCTTCATCCCGCAGAGGTCCTTTACAATGCACTTAAGAATAACGGAATCAGATCAACGGGCGTATAATCAATTCCTTATTGAATTGTAATACTCGGTGAAGATCTCATTGATAAGAGGTCTGTAATAAAGCCAGAAGAATCTCCTTGTGTCATCAGGCTTGTCTGAATAAAGTAATCCTTTAAGCTTTTCCACGCCAACGAATCTTGATGTGCAGTACCAGACCGGGCTTGTGGCGAAATCTCCTGAAAAATAATAAGTTCTTCTGTCAACCGGATCAAGAATTGCAGCAGGAAACTCATTGTCAAGCATATTATTAAAGAGGACGGTATCTCCAGCCGCCGTGGTTTCAAGCCTGAACTTCGAAATTACTTCATTCTCCAGAGGATCAATAATATCAAACCAGTTCCCGAAAGCAACGGAGGAAGGCACCCCGTATTTGTCGCATTGTTCCTGTTCGGTAATTATATAAGGTATGGGGTTGGTCAGGTGAGTCCCCTCTTCCAGAACAATTATGTTCTTCTCTGTAAGGAGTACAACACCAGCCTTTGTAAAGGTCCACGGCTGCTTGTATTGTTTTCTGTACATTGCAGTCAGCCAGATAGGGAAATCCCTGTCAAGGCTGTCGAGCTTCGGAAAATATTTTCCGGTCCATCCCGTAAACTGCAGTCCCAGTTTCTCCTGTGTTCTGTACGATTCGAACTGGGCGGTGGGGAAGTCAAAAGTATTGTATTCGAGTATGACCAGCTTGTTCTTCTCTTTCATCTCATTAATGAGAATGTAATCGTTATTGTTCAAACCGCCATAGAGCCTTCTTGACCTGCGGCTTTTATTGATCCCTGCATAAAAGTCGTTAAAAAAGACCCCATAGGTATCAGCTATATAAAGGGCATCACTCTTTTCGGGAAGATCGATCATATCGGAAAGACGGTATTCCCTTTTTGTACTTCCCCTTTCCTTGAGAGGCCTTGTGGGAGAGAATCCGTAATAATCCTTTTTGTAGGAATAACTGGTTTTATTGGTGTTTTTTACAAATCTGTTGTTTGTAAGTACCCATACAAATGATTTGTGCCTGATACGCTCCAGAGTGGGTACGGTTTTGTTAAGTATTATTATGTCCAAAGGCTTTTTCTCCTGAAAAGTCCAGCGGATCAGATTAACTACAGGCAGGGCTACTAAAACTGCCAGAATAATAATTACTATTAACAGAGGCTTTTTCATAACTGGATGAATATCTGAAATAATTCAAATACTTTAACAATAACCTTGATTACCAAGAATTTTATCAATAAATAAACTGTTAAAAGTATTAATTTATTTTTTCAAATGAAACAAATTTACTTCAATTTACCAAAAAATTCTAATTTTCAAGCGATTGGGTATTAATAACCGCAAGCTGTATTATCACCTCTCGGGTCGGCTCCTGCCGCTTTTCTTCCATCCGGAAGGATCTGTATGGCATTTACCCTGCCGATGTAAAAAATAGTAACGGTGGAAGATCACATCTCCAAACGTGTCCGGTTTTTATGTAATTTTGGGCAAACATTTTCACCATGCTGGCAAATCAGCCTCTTGCAGAAAGACTGCGGCCGAAAACCCTTGATGATTTCTGCGGACAGGACCATCTTGTCGGCAGCAACGCTGTTCTGAGAAAGGTTATTGAATCGGGAAATCTGCCTTCATTTATTTTGTGGGGACCTCCCGGAACAGGAAAAACAACACTTGCCTTAATAATTGCCCATACCCTTAAGAGGCCCTTTTTCCATCTCAGTGCGGTCCACTCGGGAGTGAAGGACGTGAGGGAGACGATAGAGAAGGCAAAAAAACAACAATTCTTCAACCAGCCGAACCCGATACTCTTCATCGACGAGATTCACCGTTTCAACAAGTCTCAGCAGGATTCACTGCTGAGTGCTGTTGAGCAGGGGGTAATAACGCTGATCGGTGCAACAACGGAAAATCCTTCATTCGAGGTGATCTCCCCTCTCCTATCGAGATGCCAGGTCTATATAATGAATCCGCTAAGTGAACAGGAACTTGCCGGGTTGCTGGACAGAGCACTTTCAAAAGATGCATACCTTTCACAATTCGAGATAGAAATCACTGAATATGAAGCGTTCATCCGAATCTCAGGAGGCGACGCCAGAAAGCTCTATAATGCCCTTGAGCTTGTTGTTGCCTCTGAAGCAGATGAGAGTCTCGCGCAGAAGATAAAGATCGATAATGACAAGGTTCTGAAACATGTCCAGAAGAACCTTGCACTCTATGATAAGAACGGAGAACAGCATTATGACATCATTTCCGCGTTCATCAAATCACTCAGGGGCAGTGATCCCAATGCATCAGTTTATTGGCTCGCCAGGATGGTCGAGGGTGGTGAGGACCCTAAGTTCATCGCCAGACGCATGCTGATCCTGGCTGCCGAAGACATCGGCATTGCCAACCCGAATGCGCTTCTTCTTGCCCAGGCATGCTTCGAGGCTGTCAATGTTACAGGCTGGCCGGAATCCAGAATAATACTATCCGAAACAGCTGTATATCTTGCGTTGTCCCCAAAGAGCAATTCATCCTACCTGGCAATTGAGAACGCCATTGAAGTGGTAAGAGAGACCGGCGATCTGCCTGTGCCTCTTAACATCAGGAATGCTCCCACCAGGCTCATGAAGGATCTTGAGTATGGCAAGGGGTATAAATATGCCCACAGCTATGACGGCAATTTTGTTGCTGACAATTTCCTTCCCGGGAAAATCCAGGGCAGGATTTTCTTTGAACCCGGGGCAAATCCAAAGGAAGATGAGATAAGGAAGAAGCTGGCAGGCATGTGGAAAGGTGTTTATAAATATAATAAGGACCAAACCATTTGAATTGACAATTTTGTTATTTTTACAGGTCAATGAACACCAATGGAATAAATATCCCCGGGCTAAAATTCCGGGAGTCTGGCAATTTCCTTCTCATCGCAGGCCCGTGTGTGGTTGAAAGTGAGGATACAGTTTTCACGACAGCTGATAGAATATATCAACTGTCTGAAAAATATGAGATACCTTTTATCTTCAAGGCGTCCTACAGGAAGGCAAACCGTTCGCATGCCGGATCTTTTACAGGCATAGGTGATAAAAAAGCCCTCGGGATCCTTGGGAGAATCAGGAATCACTATTCTGTTCCTGTAATTACAGATATTCATAATCCCGGAGAGGCCGCGTTAGCTGCAGAATATACTGACATCCTGCAGATACCGGCTTTCCTGTGCCGGCAATCCGACCTTCTTGTTGCAGCTGCAATGACCGGCAAATGGGTTAACATAAAGAAGGGCCAGTTTTTGTCAGGATCATCAATGAGATTTGCGGTGGATAAGGTGAGAAATTCCGGTAATAATAATATTATGGTGACTGAAAGGGGCAACATGTTCGGTTACCAGGACCTGGTTGTGGATTTCAGGAACATCCCTGCGATGCAGGACATCGGGGTACCTGTAATAGTGGACATCACCCATTCACTTCAGCAGCCAAACCAGGAAACAGGCATCTCGGGCGGGAAACCGGAACTGATTGAGACATTGGGCAAAGCCGCGATCAGCGTTGGTGCTGACGGAATTTTTATTGAGACTCATCCCGACCCTGCTTCGGCTAAATCGGACGGGGCCAATATGCTTAAACTTGATAAACTTGAAGATCTTCTGATAAAATTATCTGCTTTACGAAAAACTATCAATTCATTTTAAAAATTACAACTAACCTTATTTTAATAACATTTAAAAACAAAGTGTATGAAAAAACTATTTCTGGTTATGGCAGGACTATTGGCAGCCACTGTCATTCAATCCCAGTCGCTGGAAGAGATCGTTAAAAAGTATTCCGATGCCAACGGACTCGATAATCTTAAAAATGTTACAACTATCAGGATCACAGGAAAGATGTCCACAATGGGTATGGAAATGCCGCTGGAAATGTTTATGAAAAATCCTGACAAGATAAAAATGGTATACAGTTTCAGCGGGCAGAACATGGTAACGGTTTTTGACGGGGAAAAAGGGTATATGGTGAATCCTCTGATGGGTTCAAGCGAACCGGTGGCCCTCACCCCGGAACAGACAAGGCAGATACAGGATAACAACGCCTTCAGGAACCAGCTGGTTGAATATCTCAGCAACGGAAAACTGACGCTTGAGGGTGAAGAGGCAGTTGCCGGGAAGCCCGCCTGGAAGCTGAAAGCACTGGTCGACGGTGCGGACCCGGTATACATGTTTGTCGATAAGGCAAGCTATTATATTGTCAAATCTGCGACTACCGTTAATCAGATGGGAAATACCATGAATGTGGAGACTCTGATGTCTGATTATACAAACACCAACGGAGTTGTACTGCCAAAGAAAACTACAACCATTGCAAATGGCATGGAGGCGGCATCTGTTACTTTTGAAAAAGTAGAAGTAAATGTGCCCATTGAGGACTCCGTGTTCACAATAAAATTGTAACTGTACCAATAAAACTGAAGCAGGGACATTGAAATTCAATGCCCCTGCTGTGTGCAGCTGGCCTGTAAGCCGGATTCTGTCCCGGTCCTGTTATCTGCAAAAGAAGTTAAGACCGGTTTTCATCATTTATCTTGTCACGATATCGCTATCGCGATCATACGACCCACCCCCCGGCATCGGACGAGCAATCCTTTCAGGCCGGTATACATGGTCTTTCAACCCATAAGGTGTACGGCTTCCCGTGTTGCCACAGGAACCGGTGAGCTCTTACCTCACCTTTTCACCCTTATCCCGACGGATCGGGACGGTTATTTTCTGTTACACTACTATACCCTCGCGGATATCTTCCCGTTAGGAAGCATGGTGCTCTGTGTTGTCCGGACTTTCCTTTCCGGTATTCCGGCTGAGCCGGCCCGGAACGATGAAACGTCCAGCTGCACTGCAAAGTTAGTAAATTAAGGAATAACTGAAAAATTGGCTATTTTTGCCAGCAAGTGAAAATGAAAACGATTGAGACACTTGCAGGTCAGATCAGCATAGCAGATCATGTTTATGACCTGCCCGAAGACAGGATAGCCCAATTTCCTGAAAAAGAAAGAGATAATTCAAAATTACTCTATTCCAGGGGAGATCTGGTCAGTGATGACATATTCCGGAATATTGCCAATTACATTCCCCGGAATTCACTTCTTGTTTTCAACAATACCAGGGTAATAAGGGCGAGAATTCTCTTCCGGAAGGAGACTGGAGCCTCAATTGAAGTTTTTTGCATCGAACCTCTCGATCCGGGCGAATATGAACTCTCGTTCAGTTCAACGAAGCCTGTCGTATGGAAATGTATCGTCGGCAACCTTAAAAAATGGAAAAGCGGAAGCCTGAAGAAGAGAATTCTTTCCGGAGGCAAGGAGAATGAGGTAATTGCTGAAAAAGCCGGACCAGACGGAGAAACGATAAATGTTAGATTCATCTGGGACAATCCGGGACTTAATTTTGGTGAAATAATTGAAAAAGCGGGCCGCCTGCCTCTGCCCCCTTATATTAAAAGAGAAGACGATGGCAATGATGCAGTCTCCTACCAGACTCTCTATTCGAGGTTTAACGGTTCTGTGGCAGCGCCAACAGCCGGACTGCATTTTACCGGTGAGGTCCTTGAGAGGATCAGAAGAAAAGGCATCAGGAGTGCGGAACTGACTCTCCATATAGGCGCCGGAACCTTTAAACCTGTAAAGACCGGTAATGTTCTCGGGCATGAAATGCACACTGAACACTTCATTATCGACAGAAACACCATTGAAACGATCCGGACTTTCCGGAACACCATCCTTTCGGTCGGAACTACCTCGGTCAGGACACTTGAAAGCCTTTACTGGCTGGGAGTTAAAACCATCACCGGCAGGCTGCCGGGAGAGCTTGCACGAACACTTGACCAGTGGGAATCATACGATGTCATCGATAACATAACTACTGATGAATCACTTACGGCATTGATTGAAGCGATGGACAGTAAAGGTGAAAAGTATCTTCATGCCTCCACCCGGTTGATGATCATACCAGGTTATGATTTCCGTATGATCAGCGGATTGATCACAAATTTCCATCAGCCGGGAAGTACCCTTCTGCTTTTGGTATCGGCCTTCACAGGGAAGAAATGGAAAAGGATCTACGATTATGCACTCAGAAATGGCTTCAGGTTCCTCAGCTATGGAGACGCATCACTTATTTTAAAATAATATGCACGGGGCAGGTTTCTGTCTTACGGGCGGACATTTTTGGACAAATATTCACAACATCAAACACCTGGAAATCTTATACTAATATTTTTTATTTAATTTTGTAGTCAGAGTACATATTTTTTTCTTGATTGCGTAATGATTTTTTTGTTTATTTGGCACTTTAAAATATTCTGATGGAAACTAACAGACTATTGAGACAGATGGGGGCAGTTTTTGGGGTGTTCATGACGTTCTTCTATGTCGGGATAGGAATCTATCTGGCCTTCTTCTTTGACATGAGCACACTTGATAAAACCGTTCTGGTCATAATGGGTGTAGCTTTTATTATTATGGGAATATACCGGGCTTTCCGGAGTTATCAGAAGATTGTTGAAGCTTTTTTTACACATGATCCTGATGAGTAACGAATTATCATGCTCTCCGGATAGGGACAAGAGTGGCACAGGCTTTGCAGAGACATTTCAGGAAATAATTGCTTTACTAACGGAAAAGTTTCTATGAGCAAATTATCAGATATACAAAATTTTATTAAGTTTGCCTGCCAAATCTCTCTTTTGGGGATCACTATGCTTAAAAAGATCATAGGCCAATTTTTTTTGACAGGACTGAGATATATGCTCTTTGGTGCTGCACTGGTCCTTATTTCCTGTCAGGGAGGTAGCAGGTCAGGACCAAAAGAGACTCCCACCAGTGGAAATATAAGGATAGCTGTTGATGAATCTTTTCAACCGATTATTGACGATGAGATTTACATATTTACCAGTCTCTATCATAACGCACATATTGAACCTCTTTATATGCCGGAAGTTGATGTGGTAAACTACTTCATGAGCGACTCCGTGAAAATGATGGTTACCGGCAAGAAGCTGACAGACAATCAGATAAAATATCTCCGTGACACACTTGTTGTTGCAAGAACAACCACCTTTGCTTACGACGGGCTGGCGCTGATAACCAACCTGGCAAACCAGGACACCTTGCTGAGATATGAAACTGTACGTGATATCTTCAGGGGAAATGTCAAAAGCTGGAAGGAGATCAATCCAAAATCTAAACAAAACCAGATAAGCGTTATTTTTGACAACACCAGATCGGGGAACATCAGATATTTTAAGGAGATCTTTGAGATTGACGGGGCGCTTGGAGATAACTTTTTTGCGGTGAATAATAATCCCGAGGTAATTGACTATGTTTCAAGGAATCCGGATGCTCTGGGTATAATAAGTGTAAACTGGATAAGTGAGCCCTACGATTCGCTGAGCAGGAGCTTCATGGAAAGAATCAATGTAGTGGCGGTGTCGCGAAGGTTTATCAGCGACGGGACCTACTACAGGCCATACCCTGGGTCTATCTATGAAAAGTCATACCCGTTTGTCAGAGAAGTCTATATGATTTCACGCGAGACCTTCAGCGGTCTCGGGTCTGGATTTATTCAATGGGCCACAGCAGAACAGGGACAGAGGATCGTACTTAAATCAGGCCTTGTGCCTGCTACAATGCCTGTAAGGCTTGTTCAGATAAGGAAATGATAATGTAAAATATATTAATACAATTGATATTTTAAAAAGCGAAAAAAGAAAAGTAATTAATGGATAATTGTTATAAAAACAAGAAAACTATGAAACTCAAATTCTTCAGACCGGTAATTTTACTGGCATTCATTGTTTCAGTCATGCTGACAGGGAATATTCAGGCTCAGGACTTAAACAGTGCCATCCTCCTTACCAAGAGTGAGCAATACGAAAGAGCAAGAACCATGTTTCAGCAACTGATTCAAAAGGAGCCTTCAAATGCCAGGAATTTTTTCTTCTTAGGAGAAAATTATCTTCTCGGCTACTTTGCCGACACGATCTCCAATTCACTCACCGTGGCAGCCAATGAGGCAAAAGAGATATATCAGAGAGGAGTATCTGCCAATGCAAATGAACCACTTAACTACGTAGGACTGGCAAAAGTTGCCAATTACCTGGGTGACGACAGGACCGCCGATGAAATGCGGGCAAAGGCACAGAGTTTTCTCCTTCCTTACAAGAAGATTAAGAAGATAGTGCCTCCGGCCAGGGATTATGCTTTTACTCTTGCTAAAGTTGCAGAATCCTACATTAAGGATGGCAAAGTGGATACTGCAAAAGCCCTGCCTCTGATAAGGCATGCGCTGAAAATAGACGGTAAGAACGCTGAGATATACCTTATTACAGGAGATATCTACATGCTTGTAAATGATGGTTCAAATGCGATCAGAAATTATAACCTTGCACAGTTTTATGATCCCAAGTCTCCGACAGCCAATATGAAGATCGGTTATGTATATGCCAGAAGCGGAGCGCTGCAGTCTGCACTTGAATACTTTGAAGAAGCCATAAGCCTTGATGACAGCTACGCACCTGCATATCGTGAACTGGGTCAGCTTTACTGGAAAGCAGGCCGGCTTGAGCAGTCAAAAACAAATTACAGGAAGTACCTCGATCTTACAGCAGGCAATATACCTGCAAAGATCCTTTATGTCAACTCCCTGTTCTATGCCAACGATTATGATGAGGTCATAAAGAATGTGGAGGAGATCCTTATGGTTGATCAGTCCAGGACCTATATGAACAGGATAGCAGGTTATTCCAGTTTCGACAAGAAAAACCCGGACTATGACAAGGCTCTGGAATACATGGAAAAACTGTTTGCTTCCGTTGCACCGGAGCGTATCATCAAGAAAGATTATCAATATTTGGCAAGGATCCTTCTGGCCAGGAACCAGGGTTATTCCAAACTTGTCGATGAGCGAAATTCCCTGAAAACCCAGCTTGACAGGGAAAAGTTACGGTTAAACGCTTCCACAACCGCTGCCGACAGGACAAAATATAAGGCATCCGTTGATAACCTTAGTGGCAGGATCGCAAAGCTTAATGATGAAATCGGGAAAGCTGACCTGGAAATCGACAGGGCTTTTAAGGCATACGACAAACTGCTTGAATACAATCCTGAAGACAGGGTTGTACTGAACGAGATGGCAGCCAGCTATTATTCCTTCAGAAGGTTCGAGGGAGCAGCAAAAACGTGGGGCAAAATGATAAGTCTCGGCAAAGACGATATTGAAGATTATATGAGAGTAGGAAGGGCATACTACAATGGAGAAAAATACAAGAGTGCCGATTCAGTTTTTAACATCGTGACAAAAAGAGAACCTGATTATATCGACGCTTATGTCTATATTGCCAGGACCTATTCAAGGATGGACCCAGAATTAAAACTTGGTCTGGCAAGACCAAAATTTGAAACGCTCATTGAAAAGGCAAAAGTTGATTCAGTCAGGAATTCGGTTCAGATGATCGAAGCGTTCAGATATCTTGGGAGCTATCACACCATGAATAACAATCTTGGCAGGGCCAGGGATTATTACAACCGGATGATAAACCTCGACCCCAACAACAGGGACAGCAGGGTAATGGGGTATCTCGGGATCGGAACCACTGAGACAGAATTAGCAAGAAATGAGCAGACCCTTGAGGGAAAAGTCGCCATTCTGAACCGGGCTATTGAAGCTTACAACAGGACCTTGGAGATTGATCCTGCCAATGCCTCGGTAAAAGCAATGCTCAAATCCATTCAGGATTACCAGGCCAATATCAAGAAGGGTATCAATCCCAATGAAATAAAGGGCGTTATAAGAAATTCAGCCGGGCAGCCTATCCCCTATGCATCTGTCAGAGTCAAGGATACGGCTGCTGAAAATCTTGCCAATGCCAAAGGGGAATACAAGTTTGAGATCCCTCAGGGGTCAGAGTTCCTGATCATAAGCGCCGACGGATACGCTCCAAAAGAGATACCTGTCACAGCTACAAGAACTTACAATGTCACTCTCGAGCCGCAGTGATATTTCTGAGTCAAATAAATTTGCTATTTTATTGGAAATGAATAATTGATAATTTATATTTGCAAATCGTAAAAAATCTTAAACCTAAACAGATCAAAAAATGAGTAAAAAAGGAAGTTCTTTCAAAGATGCGTTGCAAAGTATATTTGCGACAGGTGCTATTTTAATAGCTTTTATCGTTGCCGTTCTTTTGTTTACGAAAGTAATGGGTAATCCTGTTAACTTCGAAGGAGGCAACCCCCAGGGACATGCTCTTCAGGGCAATTATCTCGGAATCGTTTATAAAGGAGGTTTCGTCGTACCGGTACTTATGACGCTTGTCATGGTTATAATTATCTTCGCTGTGGAGAGGTTAATCACCCTTGGAAGGGCAAAAGGGAAAGGAAGATTGAACCAGTTCGTCCGGCATCTCCAGACTCTCCTGGCCCAGGATAAGATTGAAGAGGCTGTTGAAGCATGTGACAAGCAGAAAGGCTCACTTGCAAACGTGATGAAAGCGGGTCTGGCACGTTATCGCGACCTTCAGGCAGACCAGGACCTTGAAAGGGACCAGAAGATCCTCTCCATTCAGAAAGCTTACGAAGAGGCTACCGCACTTGAGCTGCCAATGCTCAGCCGGAACATGGTTATCTTCAGTACACTTGCTCCCTTCTCCGTTCTCGTAGGTCTTATCGGTACAGTTCTTGGTATGATCCGTGCTTTCGCCGCTCTTGCACAGGCTGGTGCTCCTGATGCTCTCGCTCTGTCGCAGGGTATTTCTGAAGCGCTTATAAATACTGCGTTCGGTATCACCGGAGGTGCTCTCTCAATTCTCGCTTATGCCTTTTTCTCAACTAAAATCGACGCCTACACATTTAAAATCGATGAGGCAGGTTTCAGCCTGACACAGACATTTGCAGAGTCCCTGAAGAAGTAGATCTTTTGGTTGAAAATTAATTAATAAATATAATTGAAATGCCAAAGATTAAAATAGCATCAAAACCGCCACATGTCGACATGACCCCAATGGTTGACCTCTTCGCTGTCGTGTTGATATTCCTAATGCTTACAACCACTTTCAGAATTACGGAACCGGGCGTTGTTGATACACCTTATTCAATATCAGAAAGACCTGTACTGGATTTTAACATTATGACGGTAGTTATCTCCAACGATGGAAGAGTCTTTTTCAACGTTGATAACGGACCTGACACGATACTCAAATTCAGGCAGAAGATACTCGCCGAGATGGGCGGGCATTATGGTATTGAATTTACACAGGAAGAACTTACCAAATTCGGGAACTTCCCGGCCTCAATAGGTGTGCCAATCGAACGCATGAAAGAGTTTCTTGCAATAGACAACCCTGCAGACAAAGCTGCCTTCCAGAGAGGAGTCCCTCTCGACTCTGCCGATAACCAGCTTGCTATGTGGGTTCTTTATACCCGCCAGGTTAATCCTGCGGTAAACGCGTCCATCAAGGGAGACTCCGGAGTGGAATTCCCCATCGTCAAACGGGTACTGGATGTACTCCAGGATAGGAACGTAAACAGGTTTAACCTGATTACCAGTCTGAGATCAGCTGATGTTAAACTAGAAGAAATACCTGAATAATATGGCAGAAGTAGCTGAACAAGATACCGGGAAAAAAGGCGGGAGGCAAAAAGTAAAGCCACCCCCGCACATTGATATGACACCGATGGTTGACCTGATGTGCCTGCTTATAGTATTCTTTATGCTTACTGCAGCTTTCACAAAGGCAAAGATCATGGAAATCAACCTTCCTGAGAAGATCAGGGATCCGAACGTGGAACCTCCGAAAATCCCGGAAAGTCGTACCGTGAATATTATTCTCGGACCGGACGACCGTGTTTTCTGGTACCCCGGAATGGTGAGAGAGGAAGATTACAGCAACCCTCCGCCTTTAAGGGAGACCTCCTTTGGCGCTGACGGAATACGTCGCCTCCTTGTTGAAAGGAACAGAACCCTCTTTAAAAGAATCGACGATTTCAATAATGAAATACTCACCGGGCGGATCAGCCTCCCGAGAGATTCAATCGAAAGTGAGATCAGGAGATTAAAGAGAGATGATGACACCGGACCGATTGTGCTAATAAAAGCGTACAAATCAGCAACCTATGGAAATTTTGTCGAAATTCTCGACGAGATGAACATCGTTGGCGTGGCCCGTTATTCATTCGTGGATCTGAGCTGGATTGAAAACTTTATGGTTGAGAGAGCTCTGGGGATCTCTTCTACCGCATCAGCCTCAACTGGTAATTAACCTGTAACTTTTACTAATATGGCAAAAGATAAAATTGATGCTCCCTCATTTCTTGAAATAGTATTCGAGAAAAGGAACAAAGAATATGGAGCTTATGTCCTGCGAAAGAAATATGCACGGACTATGATCCTTGCAATGCTTGTAGGTATAGTGGGTTTTTCAGCCGGGGTAATAACACCTTATCTGAATGCCAAAGCTATGGAAGGCAGACAGGGAAGAGAAGAGTATGTCGTTGAGCTCCAGATGGAGAATCTGGATCAGCCGACAGATGCAGTAGCACCTCCTCCTCCCCCGCCTCCGCCACCGGCAGAAGAAGCTGTTCAGCAAACCAGGTATGTACCACCCGTGGTGGTTGATACCATAAAACCTGAAGAGGTCCGCCAGCTGATGACTGCTGACGACGCGAGAATCGAGATAGTTGACGCCGACGTTACGGAAGTGTTTGCCGTGGCTGAAGTTATGGAAGAAGTACAGGAAGAAGAAGCTGAACCTGAACCATTCATCGTCGTTGAAGAGATGCCCATGTTCCCTGGCGGAGAAGCCGCTCTTCTGGATTATATCGGCGCTAATACACAGTACCCTGAGATCGCAAAGGAAAACAACATCCAGGGAAGGGTTATTGTGAGGTTCTGTGTTACGGCAAAAGGTGGTGTAAGTCAGGTATCCATCCTGAAGAGTGTTGATCCCGAGCTCGATAAGGAAGCAATGAGGGTAGTTTCTACCCTCCCCTCATTCCGACCGGGTAAACAGGGCGGGAAACCTGTGCCGGTATGGTACATGGTGCCCATTACGTTTACGCTTAAGTAAACCTGATAAGAACTTTTTTATAAAAACGCCGGATCAGCTGATCCGGCGTTTCCTTTTAATGATTCTCAAGCTCATTCTCAAGGAGCACGGAAAAATCTTCAATATCCTCAGGAGTAGTGTCCCAACTGGTCATCAGCCGGTACTCCGACAGAGCCTCATTCCATGGATAGAAAAAATAGTGAGGCAGAAGTCTTTCAGCAACACCGTGCGGCATTATGACAAATACTCCATTCGACTCCACAGGCTGGGTTATCACGAGTTTATCCCTGATCCTGTCAGCCAGAAGCCTGGCCATCCTGTTTGAATGAGAAGCATTCAGTTTCCATAGATCGTTCCGGAAATACGCGATAAACTGAGCCGAAATAAATCTCATCTTGGATGCAAGATGCATCCCCTGTTTTCTGATATACCTGAAATCCGTTGAAAGATCCCTGCCGGTGAAGCATACCGCTTCTCCAAACATCATCCCGTTCTTTGTTCCGCCAAATGAAAGAATATCAACACCGGAATCAGTAGTGAACGACCTGAAGGGAAGATCGAGCGATACGGCCGCATTTGATATGCGTGCACCATCCATGTGGAGAAGCATCCCCTTTGAGTGAACGTGGTCTGCTATATTCCTTATTTCATCAGGCGTATAAACAGTCCCCATCTCGGTCGCCTGAGTAATTGAGACCACCTTTGGCTGTGAATGATGCTCAAAACCAAATCCGTGAAGATGCTTTTCAAGCATCTCTGTTCTTATCTTGCCGTCAGGTGTATCGACGGTCAATACTTTACAGCCGGTGAATTTCTCCGGAGCTCCGCATTCATCCTGCTCGATATGGGCAGTAAAGGCCGTTACGACCGAATTCCATGACCGTGTAACGGCACTTAAGCCCAACACATTGGCAGCCGTGCCGGTAAAGACGAAGAATGTTTCAGTCTCATCACCGAGATGATCTTTGAAAAGCTGTTCAGCTTCACTGGTGTAAATGTCGGCACCATAACCTACCGCGTGACCAACATTCACAGCGGCAAGCTCCTTAAGTATATCAGGATGCACGCCGGCATTATTGTCACTGGCAAAGCCTCTCTTGATAATATGCTTCATTTAACGGATGGGAGGATTAAATCTCTTAAGTGCGGATCTTTGATCCTTTCAGGGCAAAGTAAGTTATATATGCGTAATATACAAACAGACAGCATATTGCCACAACAAGGCCAATTCCTCTCTGGATGCCTCCCATCATTATCGGCAGTAGAGCAGCGCCTATTACCGAGGTGGCAATTACTCCCGAACCAACTTTGGAATGAATGCCGAGATCCTCCAGGGCAAGATTATAGATACATGGCCACATGATCGAGTGCATAAGCCCGGTTCCAAGGAACAGCACCAGACCAATCCAGCTCATACCCATTCCACCCAGAACAAGTGATAATAACAGCATTAAAGCACCAATAACGGCGTTGAAACTCAGTATCTTGCTTGCGGTATACTTCCTGAGGATAAAAATACCGGCTACACGCCCTACCATCAGTCCTGCCCAGTAATAAGCCAGCAATCTTGTCCGCATTTCTCCATCAAAATCGAATCCCAGTTTGGCTGAATAATCCGCAAAGAAACTTGGGATACCTATTTCAACTCCCATATAGAAGAATATTGCGAGTGACCCCAGCCACATGTGAGGATATTTGTAGGCGCTCTTCTTGATCTTTTTTACAACTCCTTCTACCGTTTCAGGCTCTTTGATCTCAGGCAGCTTAAGGAAGAACATAACAACAACTATCACCAGTGTAACAATACCGATGCCTGCAAAAGGTCCCTGAACAGTCTTAGGGTCAGTTCCTCCTCCCGTATTGGCTGATACGATCAGCATCGACACAAAGATCGGTGCAATAACCGTAGCAACCGAGTTCAGGGCATTTGTAAGCGTCAGGCGGCTCGCAGCCGTCTCGGGACTGCCCAGGGCATTAACGTAGGGATTTGCAGCCACCTGCAGTAATACCACTCCTATTGCGAAAACCGATACTGCACTGAGGAAACCGTAGTACCCGATAGCAACACCCGGTATGCAAAGGAAGAAGCCTAAGCTGATCATTCCCAGGCCGGCAAGAACGCCGTTTTTGTATCCGATACGATTCAGAAGGTAACCAACAGGGATCGACAGAATATAAGCCCCGTAAAAAAAGGTGTTCGGAAGCTGTTTCTCAACCTCGTTGAGGCCGAAGGCATCTTTCAGGTAATTGATCAGCGAATTGTTCATGGTTGTGATGAAGCCCAGCAGAAAGAAAAGTGAGGCCATCACGATAAGCGGAAAAAGGTAGGAAGAGTTTTTGTTTTGCATCTCTTTAAGTTTAATTATGTTATAATCAAAAATCTGATAATCTGGTACGGGTTATCTGGTGCTGAATTTATGTATGCAAACGTGCCTGTATTCCTCGCCGGGATTCAGGATTATCGAGGGGAAATGGGGTTTGTTGATCGCATCGGCGAAGTGCTGGGTTTCGAGGCAGAATGACCATCTTCTTCCGTATCTCCTTCCTCCCTTTCCCTTTTCATTGTCAATCCAGTTAGCAGTATATAACTGAACACCGGGCTGGGTGGTATGTATTTCCATCACTCTCCCTGATGCAGGATCGTATGCTACTGCGGCAAGCCCCCGCGTTCCGGTGCGATGCTTAAGGACAAAGTTATGGTCGTAACCTGCACCGTATCTTATCTGATCATGATCCGCTTCAATCAATTCCCCGATTTTCCTTGGTTCAGTGAAATCCATCGGTGTTCCCCTGATACTGAGTATTTCTCCTGTGGGGACCGAAGTCTCGTCGGTAGGTGTAAAAAAAGAGGCATTGATCATCAGTTCATGGTCATATATGCTCCCTGAACCCTCACCGGCAAGGTTAAAATATGAATGGCTCGCAAGGTTCACTATTGTGGTCTTATCAGTTACAGCCTGGTATCCGATCTGCAATTCATTTTCGTCAGTCAGGGTATATGTCACTGAAACTCTGAGGTTTCCCGGATATCCTTCTTCTCTGTCAGGCGACAGGTACTCCAGGAGAACTTCAGATGTGGAGTAACGGATCACATCCCAGACTACCCTGTTGTATCCTGTTATTCCGCCATGCAGGTGGTTCGGGCCATTATTAACGGCAAGTGAATACTCTTTCCCCAGCAGGGTGAATTTTCCCCTGGCTATACGGTTTGCACAACGTCCGCAAATGGCTCCCATATAGGGACCGTTACCATTAATGTAATCAGAAATGTTATCATATCCCTGGACTATATCTGCCATATTGCCTTCGCGGTCAGGCACATAGATACTGACAATAATGGCTCCGAAATTCGTTACCTGAGCAACAAGCCCGTTGTTATTTTTCAAAGTATAGAGACCAACCGGCTTCCCGTTGTGTACTCCGGCGAACGATTCTTCCCTTATTATATTCATAGTTTTGTTCTTTGCTTCCTTAATAGATGATGATCGCTTCAGCCAGTCTATAACTCTACCAATCCTGCTCCCTGATGTCTTATAAAAAGGTTATGGCATGACCCTTTTCCATAAACATGCTCAAGTGTGCTTACATATTTGCCGAGAAGATTCTGAGGGACGAATGCCTGGATGGTACCGGCAAATCCTCCGCCATGTACCCGCCACGCACCTTCGCCCTTCAGCACCAGCTCGCTCAGCGCCAAAGCAAGGGAGACGTTCTGCTCCCTGATATTGCTGACCGGGTAAATATTCTGGTTATACATGTATGAACTGTAACCTGAATCAACAACCATCCCCAGGAACGATTTAAAGTCATTTCTTTCAAGCGCCTCTACCTGGTCGACAACCCTCTGGTTGTCTCCCTGGAAGTGTATGGCACGCAGAATAGCCCTGTCACCAACTTTTTCACGTATTTTGGGTGCTATCTCAAGCACCTGTTGGAGGCTTACCTCGCGGAGTACTTTTGCTCCCAATTCTGCTGCCACGGCCTTCATATCAGTCGGAAGGGAAGCATATTCATCATTAAGGTCGGCGTGGCTCCCCCCGGTATCAGTGATAACCAGTGAAAATCCTGTTGCCACAAAATCGAAATTTACTTTTTTAACAACAGGTTTCGAAGGATCTTTAAAATCAATTGTGATAAGGCCGCCCATGGCACAAGCCGTCTGGTCCATCAGTCCGCAGGGTTTGCCGAAATAGTTGTTTTCTGAATACTGTCCGATGATTGCATTCTCGATCGGATCGAGTTTTCCATCATTGAAAAAATGGCTGATTATTGCACCGATAAGCACTTCGAAGGAGGCAGAGGAGCTTAATCCTGATCCCTTCGGCACACCACCATCAATACAGGCGTCAAAACCGCCAATGGCATAGCCCAGATCCTTTAGCCGGGAACATATACCCCGCACCAGGGCTGCTGATGTATATCTCTCACTTTCATCTGGTTTAAGGGATGTCAGATCAACTTCAAACTTCGGATAATCCTCCGACCAGATCCGTATTACGTTTTTACCGTTCTTTCCGGCGATGCCGGCAATGTCGAGGTTGACTGCACCTGCAAGCACCCTTCCGTAATTATGGTCTGTGTGATTGCCCCCGATTTCCGTGCGGCCGGGAGAACTGAAATATGACGCATCATTACTGTCACCAAATTCACCGGCATATCTGCTTAATAATTCAATATACCTTGAAGCATTTCGTTTCAAAACAACCGGATCATTTCCGTAAAGTTCGCGGAATGCTCTGTTATCACCATTATTGATCTTTTCAATCAGATTTTTTGTCTTTGTCATGGAAATTTTATTTTGAGGATTATGATTGAACGTAAATATAATAATTGTCATTAAATAATGAATGAGGCTGTCCCAAAACATAATCCGGGACAGCCTCCTTCAAGAAATGATTATTAACCAGGCTTTTACTTATGCTTACTGCCAACCAGGGCAAAAAATACAATATAAAGGTAACAGATAATCGGCAGAATAAATGAAAATCTCACACCTATTCCGTCAGCAAGGAGGCCCATAAGGACAGGGATCACCGCTCCACCGACAATCATTGTATTGATAAGTCCTGAAGCCATGCTGAGTTCACCCTTGTCAAGCCCGTCAACACCGAGTGCAAAAATATTGGGGAACATAATTGAGTTAAAGAACCCTATGGATAAACCTACCCAAAGAATGATTGGTCCATTGACAGACATTACCACTACCAGCAACAAAGCGGCAATTAAGCCGAAAACAGCGAGAGATCTGCTTGCATTGCCCCTGCCGAGCTGCATTGCAAGATAATTTACCACGGCAATCCCTGCGAAAATCAGACCATCGGTTATTTCTTTTCTTACGAACCAGCCGACGAACATGGCAAGGGCAACAACAAGGACAGCATACATGTATTTCTTTGATTTTTCAACATCCGAGAGCATGAATGATCCGTAAAACCTGCCAACCATTGCACCACCCCAGTAAAGGGCTATCATCATTGCGGCATCATTTCTGGCTATCTGCAAGGCTTCCTGGAAATATCTCTGAAGCATGGCTGCAGATCCTACTTCGGCACCTACGTAACAGAAAATACCTACAGCACCCAGAATCGTATGCGTATGGCTCCAGACACTTTTCTTTTCAACACCTTTGGTTGGAATTTCGGGGAGCCTTAAAAAATAGATAGCCACAGCAATAATAATAACCACTATGGCAATGATTAAGAACGGAGTGGTCGGGACTGATTCAGCGGCGTTGAGAGCTGCAGTTGCGGCTGCCTTAAAAACGAACAGACCTGCAAGAATTGGTGCAATATAGGTCGCAATGGAGTTAAGTGCCTGGGTAAGGTTTAGTCTGGCCGAAGCAGTCTGTGATGGTCCAAGCGCAGTGACGTAGGGATTCGCAGCTGTTTGCAGAAAGACGACACCGCCAGCCATGATAAAAATAGCAAACAGGAAAAATGGAAAGGATATTGCTTTCGCGGCAGGAAAAAACAGAAAGCTGCCGACAGCCACAAGTAAAAGACCAAGAATAACACCTGCCTTGTAACCGATCCTCTTGATTATGCCACCGGCTGTAAAAGAGAGTACAAAATAGGTAAAGAAAAAGGCCCCATTAACCAGCTGGGCCTGAAAGTTCGACAGCTCAAAAACTGCCTTGAACTTATCTGCCAGCGTAATATTAAAAGTCGTAACGAATCCGAACAGGAAGAAGATCATTCCCATAAAGGCCATGCCGATGGCCTGCGTGTTTTTCTGTTCTGTCATTGTGTGAATTTTTAGGTTTTACAAATTAATTTTTCAGGTTTTCAAATGAAGTAAAAATACATTTTAAGATCGATTTTCAAACATTTACAGGCTTTTTTTTTGGAGTGCCGCACTTTTTCTTTGATGTCCCTTAATATAATTACATTTGCAAAAACCAGTATGTGAAAACAAGATATTTCATATTCATCTCATACAAAGGAACTTCATACCATGGGTGGCAGTATCAGCCCAATTCCCTGACGGTTCAGCAGATCCTTGATGAAGCATTAAGCGCCATTACAGGTGAAAAGATCGCTTCGACAGGTGCCGGACGAACGGATGCCGGAGTCCATGCACTGGTTTTTTGCGCTCACTTCGACTCCGGTTTGAATGATCTGGATACCAGAGGTGGCATCATTCCGAGTCTGAACGGTTTTCTTCCTGAAGATATTTCAGTTACCGGCTTAAGAAAGGTTATCCCTGAATCAAGTGCCCGGTTCAGCGCACTTTCCAGAACATATAAATACTACATTTCAAGAAAAAAAGATCCTTTCAGGAAAGATTTCAGCTGGCTTCACACCGGCAGTATAGATGTGGATCTCATGAATAAGGCATCATTTCTGCTGACGCGTTACTCTGATTTTACAAGTTTCAGCAAACTGCACTCGGATACCCGGACCAATATCTGCAGGATATTTGACGCTTCGTGGGAAGAGGTAGACAACCAGCTGATCTTCACGATCAAAGCCGACAGATTCCTGAGGAATATGGTAAGGGCCGTTGCCGGAACTCTTATTCAGGTAGGGAGGGGCAGAACAAGCCTGGAAGAGTTTGAAGAGATAATACTTGCCAAAGACCGATCCAGAGCCGGAGGATCAGTGCCTGCACGGGGACTTTTCCTCACAGCGATCGAATATCCGGAAAACATATTTATTTAAAATTGCCCGCTGTTCCAGATCTCCCACGATCTCTCTGCCTGTGAGTGAAGCATTTTGATACCGCTTATGATCCTGCAACCTCTCTCCTGCCCCATTTTCAGGAATGATGTTATTTCCGGATTATAAACCAGATCAAAAAGTATATGCTTTCCTTCAAGAAGATCATAATCTATATCCGGACTGCTTTCAATGTCAGGGAACATTCCCAGCGGGGTTGTATTCACAATAAGGTCGGTCTTCTTCATTAATTCCGCAGTGATATCATGATAATTCAACGCGCCTGCCTTTCCTGTCCTTGAGATTCTTGAAAAAGGGAACCCGTATTTCCCGAGAACGTAACAGACTGCTTTTGAACTTCCACCGGTACCGAGAACCATGGCCCGGTTTATTTCAGTAATATACGGATCGATTGATTCTCTTATTCCCGTAACGTCAGAATTGAATCCGGCAATTTCAATCTTGCCCTGTGTTCTATTGATCTTCAATACATTAACTGCATCTATCTCCTCAGCCTCCGGATCTATGGAATCCAGAAACCTGATTATTTCAGATTTATACGGGATAGTCACGTTAAGGCCTGCAAGATCCGGTACTCTGTGGAGAAGATCATAAAAGCCGTCGAGGTTTTCGAGCGGATAATTATCGTATGAGCAATCGTCGATCTGCTCATTGAGAAATTTTCCGGTGAAGTATTTCCTTGAGAAGGAGTGTCCCAGCGGGTATCCGATAAGTCCGAATCTCCTCATAATGTCTGCACCTGTATTATTATCCCTCAGTGGGGAAGTACTGTTATCCATTCTTCAGTTCCGGAGGCAGAAACCGGAAGAAGGTATCACCGCGAAGTCCGCAGCGCAGGGATTCGAGAGGAATGATCTCATTAGGGGCAATATTGCCGAGGTTCACATTGGCTCCGAAATTATTGATAAACCAGATCTGCTGGGGCTTTAGCGGTGCTTCCCAGATTACTTTATCAAAGCCAATATGTTCTGAAATGGCACTTATCAAAGCTGTATTCGCCGACCCGTCGTCGTTATAGATACCAACTGTGCCTGACTCCCGCGCTTCCGCAATCACTTTGACCGAGCCTGCCCCGAGCTCGGACTTCATCATGCTAACCCATTCATCCGGCGTGTAGACCACGTTCTTCTTTTTGGATCCCACTTCAGAAATAACAGTGCCTCTTTCAGCAAGACGCTCAATATATTCAAGCTTTCTTCCATGCTCGATCTCGAAAGATCCGTCGGATACCTCAACAAACTCAAACTCATATTTATCAAGGAAATCAATGTAATCACCGAACATATTCCTCACAATAAAAGCTTCAAAGAGGGTGCCACCGGGATAGGGAATTACATCATGCTTCTTGTACAACTGCACTTTCCTTTCAAAATGTGGAGTCAGGATCGACGTGCCGAATCCCAGTTTTACAAAATCGGTATAGCCGCTGCCAACCGACATGAAATCTTCTGCTTCCCTGAGGCTCATGCCCTTATCCATAACCATGGTAATTCCTTCTTTTCGCGGTTTCTCAGGCCTGTCGGGAATGTATGGTAGAATTGTTTTCATCTGACTTCAATATTCTGATTAATAAATCATATCAGGTTACTGCTCTTCAGTAGTTTCCTGATTTTCCGGCTTAACAGATTATTGGGAAGAAATCCGGCGAACCCTGCAAAAAGATCTTTATCGGTGGTCAGGGCTATCATCAGGTGTCTGTATGCCTTGTCGGGGCTTCCTGCATAAATATGGCATGTTGCCAGAAGGTAACTTATTCCCGGCACGTCCCCTATTATCTTATAGGCCTTTTCCAGATATGGCAAAGCTTTTCTCTGCAGGCCTTCCTTTATAATGATCCTCCCCAGTTCGGTCCATACCTCATCGTAATAAGCATCGAGCTTAAGAGCTTCCCTGTAGCATCTCAGTGCAGCTTTTTTCTCACCCATGGCATTATGAGCCCTTCCAAGGAGGAACCATATTTCCGGATTCTCATCATCCAGCCTGACTGCCTTCATCAGAAAGATAAGGCTATCGTCAGGTTTGCCGGTAATCAGAGCTATTATACCCAGGCCAAGCCACGGTTCAGCAAAATCAGGTGAGAGCTCGATTGCATCAAGATAATATTTACGGGCAAGGATCAGTTCATTCGTCTTTTCATAACACTCTGCAAGATAAGTCATTGCCTCAAAATTCTCCGGTTCGATCTCGAGATACTCATGATAGACGGGTATCGCTTCGGGATACCTCTCAAGGTTACTGAGGATGTTCCCTTTATTGAAGAGTGCAAAAGTATTCTGGGAGTTGATTGCAAGGGCGAAATCGTAGGCTTCTATCGCCTTGTCATAATATTCAAGCTTGCTGTATATGATCCCCAGATTGTACCATGCACTGTCTGAAAATGGCTCCTCTTCGAGGTATTTCAGATAATAGTAGATACTGTTCTCGAAATCTTCCGTCTTTTCGTATGCATAGGCAAGATCATAAAGATGGGCATAAAACTCCGGCTCGAGATCTGTAAGCTTCAGCAGGTATGGAATAAGGTGTTCATAATAATTGAGGTTCTGAAGGACGGATGTTATCGCAAACAATATATTTTCAACTTCATCGGAATCGAGAGTCAGGGAATAGTCGAACATTTTCTTTGCTCCCTGTATATCCCCAAGCATTCCCATGGCTGTACCCTTTGCGATATAAATCTCGTGGTTTCCGGGCTCAATGCTCTCAAGCTTTCTCAAGATAGTAAGAGTCTCTACCGCCCGCCCCTTATCAAGAAGCACCCTTGCCTTGCGAAGCTGTATTGAAACGGAGTTCGGGTGTTGTTCCGTTGCCAGTGTTGCTGCCTCAAATGCCTTTACGGAATTGTTGTTCTCGATATAAAAATCAATTATGGATTCAAATTCAATTACATCAAAGAAATAACTCTCATTATTCCTTTTCATCCTCTCAAACTTCTGGACCGCATGCTTTATCTCTTCCTCATATGAGAATCCAAATCTCTCTTCTTCCATGTTCAAAAAATGATGTGTACAAAAATAGTAACAATTTACTTAAGGTTATTTTGAGGTCTGTACAATTATCAACATTTTAATCTTTTTTTAAACACCTAAGATTCAACGCCATACAAAATTATCATATTAAAAACAACGTTTTTAAGGAATCCCACGCAACCAAACCGCATAAATTTTCATCTATGTTGTATGAATTGAATTTTTACCCCTATATTCATTATACCCTAGAATTAACCTAAATTCTACCTTCGAAAAGCCGGGCAATGACCCGGTTTTTCATTTAATATTTATATTTGTGGCAGATGTCTTTCCCGGAAAAATATATAAACATGGTCAAAAATTGTTTTAACATATCATTGATATTCTGTGCTTTAACAATATTTTCCCTTTTTTACGGCTGTAAGAAGAGTGAAAATCCTGTCAAACTTCTGCCAGGGACCTTTCCTGACACTGTAATAAGCCTTTCGGGAATAAACTCATCCAATGATGATTTTAACATGAATCTGCCGCAATTGTTCGGAGCGATACCGGTTATCTTTTCAAGTAACAGGGGTAGCTCAGGCGGTCAGTTTGACTTCGTACAGGGTCTGGTCACATTTACTTTCGACCAGACAAACGGGAACTTTTCTGTTAATTCTGAAATGGCCGGTAATCCTTTCTATAATTCCATTCTTTCCAAAACGAATACGCCTGAGAATGAGTTTGGCCCCTACTCTTTCTTCAGTACTGCTGACGGTTTTGAATACTTTATTTATTCGACTGTTAATGATGAAGGTAATCTGGATTTTTATTATCTCAAACATCTTCCCTACTTTGGTTCGTCCCTCCCTTCCATTAACGGGCCTTCTCCCGTAACGCTTCTGAACACCTCATCCGAAGAAGCTTACATCTGTTTTGGTACCAGTCAGGATACCATCTATTTTTCATCGGACAGGGACAGCAATTTCAGGATTTATCGTCATGCCAGGCCACCCGGAACAAGCCCGGAGGCCTGGTTCAACTCCGCTTACGCTCCCTCCTTGCTGATCGGAAGCCTTACCAGTGAAGGAGATACAAAATGTCCTTATGTCCACAGGAATATCATGGTCTTCGCATCAAACCGCCCGGGAGGTTACGGGGGTTATGACCTGTACTATTCCCTGTTCAGTGGGGGGAACTGGAGCTCCCCGGTTAATTTCGGGCCTGAGATCAATACTTCTTCAGATGAATACAGACCGGTTCTCGGGACATTTCAGGATTTCACAAATCATTTCATGATCTTCTCTTCTGACCGGCCTGGAGGCAAAGGTGGGTTCGATCTGTATCTTTCAGGTATCGAATTCCAGGATAATTAATCAATTACGCCTGATATTACCTGTTAGCTGCTGCCATAAGTGTATTTCTCAGGAGCGAAACCCTGGTCATGGGTCCCACTCCGCCCGGTACCGGGGTAATGAATGAGCATTTGGGGGCAACATTCTCAAAATCAACATCACCGGCAAGCTTAAAACCGGATTTGCTGTCTGGCGATGGGATTCGGGTGGTTCCTACATCTATTATCACCGCCCCTTGTTTCACCATTTCGGCTTTAACAAAAGAGGGAGATCCGATAGCGGCAATAATGATATCTGCCTGCCTTAGTATTCCCGCCAGATCCCTGGTCCGGCTGTGTGTGACAATTACCGTTGCATCCATACCCTTCTGTGACAAAAGGATACTGACGGGACGGCCGACAATATTGCTGCGTCCCGCCACCACGCACAACCTGCCGGAAGTTTCTATGCCATATCTTTTTATAAGCTCGGTTATACCGTAGGGCGTCGCCGGGAGAAAACAGGGAAGTCCGATCATCATTTTGCCAAGGTTGACGGGATGAAACCCATCTGCATCCTTCGCAGGATCGATTGACTCAATGACCTTATTCTCTTCTATATGGCCGGGTAACGGCAGCTGAACAATAAATCCGTCAATATCATCATTCCTGTTGAGCCGGGCTATCTCCTCAAGCAATACGGCTTCGGTTATACCGGCACCGAACCTCAGGAGAGTCGATTTAAAACCAACCTCATTGCAGTCCTTTACCTTGTTAGCCACGTATGTCTCGCTGGCGCCATCGTTTCCGACAAGAATTGCTGCCAGGTGCGGCACCCGCCGTCCCTCCTTCTTCATTTCAGCAACTGCTTCAGCTATTTCGGATTTAATTTCAGCGGCTGTTGTTTTGCCGTCTATTAGTTTATACATGGGTTATCTTCTTTTTGCCATCAGCTGTGAGACATTTCCTCCCTTTGTCATCATCCTCATCATTTTCCGGGTCTCGTCAAACTGTTTCAGGAGTCTGTTTACGTCCTGCACCGTTGTGCCGCTTCCCATTGCAATTCGCTTGCGTCTGCTTCCGTTAAGAACCACCGGATTCACTCTCTCCTCAGGTGTCATACTTCTTATGATTGCTTCAATGCTTTTAAAGGCATCATCGTCAATATCAAGATCCTTCACAGCTTTACCTACCCCGGGGATCATCGACATAAGGTCCTTTACATTACCCATCTTCTTGATCTGCTGTATCTGTGATATGAAGTCGTTGAAGTCGAACTGATTCTTTGCTATCTTCTTTTGAAGCTTCCTGGCTTCTTCGGCGTCGTATTGTTCCTGTGCCTTTTCAACAAGCGACACAATATCCCCCATTCCAAGGATCCTGTCAGCCATGCGTCCCGGATAGAAGATGTCCAGCGCATCCATCTTTTCACCTGTACTGACGAACTTTATGGGTTTGTTTACGACGGATTTGATCGACAGGGCAGCACCGCCTCTGGTATCACCGTCCAGTTTGGTCAGCACAACTCCGTTGAAATCGAGTCGTTCATTGAACTCCTTCGCAGTATTTACCGCGTCCTGACCGGTCATCGAATCGACCACGAACAGTATTTCGTGAGGATTTACCGCCTCCTTTACCGAAGAGATCTCGTTCATCATGGTTTCGTCGATTGCGAGCCGGCCCGCGGTATCGATTATAACAACATCATAGCCTTTAGTTTTTGCTTCCCTGATTGAGTTTCTGGCAATCTGTACGGGATTCATATTACCCTCTTCCGTATAGACAGGCACCTCAGTCTGTGTTCCGATGATCTTAAGCTGTTCGATGGCCGCGGGACGGTACACATCACCCGCTACAAGCAGGGGGTGCTTACCTCTCTTGCTTTTCACCCAAAGTGCCAGCTTTCCGCTGAATGTTGTTTTTCCTGAACCCTGAAGGCCGGCAATGAGTATTATGGCCGGGTTGACCTTGATATTGATATCGCTCTTATCGCCACCCATGAGCTCTGCGAGCTCGTCGTGAACCAGTTTAACCATCATCTGGGCAGGGTTGACCGACCTCAGTACCTCCTGCCCCAATGCCTTCTCCTTGACCGTATCGGTAAACTGCTTGGCTATCTTGAAATTAACGTCAGCATCAAGCAGCGCCCTGCGTACCTCTTTAAGTGTCTCAGCAACGTTAATCTCAGAAATTCGACCATGCCCTTTCAGAATCTTAAAGGATTTCTCGAGGCGTTCACTCAGATTTTCGAACATAATTACACACTAAAAATTGTTTCAGACAAATTTTACATTCGTTCAGGCATTTCAATCCCAAGGAGCCACATCCCTGCGGACAGGACACGGCTTGTCAGTCCGGAAAGGATAAGTCTGAAATTCCTTAATGCCTTGTTTTCCTCACCAAGGATGGAAAAATCGTGGTAGAACTGATTGTATTCCTTCGAAAGCTCATAACAATAGTTGGCAATCATGGCAGGGCTGTACGCTGCGGCGGCTTCTCTTACGGTGACGGGAAATCTCCTCAGGAGCTTTATGAGATCAATCTCCTTCTGTCCCGGCCTGGCACTCATCAACTGAGAGATATCCGGCTCAATCCCCATCTCCCCGGCCTTGCGGTATACTGATCCTATCCTTGCGTACGTGTACTGGATAAATGGGCCCGTATTGCCATTAAAATCGATTGATTCACCGGGATTAAATGTCATGTTTTTATGGGGATCAACCTTAAGAATGTAGTACTTGAGGGCACCAAGCCCTATTTTCCTGAAGATATCAGCCTTCTCCTCCTCTGAGAAACCGGACAGCTTACCCAGTTCCATTGATACATCCCTGGCAGTCTCCTTCATTTCCCTTATGAGGTCATCAGCATCGACTGTAGTTCCTTCGCGCGATTTCATTTTCCCATCCGGCAGTTCAACCATTCCGTATGAAAAATGGATCAGTCCGTCTGCCCATTTATATCCAAGCTTTTTCATAAGTACCCTCAGTACCTGGAAATGATAATTCTGTTCGTTGCCAACCACATAGATCGTCTTCTCAAACCTGTAGTCGTTATGGCGCGCCACAGCGGTGCCGAGATCCTGGGTAATATATACGGCGGTACCATCGGATCGCTGTAATACTTTATGGTCGAGACCTTCAGCCGTAAGGTCTGCCCAGATTGAATTATCATTATGGCTGTAGAGTATCTTATCCCTGAGAGCAGACAGAACTATCTCCTTTCCTGTCTTGTATGTTTCTGATTCGTAGTAAATTTTGTCAAAGTCGACCCCCAGCATTCTGTAAGTCTCTTCAAATCCCTCGTAAACCCATGAATTCATCGTTCTCCAGAGATCTACAACCTCCTTTTCCCCGGCTTCCCATCTGACAAGCATCTCCCTTGCCTCCTGCATCAGCGGAGCTGAATTCCTGGCTTCAGCCTCTCCTGTTCCCTGCAAAACCAGCTCTTCAATCTGAGCCTTGTACTCCCGTTCAAAAGTCACATAATACTTCCCGACAAAATGGTCTCCCTTCATGCCAGTGCTCTCCGGAGTCTCTCCATTACCATATTTCTGCCAGGCGAGCATCGACTTGCAGATATGAATGCCCCGGTCGTTTACTATGTTGGTCTTGTAAACGTTATGTCCACACGAAGAAAGTATCCTGAACAACGAATATCCCAGAAGATTATTACGTATGTGCCCAAGATGAAGCGGTTTGTTGGTGTTGGGTGAAGAGTATTCGACAAGAATGGTTTCGGGATTATCTACCCTGCAGACACTGAAAAGATCTTCTTCTCCTGCTGTTGCCCGGAAATATTCCATCCACCACCTGTCGGATATCTCAAGGTTGAGAAACCCCTTGACCACATTGAAACCTGTTACTGCAGGAAGTTTTTCGCTTAAGTAAGCTCCGATATCCTTCCCGGTCTGCTCAGGGGTGTTTTTGGAAAAGCGCAGAATTGGGAATACAACCAGGGTAAAATCACCCCTGAAATCTTTCCTGGTCTCCTGAATCTGAATCAGTTCATCCTCCGCATCATTGTTATAGAGGGTTTTAACAGCCTCTTTGATGCAGTTCTTAATGACACTCTCCATTAATATCTCTGTTTTTCCGCCTGCAAATATAACATTTTTAAAATATTGCCGTATAAAACAGAGATCCCGCGACAGAAGGATCAGAACCAATCGGGCATTTTTTCAAACAGACTGGTTTTATTTATAGACTGGCGATTATTTTTGACAATTGTTCATTTCTTTTTGATGAAGGGTATGGAATAAACTTAAAAGAAGTTTTATTTTTGATTATGGTACTTAAATTCAGAAGCGGCAAAAAAATGAAAGAGCCCATTTCCCCAAGCGAGCTGAAGAATCTTTTTGTAGACCCCACAGAAAAATCTCCCCTGATCGACCTTAACCATTTTACAGGAGAACTTATTATTGCGGGCAAATCGATTCCTGTAAATGCAATCAAAATTTTCGAACCTGTCTTTAAATGGGTGACCGATTATGTGAAAAATCCCAGGCACACGACTAACCTCAGGCTTAATCTGGAATATTTCAATACTGCATCCTCCATCTGGCTGGCAAAGATTGTCAAGGCTCTGGCCGGGATCAAAAATCCTGAATACGTACTCTTCCTTCATATATACTTCCCGATCGAAGATTTTGAAGATATCGAGGATATCAAGGACGATCTCAGTCCTGTTATCGACGTTATCAGCAATTCCACAGTAAGCATCGGTTTGAAGATATACGGCACTGATGAACAAGGCAAGATCCTCAAGGAATCGATGATCTTCATCTAAAACCCACCGGGACCTTTTATCCTGCAATCCATAGAATCTTTTAATTTTTTGGCCTAACTTTGTTATGCCATAATTTTTTTTGAACAATGCGAAAATTTTGCTTTATTCTGATTTTAATAATATTTCTTGTAATGGAAAGCTATTCCCAGAAAAGACAGGCTGACCGTCAACCGGCAGCCGCAGGAAGATTTTACGCCGCCAATAAAGAAACACTCATGAACGATCTCTCCCGGCACTTCGGGAACTGCGTGAAAAGCCCCGGAAATCAGAATGTCAGAGCTATTATCAGTCCTCACGCCGGCTATGTCTTCTCGGGCAATACCGCCGCTTCAGCTTTCTCCGCTGTTGACAGGGACAAACCTCTTAAAAACATCTTCATCATAGGCTCCAGCCATATAATGCTGTTCGACGGCGCTTCAGTATATGGTTCAGGAGATTTTATTACCCCATTGGGTAAGATAACCGTAAACAAAGAGATAGCAGGGAAACTCAGCAAAGAGAACAGAGTTTTCAACACATCGGTAACGGCTCATACACAGGAGCACAGCCTTGAAGTACAGATTCCATTTATCCAGTACTACTTTACCTCAGATCCCATGATCGTTCCCATCATTATAGGAACCAACAATACAAACAGTGTAAGGAAAATCGCCGACGCTCTTAAGCCATGGTTCACGCAGGAAAATCTTTTTGTTATCAGCAGTGATTTCTCTCATTATCCTTCCTACAAGGATGCCATGGAAACAGATGACATCACTGCCAACAGCATCGTCTCAGGGAATCCACAGGAATTTCTTAATACACTGAAGAGGAACTCCGAGAGAAATATTCCGGGACTCTCAACGAGCATGTGCGGATGGACATCTGGTCTGCTGCTTATGTATCTGACCGAAGGAAATGACCTGCTCGAATATAAACGTATAGATTATTGCAACTCCGGTGACACCCGCTATGGCAATAAGGATGAAGTAGTTGGTTATCATGCGATTGCCGTTATCGAAAAAAACAATAAGCCGGCAGCCGCAAATTCACTTACAGATGAAATCTCCCTGACAGAACGGGAGACAGAAATGCTCTTCTCAATAGCTCGCAGCAGCATACAATCAAAGCTCGACAACCAGAAAATAACCCTCCCTGATGAAAAATCACTTCCTGAGTTGTTCAGAAAGCCACTGGGGGCTTTTGTCACACTTAAAATAGACGGAAAATTAAGGGGTTGCATTGGCAGATTCGTCTCATCAGATCCACTCTATGAAGTTGTTTCCGCATCGGCATGCTCTTCAGCATTTGAAGATGCCCGGTTCTCTCCTCTTACCAAACGGGAATATTCCAGAACCGAGATGGAAATAACCGTCCTCGGACCCCTCAGAAAGATAAATGATATTAAGGAAATTATACCGGGTAAACATGGCATCTATATTAAAAAGGATTTCAGATCCGGAACAATGCTGCCCCAGGTTGCCACAGAGAACGGATGGAGCCTCGAGGAGTTCCTCGGCTATACATCGCGCGACAAGGCCGGTATAGGATGGGACGGATGGAAAAACGCCGAAATATATATTTACGAGGGACTGGTTCTTGAGGAAAACAAAAAGTAATCATGTATCATGTAGCGGGCACATCCTCAATTGCAATTATATTATACCTGATCAGTTATTTCCTATACCGTAACGGCTTCTATACACTACAGATACACAGGAAATTATGGAATTCAATCCTGGCCCTTACATTCCTGTTCACAGCCCTTGCAGGTATCTTTCTTGCACTTCAGATCAATTATAAATGGAATATCCCTCTCACCGGCTTCCTGCTTAAATGGCACGTGGAAACCGGTGTGGCCATGGCCTTTGCCGGTTTCTTTCATCTGCTCTGGCACGTTTCGTATTACCTGAGATTGTTTGAGAAACATGACACGCCATCAGGCGAAAAGACATTTAATAACACCGATACAGCTGGCATTAAGGTCAACCTTTTTATAGTTGGTTTTATAAGCTCGGCTTTTCAGCTTTTGCTGATAAGGGAAATGATGAACCTCACAGGAGGGTATGAGCTTATTACCGGCACCTTTCTGGCTTCGTGGCTGATCACCTCGGCTATCGGATCTGTAATAGCCGGCAAATCAAACCTGTACAACCTGAAAAGAATTAATCTGATCTTTTCTGTGAGCCCGCTGGTTTCTGTTTTTTTGTTTCTCCTGCTCTCCCGACTGTTTCTTAATACTGGAGAGACACCGGGCTTTCTGGCAAGTATGATCTATACTCTTCTTGTGCTGCTGCCTTTCTGTACCATCTCGGGCTTCACTTTTATCAAATTAATCTCGGCAGCAAGATTATCAAGGAATTATACTCCCGGAAAATCTTTTTCAATTGAGACCGGCGGCGGTATAATATCAGGTATTTTAGTCGCAATTCTGAGCGCCGGCCTTCTTAATACCTATCAGATGTTGCTGGTACTAATCGTTTCCGGTGTTTCGTATGCTTTGCTGACATTTTACATTAAGTCGCCTGTGACCGGAATCATTGTCAGAACAATAGTTTTTATCCTCCTCTCCACGCTGATCATTACAAATCCTGATATTCTTTTCCGGTCACTGCTACTGCCCGGCATAACAGTCAACAGCTCGGAAGACACTCCATACGGGAATATTGTCAGAGGTGAATATGGTGGTGAACCCAGCATTTATTACAACCAGAGACTGGTTGCTTACCATGCCAATAGTGTTGAAAGGGAGGAGAATATTCACTACGCTGTGCTGCAGAGCGTCAATCCCGATAAATTGCTTCTGATCTCCGGTTCGATAAACTCCCATTTCGCGGAGATACTGAAGCATCCTGTAAGGGAAGTGGTGTATGTCGAACGCGATCCGGCCCTGACAAGACTGGAGGATATCCCTTTGCATGAAGGGCAGGCCAGGCTGGTTATTGAAACTGATGATGCATTCAGGTATATAAGAAGCACCCCGAAAATGTTTGACGTCATTATACTTCTTCTACCCCCACCGTCCTCACTTCTTCTGAATAAATATTATACTGTTGAATTCTTCAGGTCAGTAAAGTCCCGGCTTAATCCCGGCGGAATCTTCATGTGTTCGCCAGGCATCTCATCAGGTTATTATAACGACGAAATGCTAAGACTCTTTTCTTCAGTTTATAATACACTCTCGGATGAATTCAGGAATGTTTTACCGATTGAGGGACATAAACTTTATTTTATTGCGTCGGATTCTGAACTCTCAGCATCATTCTGCCAACTTGCCGATGAAAGAAAAATCCAGAATACCTATGTCTCTGCCGATTTCCTCTCTGACGATCTGGTAACTGCAAAGTCAGAGGAGATCGTTGCCCTGATGGACACGAATGTGAAAAGGAACAGGGCAATGTTCCCTGTAGCCTGCTTCTATTACCAGTCATATAATTTAAGCAGGAACATTCACCAGAAAACCCCATCGATCATAATAATCCTGACTCTTTTTGTGCTTCCCATGTTCCTAATCAAAAGAAGGAATATACTTATGTATTCCTGTGCATCAGCGCTTGCGGGCTTTGAAATCATCGTGCTTGTGATCCTTCAGATCACAGCCGGTAACATGTACCAGCTTACCGGCCTTATAATTGCAGGCCTTATGACCGGTCTTGCATACGGGGCGGGATTCAGCATAAGCTTGCTTAATAATCTTTCAGTTACGGTCAAGAGTCTCATCCTTGTCTGCTCGTATCTACTTGCAGGTCTTATTGTTACAGGAATTACAGAAATAAAATCCCTCCAGCTTGTAACCGGGCTTCTTATCCTTTCTGCATTCATTCCGGCCCTGCTCACCGGGCACCTTTTCCGGATATTTACTTTAAAAAGCGGTTCAGAAGCAGATTCCGTCACTTCAGCGGTTTATACAGCCGACCTGGCAGGTTCTGCCCTTGGTTTTATTCTGATCTCAGGGCTTATTGTGCCTGCTCTCGGGATCAGGGCAGGAATATTTATCATAGCTGCTATGGTAATAAGCGGTTTTGTTGCCGGTGGGGCAGGAAAAAAGCTTTAGTTTTCTTAAATTTGAGAAATTTAATCAATCTCTCGTGCCGCGTAACGGATCCGACATAAGCAAACGTGAGTTCATGAAAAAGTGTCTGGCTTTTTCAGCAGGGATGGCTTGCTTACCCGCCTCCGTGACATTTGCCGGCATACCCCGGCCGGATCAGTCCGCCGGCAGAAAAATTGCATTGTTCCAGGAAGAGACTCCCAGAGGGATAATGTGCAGGATTTGTCCGAATGAGTGTGTTCTCAGAGAGGGTGAACTTAGTCAGTGCAATAATCGCAGAGTGATCAGATCGAAACTATATACGCTTGCGTATGGTAATCCGTGTTCAGCGAATGTTGATCCTGTTGAGAAAAAGCCTTTTTATCACTTCCTGCCTGGTTCGAGAACATATTCTATCGCCACCGCAGGCTGCAATATGGCATGCCTCAATTGCCAGAACTGGTCCATATCACAGACGAGTCCCGTTAAAACCAGGAACTTTGATCTGATGCCGGCGAAAGTACTTGAGGAATGCGTCGTCAGGGATTGTAAATCCATTGCATATACCTATACTGAGCCTGTAACATTCTATGAATACACCTACGAAACTGCCACTCTCGCAAAAAAAGCCGGGATAAAAAATATTCTCAAAACTAACGGATATATCAACCAGGAGCCACTCCGGCAGCTTTGCACCGTAATAGATGCGGCCAACGTCGATCTGAAATCATTTAACAACAACACCTATCTGAGGCTTACAGGAGGAAAGCTGCAACCTGTCCTCGATTCATTGCTTACTTACAGGGATATGGGGGTTTGGCTGGAAATAACATATCTTATTGTCCCCGCATGGACCGACAATACTGATGAAATACGGCAAATGTGCAGATGGCTGAGCAATAACGGTCTGGCTAAATCACCAATACATTTCAGCAGGTTTTACCCTACGCATAAGCTGCAGCAACTACCGCCCACCCCGGTAGAGACCCTGGAAAAGGCAGCAAAGATAGCAGCTGAGGAAGGTCTTCTCTATGTATACACAGGCAATGTTCCAGGCAATCAGCTCTCCGACACAAAATGTCCGGCTTGCAGTTCCACAGTTATCTCAAGGCAGGGTTACCGTGTTGCGTACAACACCCTGAGGGAAGGTAAATGCCCGAAATGTGCCGCATCAGTTGAAGGCATCTGGACCTGATCTCATGAGCTGAATACAACTTAAGTCATTATCACGGAAACAAATGAAACAGGCTGATGCAGAAGACCGCATAAAGAAGCTCAGAAAAGAGATCAAAGAGCACAATGAAAGGTATTATATTCATAATGAGCCTGTTATCTCTGATTTTGAATATGATCTCCTTGTTAATGAGCTTGAGACACTTGAAAA
This sequence comes from Bacteroidales bacterium, assembly GCA_019429325.1. Taxonomy (GTDB): domain Bacteria; phylum Bacteroidota; class Bacteroidia; order Bacteroidales; family VadinHA17; genus LD21. Next base: position 54,946 of record JAHYJA010000002.1, read on the forward strand.
AAAATTTCCTGAACTGGCTGACAATGATTCACCTACAAGAACGGTGGGGAGTGATCTCACATATGATTTCAGGCAATTTACGCACCCTTATCCTATGCTTTCGCTTGGAAACACATACAGCGAACAGGAGATAATGGATTTTGATACCAGGATAAGAAAGGTCGTTTCAGGTATGGTTGAATATGTCTGTGAACTCAAATTTGACGGTGCGTCAGTCAGCCTGGCATATGTCAAGGGAGTATTGAACAGGGCCCTTACCCGGGGAGACGGCACTAATGGTGATGACGTTACGCATAATATAAGGACGATTAAGAGCATTCCTGTAAAGGTTACAGGGAATAATATTCCTGACGAATTCATAATCAGGGGGGAAATATTGCTTTCAAAAGAGATCTTCAGCAGGCTAAACGAAGCAAGGATCAGGGAGGGCATCACTCCATTCGCCAATCCGCGCAATGCTGCCGCAGGCACTCTTAAGCTCCTTGATCCCGGGATCACTGCCACCAGGCAGCTTGATTGCATCTTTTACTTCTTGCTTGGCGAAGATCTGCCATTTAATAATCATTATGAAAATCTTAAAGCTGCATCAGGATGGGGATTCAGGGTTCATGAAAGTATAAAGCTCTGCAAAAGCCCCGGTGAAGTCCTGGATTTTGTAAGGCACTGGGAGGCAAAAAGAGAGAATCTCCCGTATGAGATCGACGGTATAGTCATTAAGGTGAACTCTCTCGCGATGCAAAAGGAACTGGGAAACACGGCAAAATCGCCCAGGTGGGCAATCGCCTTTAAATATAAGGCTGAACAGGCTCTTACAAGACTCCTTTCTGTCGCTTTTCAGGTAGGAAGGACCGGGACCGTAACACCGGTAGCAAATCTTGAACCAGTTCTACTTGCCGGGACAACGGTGAAGCGCGCATCCCTCCACAATGCTGATCAGATTGCCCTGCTTGACCTTCATCTGAACGATATGGTCTATGTGGAAAAAGGCGGGGAAATAATACCAAAGATCGTTGGAATTGACCATTCGTACCGGAACTCCGGGAGCAGTAAGGTCACATTTGCTGAAAATTGCCCGGAATGCGGAACAAAACTGGTAAAGACTGAGGGAGAAGCAAATCACTATTGTCCCAATTATCTTCACTGCCCTCCCCAGATAAAAGGAAGGATCGGGCATTTTATCAGCCGGAAGGCAATGGATATCGATGGTCTCGGAGAGGAGACCATTGATCTTCTGTACAACAGCAAGCTCATAACAAATTTTGCCGATCTTTACAACCTGCAGGCCCGACAGCTGGTTCCGCTTGAAAGACTCGGAGAGAAATCTGCTGCCAACATAATAAAAAGTATCAGACAGTCCCTCGGCGTTCCGTATCACAGGGTTGTTTATGCCCTGGGGATACGACATGTTGGTGAAACAGTGGCAAAGATCATCGCGAAAAGATTCAGATCAATTGACGAACTTATGGAGGCAGATATTGAACAACTGACAGCTATCCGTGAAATCGGACCTAAAATAGCTGCAAGCATTGTTTCATATTTCTCTGATGAGGATAACATTGAAACAATCAGACGCCTTAAATCTGCCGGCATTACTCTTAGTGAAGAAAAAAAGTCTGAACAGACCGGCAACTCCCTCGAAGGCCGGACAGTGGTCATCTCAGGTCTGTTCCACAGGCACAGTCGTGAAGAATACAAGAGTATCATCGAAAATAACGGAGGAAAATATTCCTCTTCTGTTTCAAAAAACACTTCCTTTATTCTTGCCGGTGAGAACATGGGACAATCCAAGCTTGAGAAAGCCAGGGAGCTCGGAATACAAATTGTTAATGAAACTGAATTCCTTGGCATAATTGGTGAAGAATAACCAATAAGCGTTGCATACATTATCAAAAAACTCTTAGGTTTGCAAAATGGAACTCTTCAGAAGAATAAGGCTGAAAGCAGGCAGATTTATGCTCTCCAGGAGGCTGTCGCGGGCACACAGGAAAGTTTCATATACAGGTATAGCCCATGTTAAAAACATTTTAATTGTATGGGACGCATCAAAACCTGAGGATTTTGCCTCATTGTCTAAGTTTTACCTCAGGATGCAGGAGAGAAGTATTAACGTTGATATTCTGGGCTATTATCCCGGCGTTACACTCCCTGACCAGTATACAGCAATCAGATATTTTACCTGTTTAAGGAGAAACGAGCTGAATTATTTTTATTTTCCTGTATTGCCCGGGGCTGAAAAATTCGTTAAAACCCCGTATGACGTACTGATTGATATAAATTTTGAGCAATTGTTGCCCTTACTTTTCATTTCAGGATTGTCTGAAGCTCATTTCAAAGCAGGCCTGTCGGACAGCCAGCCCGAAAAGTCTCCTTTTGATCTTTTAATGAATATAAATAAACCGGTCAGTATTGATAATTACCTTACTCAGGTTGTGCACTATCTTGAGATGATAAATTCGGGAACAGAAGAAAAAGTTGATAAGTAATTGATTAGAAATGAAAAAGCTGAAAGGCACCGGTGTTGCCATAATTACACCCTTCAAGAATGATTCCAGCATCGATTTTACTTCGCTGGGCCGCATAATCGAACACGTTATAACGGGGGGCATTGGTTACATCGTTTTGATGGGGACCACCGGGGAATCTGTGACCCTTACAAAGGATGAGAAGAAGGCACTGATGTCTTATGTCCTTGAGATTATTGACAACAGGGTCCCGCTAATCGTCGGGATAGGAGGCAATAATACCCAGGAAATCATCAGTTTCATAAGAAATTCCGGATTAAAGGGTGTTGACGGGATACTCTCCGTTGCACCCTGTTACAACAAGCCTAATCAAAGAGGTATTTTACAGCATTTCAAGGCTATTGCCACATCCACTCCCCTGCCGATAATCCTGTATAATGTCCCGGGCAGGACCTGCAGCAATATTTCTGCCGACACCTGTCTTCAGCTTGCCCATGACTGTGAGAATATTGTAGCGATCAAGGAGGCCTCAGGAGACATGACGCAGATCATGAATATTATAAAAAACAAACCTGAGAACTTCCACCTGATCTCAGGTGATGATCTGATGACTCTTCCGATCATTGCAGCAGGCGGCTCGGGCGTCATTTCCGTGCTCGCAAACGCGTTTCCTGCCCAGTGCTGTGAGTTGGTGAGCCAGTCGCTCAAGAATAATTTCAAACCGGCCCGCGAGATACAGTTCCGTTTCCTGGAGATGATTGAATTGCTTTTTACCGAGGGCAATCCGGCAGGAATAAAAGCAGTACTCAGCTCAATGAACCTTTGTCAGAATTACCTGCGCCTGCCCCTTGTCCCGGTCACGCGAAGCACTTATTTAAGGATCCAGAAAGCTATTGAGGAAGTAAGCAGGTTCTGATCATACATTCGGCCTTGCACCTTCAGGAGCTTCATGCATCCGTCCATGGCAATGCTTGTATTTCTTCCCGCTGCCACAGGGGCACGGATCGTTTCTGCCTATCTTTTTGTCGACCCTCACCGGTTCAGCTTTCTGATTCCTGTCAGGCCCGCCCCCTGTACTGCTGTATTGAGAGAAATCGCTTTTTGAAGTGCGGTATTTGCTCATATCAACCTGTCGTCTTCTCTGGGCCTCCTTAACCTGCTCAGGATCCTGTACGGGAATATGTCCTTTCATGAGCGTACTTACGACATCCTTATTTACCTTCATTACCATTGTCTTGAAGAGCTCAAATGATTCGAACTTATAAATAAGCAGGGGATCTTTCTGTTCGTAGGTGGCGTTCTGAACCGACTGTTTGAGTTCGTCCATCTCACGCAGGTGCTCCTTCCACGCATCATCTATGGTGGCAAGAACAATGGTCTTCTCATATGCCTTTGCCAGTTCCTTTCCTTCCGATTCGGCGGCCAGCTTAAGGTTGGTCACTACCTGAAATACCTTTATTCCGTCGGAGATGGGAACAACGACGTTTTCATAAGCATGTGCCATTCTGTCGTAAACATCCTTGAGAACAGGGTAGGCTTGCTGAGAAATTGTTTCTTCCTTACGTTTATGGGTATCAAGCACCTTTGCATAGACCTGATCAACTATTTGTTCCGGGCTGATTTTCAGAAACTCTTCCCTGGGAACAGGTGAATCCATTGAAAATGACCTGATAAGGTCAAAATCGAACCCTTCAAAGTCTCCCTCTTTCTGATAAGTCTCGACAAGATTCTCAGTGACATCGTACATCATATTGGCTATATCGACACTCAGTCTTTCACCGAGCAGGGCATGGCGTCTCTTTTTATATATCACCTCCCTCTGTGAATTCATCACATCATCATATTCGAGAAGCCTTTTCCTGATGCCGAAATTATTTTCCTCAACTTTTTTCTGAGCCCTTTCGATTGATTTCGTGATCATAGGGTGCTGGATCATTTCACCGTCCTTAAGGCCGAGCTTGTCCATTATCCCGGCTATTCTTTCAGAGCCGAACAATCTCATCAGTTCATCTTCGAGCGAAACGAAGAACTGGGAGGAACCGGGATCTCCCTGGCGTCCGGAGCGGCCCCTCAGCTGACGGTCCACCCTTCTGGATTCATGCCGTTCGGTGCCAACGATGGCAAGTCCCCCTGCCTGCCTGACTTCTTCTGTCAGCTTTATGTCGGTTCCCCGACCTGCCATATTGGTTGCAATAGTAACAGTGCCTGCTTTCCCGGCCTCAGCCACTATCTCAGCCTCGCGCTGATGCAGTTTCGCGTTGAGAACATTATGCCTGAGTCCCTTCATCTTGAGCATCCTGCTCAGCAGTTCTGAAATTTCGACCGAGGTTGTACCCACCAGCACGGGACGACCCTGACGATTCATGCTGGCTATTTCGTCGATTACCGCATTATATTTTTCCCTCTTTGTCTTATAAACCTGATCCTCCCTGTCGAACCTGATGACCGGCCTGTTCGTGGGAATAACAACAACGTCGAGCTTGTAGATGTTCCAGAACTCTCCTGCCTCTGTTTCGGCTGTTCCCGTCCTTCCGGCCAGCTT